>JARLJS010000014.1 GCA_031291075.1 Nevskia sp. | reverse complement strand
GTGGTGAGGGGGGGGGGGGGGTCAGAAAAACCCCCCCCCCGCGGGGGCGGCCGCCCCCGGCACCGCGACCCCCACCCCCCCACCAAGGCTCCGCGGCATGACTGAAAACAACAATCGCAACACGCTGCGATTGAGCGTCGGCGCGCTTGGCGTGGTCTACGGCGACATCGGCACCAGCCCGATCTACGCCTTCCGCGAATGCTTCTTCGGCAGCGGCCACGCCAGTACCTCGCAGGACGACGTGCTGGGGGTACTGTCGCTGATCGTGTGGTCGCTGATCCTGGTGATCTCGGTCAAATACCTGCTGTTCGTGATGCGCGCCGACAACCGCGGCGAGGGCGGCATCGTCGCCCTGGTGGCGCTGCTCAATCCCTGGAAGGCGGCGCCGGGCAGTTCGCGCTTCATCCTGATGATGCTGGGGCTGTTCGGGGGCGCATTGCTGTACGGCGACGGCACCATCACCCCGGCCATTTCGGTGCTGTCGGCGATCGAGGGGCTGGACGTGGCCACGCCTGCGTTCCATCCCTACATCATTCCCATCACGCTGGTCCTGCTGGTACTGCTGTTCGCGCTGCAGTCGCGCGGCACCGGCGGCATCGGCGCCTTGTTCGGGCCGGCGATGATCGTCTGGTTCGTCACCATCGGCGTGCTTGGCGCGGTGGGGATCACCCGCCACCCGGAAGTGTTGCGCGCCGCCAACCCCTGGCATGCGCTGGACTACTTCCTGCGCCACCGCCTCGCCGGCTTCGCCGTGCTGGGGGCGGTGTTCCTGGCCCTGACCGGTGGCGAGGCGCTGTATGCCGACATGGGCCACTTCGGCCGCACGCCGATCCGCCGGGCCTGGTTTGCGCTGGTGTTGCCAGCCCTGATGCTCAACTATTTCGGCCAGGGCGCCGCGTTGCTGAGCGACCCCAAGGCGCAACAGCCGTTCTACGGCCTGGTTCCGGCCTGGGGCCTGTATCCCATGGTGGCGCTTGCCGCGGTGGCCACGGTGATCGCCTCGCAGTCGGTGATCGCGGGTGCCTTCTCGATGACGCGGCAGCTGGTGCAGCTGCGCCAGCTGCCGCCGCTGGAGATCCTGCAGACCTCGTCGGAGGAGCAGGGTCAGATCTATATCCCGTTCCTGAACTGGATCCTGATGCTGGCGACGCTCGGTTTGGTGCTCGGGTTCAAGTCGTCGGACGCCCTGTCCTCGGCCTACGGCATCGCAGTGGCGGGGACCATGGTGATCACCACCGTGCTGGCTTTCTTCGTCGCCCGCCGCTTCAACTGGCACCCGCTGCTGGTCGGTGTGCTGGCGCTGGTGCTGATCAGCCTCGACCTGTCCTTCTTCGCCTCCAACCTGGCCAAGATCGCGGACGGCGGCTGGTACCCGGTGACCGCCGCCGTGCTGGCGTTCGCCATCATGTACTCCTGGAGCAGCGGTCGCCGCGTGCTGGCCCAGCAATGGGGCAAGCTGGCGCGGCCGGCGGAGGAACTGGCGCGGGAGATCGAGAAGCATCCGCCCTACCGCATCCCCGGCACGGCGGTGTTCTTCTCGGCCCAGGGGCTGGTATCGCCGAACATCTTCCGCCACCTGCAGCGCCATCATGTCCTGCAGAGCCAGGTGCTGCTGCTGACCGTGTTGACCGAGGATCAGCCGAGGGTGCCGGCCAGTGAGCGGCTGCAGGTGATCGGCGTGGCGCCCGGCATCTTCCGCCTGGTCGTGCGCTACGGCTTCATGCAGACCCCGAACATCCCGGTGGCGCTACGCCTGTGCGGTAAGCTGGGCGTGGAAGCGGACCTGCACAACATCACCTATTACGTGGGCCGCGAAACCCTCATCCCGGTTCGCAAGGTCGGCATCCTGTGGCCCTGGCGCCGGCACTTGTTCGTCTTCCTCAGCCGCAATGCCATGCGCAACACGGCGTTCTACCGGTTGCCGCCCGAGGATGTGGTGGAACTGGGGTTCGAGGTGGAGATCTGATGGAGATCCGCGCGGCCAGGATCGAGGACGTTCCCGACATCCTGCGCCTGATCCGCGCCCTGGCGGACTACGAAAAGCTCGCCGACCACGTGGTGGCAACGGAGGAGCGTCTGCGCGAATCGCTGTTCGGCCCGCGGCCGGTGGCGGAAACCGTGCTCGCCTGGCTGGAGGGCAGGGCGGTGGGATTCGCCGTGTTCTTCCACAATTATTCGACCTTCCGAGGCCGCGCCGGGATCTGGCTGGAGGACCTGTTCGTGGAGCCGGAGCACCGCGGCCGTGGCTACGGCAAGGCGTTGCTGCTGCATGTGGCGCGGCTGGCGGTTCAGCGCGGTTGCGAGCGGATGGAGTGGGCGGTGCTGGACTGGAACACGCCGTCGATCGAGTTCTACCGCAGCCTGGGTGCGCAGGCTTTGGACGACTGGACCATTTACCGCCTGCAGGGCGAGGCGCTGAAGCGGCTGGCCCCGGCATAGGCTTGCCGCGATAGCTGTACGAGCGTACAGTTATCGGGTCATGGCTCAACCGATCAAAGGGCGCGGAACCTCCTCGCGGCCACCCGGCCGGTTCGAGTCGCGCGAGGTCGAGCGCGTGGACGACGGCTGGGGCACCGTCGAGGAGGAATTGCCCCCGCTGGAGACCACGGTCACGGCCGAGCCGGCGCGGTCGATCATCAGCCGCAACGACTCGCCGGACCTGTCGTTCGAGCAGTCGATCAACCCCTACAAGGGCTGCGAGCACGGCTGCATCTATTGCTACGCCCGGCCGAGCCACGCCTATCTCAACCTGTCGCCGGGCCTGGATTTCGAAACCAGGCTGTTCTACAAGCCCAACGCGGCGGAACTGCTGGAGCAGGAACTGCGCCGGCCCGGCTACCGCGTCGGCACCATCGCCCTGGGTGCCAACACCGACCCCTACCAGCCGATCGAGCGTCGGCTGGAAGTGACGCGCAGCATCCTGCAGGTGCTGGCCCGCTTCCGCCATCCGGTCGGCGTCATCACCAAGGGCGCCATGATCGAGCGGGATCTCGATCTGCTGGCGGACCTGGCGCGCGACAAGCTGGTCGGCGTCGGCATTACCCTCACCACGCTCGACCCGGAGCTGAAGCGCACGCTGGAGCCGCGCGCCAGTTCACCGGCCGCCCGGCTGCGGGTGATGCGCCGGCTGGCGGACGCCGGGGTGCCGGTGCGGGTGATGTTTTCCCCGGTGATCCCCTCGGTCAACGACGCCGAGCTGGAACGGGTGCTGGAGGCCGCGGCGGAAGCCGGGGCCAGCACGGCGAGCTACGTGCTGCTGCGGCTGCCGTACGAGCTCAAGGATCTGTTCCGCGAATGGCTGGACACGCACTTGCCGCTGCGGGCGGCACATGTGATGAGCCTGATTCAGCAGTCCCGCGGCGGCAAGGACAACGACACGCAGTTCGGCCGCCGCATGCGCGGCACCGGCCATTTCGCCGAGTTGATCGCCAGGCGCTTTGCCCTGGCGCGGCGGCGCTATGGCCTGGACCGCGAGCGGGAGCCTTATGACCCGGCCGTGTTCCGCGTACCGCCGGCAGCCGGCGACCAGATGCCGCTGCTTTGAAGTGGCCTTTAGGGAGGTTCCCTAGGGCGAAGCCGGCGCCACGGGTGCGTCTGCCGGGGCGGGGGCGGGACTCGCGGCTGCGGGCGCCCTGGCGCCGTCATCCTGCCTCTTCTTGTCGCCGCCGGAACTCGCGGCGTGCGCCACCGCCTCGCCGGCCTTGACCGGCACTTCCACCGCCACCTCGGCGGCGTCCACCGCCACATCGGCCGCCGTGCCGACCACGGAGGCGACGATGCAGCCGCAGAGTGGGCTGGTCAGCGCAACGAGGCAGATCGTCCTGAGCAGTGGGTGCATCCCTGGTTTTCCCATGTTTTTCCATGCGCTTTGCGGCGACAGGCGCTATTGTGATCCACAATCGGACCGCCTGCCGATGACCTGCGCCGGGCGCGCCCGGGCATGGACGCTCCGTGCCCGTGCGGGTAAAATAGCGTCTTAATCCTGAAAGGGGGCGCAAGCCCCCTTTCTTGTGTGTACTCACCCGGCTTAAGGAAGACCACGGACCGATGACGCCTACCACCCCGGCCCTGCTCGCTCTCGCTGACGGTAGCGTTTTTCGGGGTGTTTCCATTGGCGTAGACGGTGCCAGCGTCGGCGAGGTGGTGTTCAACACCGCCATGACCGGCTACCAGGAAATCCTGACCGATCCCTCGTATCGCGAGCAGATCGTCACGCTCACCTATCCGCACATCGGCAACGTCGGCACCAACGACGAGGATGCCGAGTCGGAAAAGGTGCAGCTGGCGGGCCTGATCCTGCGCGAGGTGCCACGGCCTGCCAGTTCCTGGCGCGACCGCCGCGGTTTCCGCGACTACCTGCGCGAGCAGAACGTAGTGGCCATCGCCGGCGTCGACACGCGCCGGCTGACCCGCCTGCTGCGGGACAAGGGCGCCCAGGATGGCTGCATCCTCGCCGGCGCGGACGCCAGCGAGGAGGAGGCGCTCAGGCGCGCCAAGGCATTCCCGGGCCTGAAGGGAATGGACCTGGCCAGGGTCGTCAGCGTGGCGGAGCCCTATCCGTGGACGCGCGGCTCCTGGAAGCTGGAAACCAATGTCGAATCCGAACATGCCGGCGGCAGCCGGAATGTTGTGGTGTACGACTTCGGCATCAAGCGCAACATCCTGCGCATGCTGGTGGATCGCGGCTGCCAGGTCACCGTAGTACCGGCGCAGACCGGCGCGGAGGAAGTGCTGGCCCTGAAGCCGGCCGGCGTGATGCTGTCCAACGGCCCCGGCGATCCGGAGCCCTGCACTTACGCCATCCATGCCGCCCGCGAGTTCCTGCGGCGGCGCGTGCCGCTGTTCGGCATCTGCCTGGGGCACCAGATTCTGGGCCTGGCGGCGGGAGCGAAAACGCTCAAGATGAAGTTCGGCCATCACGGCGCCAACCACCCGGTGCAGGACCTCAAAAGCGGCCGCGTGCTCATCACCAGCCAGAACCACGGCTTCGCGGTGGACGAGGCGACGCTGCCGGGCAACGCGGTGGTGACGCACCGCTCCCTGTTCGACGGCTCGAACCAGGGCATCCGCCTGCTCGACGCGCCGGCTTTCAGCTTCCAGGGGCACCCGGAGGCCAGCCCGGGACCGCACGATGTGGCCTACCTGTTCGACCGGTTCGTGGAAGTGATTCAGTCCGCAAATGAACGCAAATAAACGCAAATGGCTAAGATTTCGGAGCGCGTCATTGGCTGCGCTATGGCCGTTAGCAACGAACTCGGCGTCGGGTTCCTCGAGTCGGTATACGCCAATGCTCTATCGGTCGAACTCCGCGAAGCGGGGCTGCGATTCGAGCGGGAAAAAGAGCTTGCAGTTTTTTACAAGTACGAGCGAGTAGGCATCTACTTCGCAGACTTTCTGGTCGAGGAGCGACTTGTTGTGGAACTGAAGGCACTATCAAGGCTTGCCCCGGAGCATGAGGCGCAGGTCATCAACTATCTGAGGGCAAGCCACCTGCAAGTGGCGCTGTTGCTCAATTTCGGTACGACGAAGCTTGGGGTAAAGCGCGTCGTGTTAAACCATGACGACAGCAGGCCAATATGACCGAACAGAATTTGCGTTTATTTGCGTTCATTTGCGGACTGAATCCCGGTTTCTTATGAGTAACCCCTTTTTCGGCGTGGTGCACTTCCCGACCTACCTGGTCGGCACGCTGATCGTGATCCTGCTGCCGGGGCCGAACTCGCTGTTCGTGCTCAGCACCGCGGCGCGCCGCGGCGTGCGGCTGGGCTACCGGGCCGCCTGCGGCGTGTTCATCGGCGACGCGGTGTTGACCGTGCTCGCCTCCGCCGGGGTGGCTTCCCTGCTGCACGCCTACCCGGCGCTGTTCCTGCTGCTCAAGTGCGCCGGCGGCGCCTACCTGGTCTATCTGGGCCTCAACATGCTGGCGGGCGCCTGGCGCGGCTGGCGTGCGGATACGGCGGAAAGCGCGACGGAAACGCCGCCGCAGGCCGGCGATCCGCTGCGGCGCGCGCTCGGCATCAGCCTGCTCAATCCGAAGGCGATCCTGTTCTTCATCGCCTTCTTCATCCAGTTCGTCGACCCCGCCTATGTCCATAAGGCGCTGTCCTTCGCCCTGCTGGGCGTGACGGCGCAGGCGATGAGCTTCGCCTACCTGAGCGTGCTGATCCTGTGCGGCGCCCGCCTGGCCGCCGCGTTCCGCCGCTGGCGCCGCACGCGCACCGCATTGACCGGCGGCGCCGGCGCCGCCTTCGTGGGTTTCGGGGTGAAGCTGGCCACCGCCAGCGTGAGTTGATAACGAGAGATAGATGCCGAAGCGTACTGACCTCAAGAGCATCCTGATCATCGGCGCCGGACCGATCGTCATCGGTCAGGCCTGCGAGTTCGACTATTCCGGCGCGCAGGCCTGCAAGGCGCTGCGCCAGGAAGGCTACCGCGTGGTCCTGGTCAACTCCAACCCGGCCACGATCATGACCGACCCGGAGATGGCGGACGCGACCTACATCGAGCCGATCCGCTGGCAGACGGTGGCGCGCATCATCGAGAAGGAACGCCCGGACGCGGTGCTGCCCACCATGGGCGGGCAGACCGCCCTCAACTGCGCGCTCGACCTGGCGCGCAACGACGTGCTGGAGAAGTTCAAGTGCGAGCTGATCGGCGCCTCCGAGCACGCCATCGACCTGGCCGAGGATCGCCAGAAGTTCCGCGATGCCATGACCGAGATTGGCCTCGGTTCGGCGAGGTCGGGCGTGGCCCACACCATCGAGGAGGCGCGTGCGATCCAGGGGCAGATCGGCTTCCCGGTGATCATCCGCCCCAGTTTCACCCTGGGCGGCACCGGCGGCGGCGTGGCCTACAACGTGGAGGAGTTCGAGGAGATCGCCGCGCGCGGCCTCGACTTGTCGCCGACCACCGAGGTATTGATCGAGGAATCCCTGCTCGGCTGGAAAGAGTTCGAGATGGAGGTGGTGCGTGACCGCAAGCACAACTGCATCATCGTCTGCTCGATCGAGAATTTCGACCCGATGGGCGTGCACACCGGCGATTCGATCACGGTGGCGCCGGCGCAGACGCTGACCGACAAGGAATACCAGCTGATGCGCAACGCCTCGATCGCGGTGCTGCGCAAGATCGGGGTGGACACCGGCGGCTCCAACGTGCAGTTCGCGATCAACCCCGACGACGGGCGCATGATCGTGATCGAGATGAACCCGCGCGTGTCGCGCTCCTCGGCGCTGGCGTCCAAGGCCACCGGCTTCCCCATCGCCAAGGTGGCGGCCAAGCTGGCCGTGGGTTACACCCTGGACGAGTTGCGCAACGAGATCACCGGCGGCGTCACGCCGGCCTCGTTCGAGCCGTCCATCGACTACGTCGTCACCAAGGTCCCGCGCTTCACCTTCGAGAAGTTCCCGCAGGCCGACTCGCGCCTGACCACCCAGATGAAGTCGGTGGGCGAGGTGATGGCGATCGGCCGCAACTTCCAGGAGTCGCTGCAGAAGGCCATGCGCGGCCTGGAGACCGGTTCGGACGGTTTCGAGCCGCAGGTGGCGCGCGAGCGCGGCGCCTATTCCGAGGCGGCGCTTACCAGCATCCGGCAGGAGCTGGCGATTCCGCGGGCCAAGCGGCTGTGGTACGTCGGCGACGCCTTCCGTGCCGGACTGAGCCTGGACGAGGTCTACCGCAACAGCCGCATCGACCGCTGGTTCCTGGAGCAGATCCAGGAGCTGATCGCGCTGGAGGGCGGCATCGCCGGCCGGAAGATTGAGGTGATCGGCAAGACCGAGCTGTACCGTTACAAGCAGCTTGGGTTCTCCGACCGCCGCCTGGCCGCGCTGATGCAGGTCGAGGAGCGGTCGGTGCGGGAGCGCCGGCACCAGCTCGGGGTTCGGCCGGTGTACAAGCGGGTCGACACCTGCGCCGCCGAATTCCCGTCCTCCACCGCCTACCTCTACTCGACCTACGATGAGGAGTGCGAGGCCGCGCCGTCCGGGCGGGACAAGATCGTGGTGTTGGGCGGCGGACCCAACCGCATCGGCCAGGGCATCGAGTTCGACTATTGCTGCGTGCACGCGGCGATGGCGCTGCGCGAGGATGGTTTCGAGACCATCATGATCAACTGCAATCCGGAGACCGTGTCGACCGACTTCGACACTTCGGATCGCCTGTACTTCGAGCCCTTGACGTTCGAGGACGTGATGGAGGTCATCGACCTCGAAAAGCCCAAGGGCGTGATCGTGCAGTTCGGCGGCCAGACGCCGCTGAAGCTGGCCCAGGCCTTGGAGGCCGCGGGCGCGCCGATCATCGGCACCAGCCCGGATTCGATCGACCTGGCCGAGGACCGCGAGCGCTTCCAGAAGCTGGTCGACCAGCTCAAGCTGCGCCAGCCGCCCAATGCCACCGCCACCTCGCCCGAGCAGGCCCTGGCCGCCGCCCAGGAAGTCGGCTACCCGCTGGTGGTGCGTCCGTCCTATGTGCTGGGCGGACGCGCGATGGAGATCGTCCACGACGACGACGACCTCAAGCGCTATATGACGGAGGCGGTGAAGGTCTCCAACGACTCGCCGGTGCTGCTCGATCGCTTCCTCGGCAACGCCATCGAAATCGACGTCGACGCGCTGGCCGACGGCACCGACGTGGTCATCGGCGGCATCATGGAGCACATCGAACAGGCCGGCGTGCACTCCGGCGATTCGGCCTGCTCGCTGCCCGCCTACAGCCTGCAGCCCAAGGTGCTGGACGAGATCCGCGCCTGGATCGACAAGCTGGCGCGGGCGCTCAACGTGGTGGGCCTGATGAACGCCCAGCTGGCGTTGCAGGGCGACACCCTGTACCTGCTGGAGGTGAACCCGCGTGCCTCCCGCACCAGTCCGTTCGTGTCCAAGGCCACCGGCCGTGCGCTGGCCAAGATCGCGGCACGCTGCATGGCCGGCAAGAGCCTGGCCGCGCAGGGGGTGACGCGCGAGATCGCGCCGCCATACTTCTCGGTGAAGGAATCGGTGTTCCCGTTCGCCAAGTTCCCCAGCGTGGACCCGCTGCTCGGCCCCGAGATGCGCTCCACCGGCGAGGTGATGGGGGTGGGGCGCCACTTCGGCGAAGCCTTCAACAAGGCCTTGCTGGCGGCCGGCATGATCGTGCCCAGGAGCGGCACCGCCTTCATCAGCGTGCGCGACGGCGACAAGCCCAAGGCGATCGAGCTGGCGCGGCTGCTGGCGGCCAAGGGCTTCCGCATCGTCGCCACCCACGGCACCGCCGCCGCCATCCAGGCCGCCGGCGTGCGCTGCGAGGGTGTCAACAAGGTCAAGGAAGGCCGGCCGCACTGCGTGGACATGATCAAGAACGGCGAGATCCAGTTCATCGCCAACACCACCGAGGGCAAGAAGTCGATCGAGGAATCGCATTCGATCCGCGCCGCGGCGATCCAGCAGAAGCTATGCTATTTCACCACGATCGCCGGAGCCTACGCCGCGGCGATCGCCATGGATCACCTCGACCGGCTCGAGGTCAACCGTCTCCAGGACTTGCACTTACAGGTCGCATGAAAACGCCCATGACCCTTCGCGGCGCCGAGGCGCTGCGCGAAGAACTGCGCCGCCGCAAGAGCGAAATGCGCCCCAAGATCATCGCCGCCATCGACGAGGCGCGCTCGCACGGCGACCTGCGCGAGAACGCGGAGTACCACGCGGCGCGGGAGCAGCACGGCTTCAACGAGGGCCGTATCAGCGAGATCGAGGCCAAGCTGGCCAACGCCCAGGTGGTGGACGTGGCCCACCTGCCGAAGAACGGGCGGGTGGTGTTCGGCACCACCATCGACCTGGCCGACGTGGACAGCGGCGACGAGCTGCGCTACCAGATCGTGGGCGAGGACGAGGCCGACTCCAAGAAGGGCCTGATCTCGGTCAATTCCCCCATCGCCCGCGCCCTGATCGGCAAGAACCAGGGCGATACGGTGCAGGTGAAGACGCCTGGGGGGACGCGGGAGCTGGAAATTGTGAAGGTGCTTTATTTGTGAGGAGTGAGGAGTGAGGGGTGAGGGGTGAGGAGACAAACGTGAATGCTCGCGGATCGTGGCTTTTCCCCTCACAGCGGGCGCAGCGAGCGACCTCACCCCTCACTCCTCACGCCATCAGCAGTGGGTAAGAAACGCACCCCCAGCTCCGCCCGCTGGCTGGCGGAGCACGAATCCGATCCGTACGTCCAGCAGGCGCGCAAGCTCGGCTACCGCTCGCGGGCGGTGTTCAAGTTGCGGGAAGTCCAGGAGCGGGACCACATTCTCAAGCCGGGGATGACGGTGGTCGACCTCGGCGCGGCCCCCGGTGGCTGGTGCCAGTACGCCCGTCCCCTGCTGGGGCCGTCCGGCCGCCTGGTGGCGCTGGACATCCTGCCGATGGAGCCGGTGGCGGGGGTGGATTTCATCTGCGGCGATTTCCGCGAGCCGGAGGTGCTGCAACGGCTGGAAGCGCTGGTGGGCGAGGGAGCGGTAGACCTTGTGTTGTCGGACATGGCCCCCAACATTTCCGGTATCGCTGCTGCGGACCAGGCCGGGGTTATGTGTCTGGCCGAGCTGGCGCTGGATTTCGCGGGCAGACACCTGAGGAAGGGCGGAAGCATGCTGGTGAAGGTATTCCAGGGTGACGAGTTCGATGCCTACCTGAAAGCGGTGCGCGGTTGCTTCGAAACGGTGCACGTCCGCAAGCCCAAGGCGTCGCGGCCGCGCAGCCGGGAGGTCTATTTACTGGCGCGAAACCATCGCGTGTTGTAGTGTCTAAGGTCAGCCGGAGTGCCTGAAGCCTGTTTCAGGCCGTTTAGAGGGTCCTGCATTGAACGATTTGGCCAAGAATCTGCTGTTGTGGGGCGTCATCCTGGTGGCGCTGATGCTGGCGTTCCAGAGTTTTTCCAACCGCGGCAGCGCCCCGCCGCCGCTGATGTATTCCGAGTTCCTCGACCAGGTGAAACAGGGGAACGTCGAAGAGGTCAAGATCGAGGGCCAGAGCATCCAGGGCGCGCTCAAGAACGGCTCGCACTTCACCACCATCAGCCCGGAGACCGACAACCGCGCCATGGTGGGCACCCTGATCGACAACCACGTCAAGTTCGACGGCGAGTTGCCCAAGGAACAGAATATCCTCATCACCCTGCTGATCAACGCCTTCCCGATCCTGCTGCTGATCGGCGTGTGGGTGTACTTCATGCGGCAGATGCAGGGCGGGGCCGGCGGTCGCGGCGCCATGAGCTTCGGCAAGTCGCGCGCGCGCATGCTGTCGGCCGACCAGGTCAAGGTCACCTTCAATGACGTGGCTGGCGTGGAGGAGGCCAAGCAGGAGGTGTCCGAGCTGGTGGACTTCCTCAAGGATCCCGGCAAGTTCCAGAAGCTGGGCGGCAAGATCCCGCGCGGCGTGCTGATGGTGGGCTCGCCCGGCACCGGCAAGACCCTGCTGGCCAAGGCCATCGCCGGCGAGGCCGGGGTGCCGTTCTTCACCATTTCCGGCTCCGATTTCGTCGAGATGTTCGTCGGCGTCGGCGCCTCGCGCGTGCGCGACATGTTCGAGCAGGCCAAGAAGCATGCGCCCTGCATCATCTTCATCGACGAAATCGACGCGGTCGGCCGCCATCGCGGCGCCGGCCTCGGCGGCGGACACGACGAGCGCGAGCAGACCCTCAACCAGTTGCTGGTGGAGATGGACGGCTTCGAGGGTAACGAGGGCGTGATCGTCATCGCCGCCACCAACCGCCCCGACGTGCTGGACCCGGCGCTGCTGCGCCCGGGCCGCTTCGACCGCCAGGTGGTGGTGCCGCTGCCGGACGTGCGCGGCCGCGAGCAGATTGTGCGCGTGCACATGCGCGCGGTGCCGCTGGCCGACGACGTCAAGCCCGAGATCATCGCCCGCGCCACGCCGGGCTTCTCCGGCGCCGACCTGGCCAACCTGGTGAACGAGGCGGCGCTGTTCGCCGCCCGCTCCAACAAGCGGCTGGTGGACCACAACGATTTCGAGAAGGCGCGCGACAAGATCATGATGGGCGCCGAGCGGCGCTCGCTGGTGATGAGCGAGGAAGAGAAGGAGATGACCGCCTTCCACGAGGCCGGTCACACCATCGTCGGCTTCCTCACCGAGGGGCACGACCCGCTGCACAAGGTGACCATCATCCCGCGCGGCCGCGCGCTGGGTGTGACCTTCTTCCTGCCGGACGGCGACCGCCACTCGCACACCAAGGACTGGTTCATCGGCAAGATCAAGTCGTTCTTCGGCGGACGCATCGCCGAGGAGTTGATCTACGGCCCGGAGAAGGTCACCGACGGCGCCTCCTCCGACATCCAGCAGGCGACCAACATGGCGCGCCTGATGGTCACCCGCCTGGGCTTCTCCGACCGGCTTGGCCCGTTGGCGTACACCGAGGACGAGGGCGAGGTGTTCCTCGGCCGCAGCATTACCCAGCACAAGAACGTGTCGGACGAGACCGCGCGGATCATCGACGAGGAGATTCGCCAGCTCATCGAACGCTGCTACGCCAAGGCCAAGAGCATCCTGGTCGACAATACGGACAAGCTGCACAAGATGGCGGAGGCGCTGGTCAAGTACGAAACCCTGGACTCCGAGCAGATCCGTCGCATCATGAACGGCAAGGAACCGGGTGAGCCCAGCAGCTGGACCGACAGCGGCCGCCCGCCACCTTCCAACGTGCGTCCGGTGACGCCGGGCGGCGGCGTGGCGCCGCCGGCCACGCCGAAGCCCGCCAACCAAAGCTAAAAGCCGCGGCGGCTTGGACCGCCGCGGGTGAGGTCGCCAGCCGCTGCGCGGCTGGCTGCGAAGGAGGGTGAGGTCGCGCCTTTGGCGCTGTGAGGGGACAAGCGTTAACGGCGGGCGTCTCCTGCTTATCTCCTCACCCCTCACTCCTCACAGCGAGCGCAGCGAGCGACCTCACCGCTTATGTTTCTACAGCTTCCCACCCGTACCCTTGACCTGGGCCGCCCGCGCATCATGGGCGTGCTCAACGTCACCCCCGATTCGTTCTCCGACGGCGGGCGCTACGTCCAGCCGGATGCCGCGGTGCAGCATGCGCGGCTGATGGTCGAGGAGGGCGCCACCATCATCGACGTCGGTGGCGAGTCGACCCGCCCCGGGGCGGAGCCGGTGCCGGAGGCGGAGGAGCTGGACCGGGTGGTGCCGGTGATCGAGCGCCTACGGCGTGAACTGGACTGCGTGATATCGGTCGATACCATGAAGCCGGCGGTGATGGACGCGGCCTGTGCCGCCGGTGCCGAGCTGGTCAATGACGTCCTGGCCCTGCAGGCGCCGGGGGCGCTGGAAGTGGTGGCGCGGCGCCGGGCGGCGGTGTGCCTGATGCACATGCAGGGCGAGCCGCGCAGCATGCAGCGCGACCCGCGCTACGGTGACGTGGTGGCGGAGGTGCGGGATTTCCTGGCGCGGCGTCTGCAGGCCTGCGCCGGGGCGGGGATCGCGGCCGCCAGTTTGCTGGTCGATCCGGGGATCGGCTTCGGCAAGACAGACGCGCATAATCTGCGCCTGATGGCGGAGCTGGACACCCTGCTGGGGCTGGGACGGCCGGTGCTGGTCGGGGTGTCCCGCAAATCAATGCTCGGCCGGCTGCTCGGCCTGCCGGCCGAACGCCGCCTGCATCCCGGGCTGGCGGTGGCGGCGGTGGCGGCATGGCTGGGCGCGTCGGTGGTGCGGACCCACGATGTGGCGGCCACGGCGGAAGCGGTAAGCATGAGCTGGACCTTACGTCAGGCAAGGACGATACAACGATGAGCCGCAAATTCTTCGGTACCGACGGGGTACGCGGGCGGGTCGGCCAGGCGCCGATGACGCCCGAGTTCGCCCTCAAGCTGGGCTGGGCCGCCGGCCGCGTGCTGGCCGGCACTCCCGGCACCCACGTGCTGGTGGGCAAGGATACGCGCCGTTCGGGCTACATGTTCGAGTCCGCGCTGGAGGCGGGGTTCGCGGCGGCCGGCGTCGAAACCCACCTGCTCGGCCCTTTGCCCACGCCCGCGGTGGCGTACCTGACCCGGGCGCTGCGGGCCAAGGCCGGGGTGGTCATCTCGGCCTCCCACAACCCCCATTTCGACAACGGCGTGAAGTTCTTTTCGGCCGACGGCGACAAGCTCAGCGACGACATCGAAGCACAGATCGAGGCGCAGCTGGAACACGACCTGGTGTGCGTGCCGCCGGATCAGCTCGGCCGTGCGCGCCGCATCGACGATGCGCCGGGGCGCTACATCGAATTCTGCAAGGGCAGTTTCCAGAGCCGCTCGCTGCATGGGCTGAAGCTGGTGGTGGACTGCGCCAACGGCGCCGCCTACCGGGTGGCGCCGGCGGTGTACGACGAGCTGGGCGCCGAAGTGGTGGTGATCGGCAACCGCCCGGATGGATTGAACATCAACCGCGACTGCGGCTCCACCCACCTGCAAGGCTTGAAGGCGGCGGTGCGCGAGCACGGTGCCGACCTGGGGGTGGCGCTGGACGGCGACGCCGACCGCTGCATGATGGTGACCGCGGACGGGCAGGAGGTGGACGGCGACGAGATCCTGTTCGTCATCGCCCGCCAGCGCCTCAAGGCCGGCGCCCTGCGCGGGCCGGTGGTGGGGACGGTGATGAGCAACCTGGGCCTGGAGCGCGCCTTCGCCGCGCTGGGGGTGCCGTTCGAGCGCGCCGCGGTCGGCGACCGTTACGTGCTGGAGCGGCTGCGCGCCAGCGGTGGGCTGATCGGCGGCGAGACTTCCGGCCATACGCTCTGCCTGGACCGTACCAGCACCGGCGACGGTATCATTACCTCCCTGCAGGTGCTGGAAGCGATGCGGACCGAGCAGGCCACGCTGGCGCAGCTGGTATCGGGCATGAGCAAGTACCCGCAGGTGCTGATCAACGTGCCGGTGCAGGGTCATGCCAAGCGGGTGCTGGAGCTGCCGCCGGTAACCGCCGCGCTGCAGGAGTGCGAAAGCGGCCTGCACGGGCGGGGCCGCGTGCTGCTGCGCGCTTCCGGCACCGAGCCCCTGATCCGGGTGATGGTGGAGGCGCAGGACGGCGCCGAGACGCAGCAGGCCGCGGAACGCCTGGCGCAGGCTGTACGTATCGCCGCCGCCGCCTGAAAGTGAACAACGAATACATCGGGAACCAATCCAAGGGAGAAGCATGCAGCGCCGCTACCTGATTGCCGGCAACTGGAAAATGAACGGTTCGCTGGCGGCCAACGCCGAACTGCTGACGGGCCTGCTGGCCCGGCAGAACGATCGCAGCAACGACTTTCCCGACATCGAGAGCCTGGTCTGTCCGCCGGCGGTCTACCTGGAATCGGTGCGGCAGCGGATCGGCGACGGGCCGATCCTGCTCGGCGCCCAGAACCTCTCCGACCAGCACAAGGCGGGCGCATACACCGGCGAGATCCTCGGTGCCATGCTGGCCGAGCTGGGATGCAGCTACGTCATCGTCGGCCATTCGGAGCGGCGCGCCTATTACGGCGAGGACGACGCCACCGTGGCACGCAAGTTCGCGGCGGCCCAGGCCGCCGGCCTGCGGCCGATCCTGTGCGTCGGCGAGACCCTGGAGCAGCGCGAGGGCGGCATGACCGAGACGGTGCTCGAGCGGCAGCTCGGCGCGGTGATCGCCGCCTGCGGCATCGGCGCGTTCGCCCGGGCGGTGGTCGCCTACGAGCCGGTGTGGGCCATCGGCACCGGCCGCACCGCTTCCCCGGAGCAGGCCCAGGCGGCGCATGCCTACCTGCGTGGCCAACTGGCGGTCCAGGATGCTAAAATCGCCAATTCGACGCGCATCCTTTATGGCGGCAGCGTCAAGGCCGACAACGCGGCGGCGCTGCTGTGCTGCGCCGATGTCGATGGCGGCCTGATTGGCGGCGCTTCCCTGAAGGCGGCCGAATTCCTGGCAATCTGCGCCGCGGCGCAGGCGCTGAACAAGACCTGAGCCGGTCCCCTGGCAAGAATATGTATACAGTCCTGATTGTGTTTTACGTGCTGATCGCAGTGACCCTGATCGGCTTGGTCCTGATCCAGCACGGCAAGGGCGCCGATGCCGGCGCTGCCTTCGGCAGCGGCGCTTCCGGCACCGTGTTCGGCGCGCGTGGCTCAAGCAATTTCCTGACCACCAGCACCGCCTGGCTGGCGGCGGCGTTCTTCGCCCTCAGCCTGGTGCTGGCGTATTTCCTGCAGCCGCGGGCCACCGTGCCGCACAGCGTGGTCGATACCGCGCCGCCGGCACCGGCGGCGAAGGTGGAACTGCCTACCCTGGTTCAGGTCCCGGCCACGCCGAAGACCGACGCCGCTCCGGCGGCCGCGGCCGCACCGGCTGGGCCCGCCGCCAACGGCGCCAAGCCCTCTGCCGCTGCGCCGCCCGCCGCGGCTCCGGCCCAGGCGCAGAAGAATGCGCCGGCCCCGGCCAAGCCGGCCACGCCCAAGGTTCCGGAGTAAGCCCAGAGTCGGCTGGCGCAAGACAAGCGCCGGCCGCAGCATTAAAATCGCACGCAATGCCGACGTGGCGGAATTGGTAGACGCACTACCTTGAGGTGGTAGCGGGGAAACCCGTTCGAGTTCGAGTCTCGACGCCGGCACCAGTAAAATCAGTAAGTTACAGAGGTGTAGATTAATTCGTAGAGGCAGTACGGAAAAAGTACGGAAATCTTAGTTGCTGAAAAGCACGAAATTTGCTCGAACATGATCTCCATCGATCATCCAGACATGTCGGCATCGCTTCTATGGTTTCTGTAACGGTCGGCTCGAGGAACAGATCGTCAGCATCTGGGCCAATATGGAAGACTTCACTCCGGCGGGGTAGAATGTTTGCATGAAGCAGGTGATCACCGTCCTCGGTATCCCACCCCAGTCGGAGACTCAAGTCTCCGCTCCGGTGGTTCGCGTGCTCGGTGGCGGGAAGCCGTGGACGGCCTTTGAAGCCGATGCGGCAGAGTTGGTCCATTCCCTGTCCAGCCGCGTGCTGGTCAAGGCACGTCGCGAGTTGCGCAGAATCGAGTCATCGGAATCAAGCTCAGACCAGCAGCGCCAGCGCCTGGTCGAGCTGAAATTACTCGTCCAGAGTACGCAGACCCTGCGTAAGGCTGACTCGCCGACCCAGTTCCAGTCTTCCATCTCTCAGCTCCGCCAGAAGCTCGAACAGCTCGCCGCTTTCTGCTGAGCGTGGCCGATCCCCTTGGTGCTCTGCCCGATGGGCTACATGAGCAGCTGCTGCGCGAAATCATCGAAGACCTATTCTCCGATCGTTCCAGGGAACTGACTCCTGCCGCCTACTTTGTCGGCGGGCAACCGGGCGCCGGCAAGAGCAATGCGATCATTCGAGTGAATAAGGCGCGGAGAGAAGGGTCGGAACTTCCTGTCATTCAGGGTGATGACCTTCGACTCTACCACCCGCAGTATGAAGAATTCATGCAGAGGGATGATCGGACCATGTCTGAAAACACCAGGCATGATGCTAATCGCTGGACCAATGAAGTCATTGATCACGCCGCACGAAACGGGTTCTCTTTCATCGCTGAACTGAGCATGCGCGACCCCGACCGGACCGTGCGCGTGCTCTCTCGAGTCAAAGGCGCTAACGTCGAGGTCAACCTGATCGTGCTGGCGGTACATCGGCACTGGTCGCTGGCCCGAACCCTGGGCCGCTACTACATGGAGAAGTCCATCGGCGGAACGGCACGCTATGTCTCCCCGGAGATTCACGATCAAGGCTGCCGGGAGTTGGAGCGGTCTCTTCTGATGATCCGGGAAAGGAACCTCGCTGATCATCTGATGCTGGTCGATCACTCGGGAAACATCCTGTTCGATTCCAATGAGCAAGTTGCAAGGTCATGCATCGATTGTTTCCGAGAAAACACATCAATGATCCATGATCAAGCGGAACTCCGGACCTACGTCGACAGCGTCATTACCCGAATAAGGCTCGTGCCGGCTGATGAAAGGACTCACGCTGACATTCTTTCCTTAGAGCGCATCCATAACTAAGAATCAAGGCCGCCAGCACTTCTGCCAGCTGCTGCTTCACCTGCACTCAAGCCGCAACGGACGATCGCCCGGCCTATCGATAGGGCGGAGCTGGAAGCCATCGTTGATACTGTCGCCGTCAGTGTTCTTCCTGCGTAACTACCAGAAATCGCTCCTGCACCCCGGCGGAGCCGGCTTGGTCGAGCGGCAGCCACATGCCCGCTCCTCTGGAAACGAAGTCGTCGCCGGCCTGGCCGAGTCCCGCCGCAAGTTCATGCTGGCGGCGGCGCACGGCTTCTCGCTCCTCAAGTCCTGGGAGTACCACCCGAAGGAGCACGTCTATACGATGACAGTGACGGTGCCTTATAAGGGAGATCTCGAGGACCACAAGGAATGGGACCGCTTTGTCGAATCAGTAAAGCGGCTGCGGAATACGGTTCTTGGAACCTTCAAGGGTATGCAGGTTCAGGTCGAGGCCCTGGATGCCGTAGTGTGGCGGTGGCTGATGACTTCGTTGCTGAATCCGCATATCTTGATGGAGGCGCAGGCACGGAATCAGAAAACGATCGGCGCCGAGAAGGGCGTTGTGGCTCTTGTCGACCGGGAAACGCGCTTGTCGGTATGCACGGACGGCACGCTGCACTTCCGCGCCAGCGACGACGAGAATGAGCCACGGCAGCGATTCGTAAATTGCATCACGGTGGACGCTTACCCGAAGCGCTCATACCTGCCCCTTACGGCTTGGCTACTGAACGGCACGCCGACAAGTCCGCGGGAGCACGTCAGCACGCCTTTCTGGGCCTACGTGAACATTGCTGTTCAAGACCCCGATAAGGCGATTGACCGAATGGCGATCAAGGCGGCCGGTATCAGCCGGCAGCTGATCTCGGACTCACCTTCCTACCGGGCGCTGATGTCCCACCTGGTGGAGCAGCAGGAAGAGGTGCAACAGATCCGTGACGCTCTGCGCGCCGGCAGCCCTCTGGTATTCGCCTACATGGGAGTCAATCTGATGGCTTCCGACCCTGACCAACTCGGACAGGCGACGTCAGAGTTGTTGTCCAGCTGGAAAAAGCATGGGTTCCGGGCGAGTCCGGAGCGCTACGTCCACTTTCCTATCTGGCTGGCCTCCATGCCGGGCGTGTTCAACCAGCGAATGGATCCTTCGGAAAAACGTGGGGGATTGCAGCGAGGCAGCAGCATGACAACCCGGCACGTAGCCACCTTGGCTCCGATGCAGGGGGAATGGACGGGCACACCTGCATCCGGCGGGGGGCTGTTGATGCTCTCGAGGCGCGGCCAGGTCTGCGTGTTCAATGTCCAGGACAAAAAGGCAGGCGCAAACTACAACTTCGTTATGATCGCCAAATCTGGTTCAGGCAAGAGCTTTGTCGCCCAAGAACTGGTCCTCGATTTCCTGGCAAAAAATGGCTACGCCTTCATCATTGATGCCGGGCGCTCGTACTTCGAGCTTTGCGAGATCCTTGGCGGGACGAACCTGGTCTTCAAGATGGATGACCCGATCGACCTCAATCCCTTTGGGAAGGTCGATTCGGAATTCCGGTTGAAGGAAATGATGGAGATGCTGCGCGAGCTGGTTCGCTACATGGCGTTTCCGCAGAGCGCCATGAAGAGCGGGGTAGATGACTGGCAGGAAATCATCATCGAGCACGCGATCGAAGCTGAGTGGCGCAAGCATAAAACAGAGACCACGATCATTCACGTTGCCGATTGGCTATCAAAGCACGCAGACCCTAGAGCAAAGGACATTTCCGATCAGCTGCGTCCCTACACTCTGGGCCGGTTCGCCGCCTGGTTCGATGGCACGGGTCGCAAGGTCGACCTGAATGCGCGGATGACCGTAGTAGAGATGGATGATCTCAAGGGACAAGGCATGTTCCGAAACATTGTTTTGACGATGATCATGCAGCGCATCGCGGAAACGATGTATGGCCTTGGCGATCCTTCGATTCCGAAGCTGATGATGATCGATGAGGCCTGGTCGCTTCTTGCGGATATGCAATCAGGGGACTTCATCGAAAGGGCTTATCGTACGTATCGGAAATACGGAGGCTCCGCGGGGATCATCACGCAGGGATTCAATGATCTTACAAAGTCCGCCGCGGCTCGAGCTGCGTTCGAAAACTCTTCGTGGTTGTTCGCGCTTGCGCAGAAACCCGAGTCGTTGGAGGCCGCCTTCAAGTCCGGCATGGTGCATGCGGACGAGCAGCTGCAGGAGCTACTGAAATCGGTTCATACAGCACCGGGCAACTACAGTGAAATCTACGTAAAGGCCGACACTGGGCATGGTGTTTACCGGTTCATTGCCGATGCCTATGCATACTGGCTTTTTACAACGGCTCCAATGGAGAAGGCGCAACGGAAGGCCGTATTCGACCAGGTGCAGAAGGAACACCCGGATTGGCCATACACCCAGGCGCTCGCGGAGGCGGTTCGGATCTTGGCTGCCCGGAAGTCAAAGCAAGACTTCGGGGCCGATCCGGACGAGGTATTGAAGCGGCAGCCCGAGTACGTGGCGCGAGGCACGTGATGCGGAGATGGCTCGCTGTTGTCGCGCTGTGCGGCACCTGCACGGTGGTCGCTGACCCCGAGGCCCAGAACGCCCTTCCGGCGCCGTCAGCCGGGGATATGTCTAACGGTGTTCTGCCGGAGACAGATCCGAAGACGAAGGCGTACGTCGAACATCTTCAGTCGTTGTACGCGAACCCTGATCCCGGTGCGGTTCCTGAGTCAGTCCGAAAGATGATGGATGTGGTTCAGAGCCAGGCTAAAGCCGCTGCCCTGCTGCCAGACAGTCAGCTTGTGCCAGATCCCCAATCGCAGGAACCTGCGAGACAAGGTCAAGGAGCCGTAACCGTACAGGAGCGCTCTCAAGCGCTTTCCGCACTTGGAATCTCGCCGGCCGATACCGGATACGTCACGATCCTGGTGTCATCGTCCATGCCTCTTGAATTGCTTAGGGCGTATGCCGAGCAGGCCGTCTGGGTTGGGGGGATTCTGGACTTCAGAGGCATTAACCCAGAGCACGATTTGAAGTGGTTCATGAAGGAAGTGATCCTGCCTTTGGTGAAGAGCAACCACTCGCCGGCAGTGACTCTGGATCCCAGGCCTTTCTCAGCCTACGACGTTTCAGCGGTGCCCACTGTCGTCTACAGCCGTCTGCCACCTGAACGGATTTGTACAAAGGAAATCACCAAGTCCCTTGCTCGGGATCAGGGGAAACCCTTGGAATATCGTGAGTGCAGTCCGATCGACAGCTCGCAATACTGGAAGATATCGGGCTCCGTCACGCTTACTTATGCTCTGGACCAGATCTCCACGGCGGGGGCCCCCGGCGCCGGACTTTTGGCCAAAGCCATGGTTGCTGATCCGTACTTCGGCCACTCCAAGGCTGCGGCCCCACTTTCTTCCGACGGCTACGCGAAAGCGTTGGGACCATCGAATCTTCACGACGTGCTGGACCTGATCCAGGCGCCTGATCCCTGGAAAAACCCGTACCCGTCCACTTTGCATTCGCTGACCCCGTCGCAAAAATGACCCGAGCAGATCCGATCCGCCCCGTTTCGTGGCCGCCAGGAGGTTGCTGCCACTTGGACCGTCGACGGCGTACAACCGACAAGGCCGGAAACCGATCTCGGCCCGAAGTCCGAGCCAGGGTGGCCGGGCGCTCCCGATACGGTAGTGAGGAGTGCGATGATATTCGGGGCTTGTACCTAGAGGGAGAAAGGTGGAAACAAACCACAGCCCCCTCCGCGACGGTAGCGTGAAATGGTAAGCCAAGCCCAAGCCCTTGAAACCCTGCCGGACGCAATGACCGGCGCATACCGCCGTGATCTTGAGCTGATCGATAAGTTCCTTTCGGAATATCGGAACAGCCCTGATACGTATCGTGCGTACGCTCGAGAGTTGATGCGGCTCATGAAGTGGTGCATTGACTTGCATCGCAAAGCCCCAGTCAATCTTGGACGAGCGGACTACGAATCGTTCAGAGGGTTCTTGGTCGACCCGCCCGCGGAATTCTGCGGCCCTTCCGTTCGCATGCGAATGCCTGATGGCAGTCTCAATCCCGACTGGCGACCGCTGCGGGGGCCTTTAACTCCATCGTCGATTCGCCAGACGCTCGTGATCGTTAATTCCTGGGTGAATTGGCTGGTCGAAAACGACCATATCGAGAAGAACACACTCACAGGATTACGGCGGCGCTCATCGGCGGGGACCGTGGGTGATCCGGACGTGACGTTGTCGAAGGATAAATCGACAAAACTGACCCGTGCACACATCAAAGCCATGGAGTTGGTCGTGGCGGGTCAGCCGCGCCAGCGCTGGATGCTCGCTCTTTTTATTTATACAGGCATGCGGATGCAGGAGATCTGGAAGCATCGGATGGGCGCGTTCTTCAAAGGCTTTGACGATGAGTGGACAATTCGCGTAAGGGGGAAAGGCGGCAAGGTACGCGACATCCCGGCGTACAAGAACCTCATGGACGAGCTGGTGCGCTGGCGCGTCCACCTCGGTTATGAAGCATACCCTCATACCGATGACAAGCACCCGCTCATTCAAAGAGG
Source organism: Nevskia sp. (assembly GCA_031291075.1). Taxonomy (GTDB): domain Bacteria; phylum Pseudomonadota; class Gammaproteobacteria; order Nevskiales; family Nevskiaceae; genus Nevskia. Next base: position 29,521 of record JARLJS010000014.1, on the reverse strand, counting down.
TCGTGGCGACACGCGCCCTCTGACCCCGCGCTCGATCAATATCCTGCTCGGTCGCGTGTTTGCCGCGGCGGGCATAAAAGGCGGGCGGCCCCACAATTTGCGGCACTACTTTGGAACTCATCTCCTGGATTCTGGTGCCGATCGTCGTCATGTGCAGCTGCTCCTCGGTCATAGCCGATACGAGACGACGGCGATTTACCACGATGCCGATCTGAGTGATCTGCGTAAGACTTTAAATTCCGGATTCTCAAGTCCGGAACCTTAATTCGTCCACGCACCTAGAGCGTTGTGCCAGGCGCTATCGCATGCATCCCTACATGCTACCTCCTCCTACGCGCCTGTGACTTGACCCGGCTCTTCCGTTGCCGGGTTTTTTTTGGCCGTGCGAATAGATCTACATTGGCCAGTGCACCTAGAGGGATTTGACTTGGACCGCCAATCGGCGGAATCCAAAGACGCGGGAGTCTCGACGGCGTGCGGACCCCCGCCCATTGACCCTGCTATCAATCATGACTGGACCGAGCACCATGACCATTACCTCCCGCAGCGACAAGGGCACCTCCCGAGTTTCATCCATTTCGATCAGGGCCACCAAATTCTCTCGAGCGGGTGGGATTGCGATCCTGCTGGCGGCCATCCTGGCGATGCCCTGGGGCGTTGCGATCAATTCGTAATCCGACTTGGCGGCGCCGCATTCGGGGCAGATCCAGCTTTCGGGGATGTCTTCGTAGCGGGTGCCGGGGGCAATGCCGCTGTTCGGGTCGCCGAGGGATTCGTCGTAGATGTGGGAGCAGTAGCGGCAGCGGTAGCGGCGGGCGGGCATGGCGTCGTCCTGGGGCGTGCGGCGGGCTGGCGGATCAGGCCGGCGGTGCGGGGTAGATGGTGGGACGGATGGCGAAGCCGTGCTGGATGGCGAGGTCATTTCTGCGCAGTTGCGGCTCCAGCAGTCTCCAGACTTTCTGGTTGTTGTAGAACGGGGTCATCGGGAACAGGTGGTGGATCAGGTGGTAGTTCTGGCATTGCAGGGCCGGGCCGAGCAGCCATTCGTGACCGAGGCGGACACTGGTGGCGCGGGTGAAGTTCTTTTCCTGTTCGGTATCGTGCGGCACATGCGGCAGCCAGAAGAAGCTGAAGCCGAGCGTGAGGAAGATCACACGCGAGGGGATGAACCACAGCATCAGCAGCTGCGGGCCGTAGCCATAGGCGACCAGCACGGCCATGGCGGAAAAACTCCAGAAGGCCCACCACAGGGTGGTGATGAGGTAAGGGCGTGAAACCTTGTCGCCGTGCTTGATGGTGTGGATGAAGTACAAGCCGTCGATGAACATCCAGCGCAGGGGCAGGGTCCACCAGGCGCCGTGGAGGACGATGTCCGGGTCCCCGGGGCCGCTGGTGAAGCGGTGGTGCAGGATGTGAGCCCAGCGGAACAGTTTGAGATTGACGTAGGGCGCGCCGAGCAGGACGGCGCTCTGGCCGATCCAGTCGTTGACGCGGGTGTTGGTGGAGATGGCGCGGTGGATGGAGTCGTGGACGACGCTGAAGGCGAGGTAGCCGACGAGGCTGTTGGCGATCATGCCGGCCCATAGCGGGATGCGGCCGAGCACGGCGAGCACGTCGGAGCCGATATACACCGTCATGACGATGAGCCAGAGGATGAAGGTGGGCCAGGACAGGGCGGGGGCGCGGGTCAGGCTTTGAAAACGGGCCTTCTGCCCGGGGCTGAGGCTGGCGAGCGCGATGGGGGGCTGGTTCATGGGTGGTCCTTGCCGGCAGGGCGTGCGGCGGTGACAGGCAGTGGATTCAGCGTCGCGAGCGCGTGGCTCGGGAGCCGGGCTTGGCGCGGACGATGGATTTGGCGGCGGATTTGGCGGCGGGCTTAGCAGCCTTGGACGCGATGCCGGCGTGGCCGAGCATGCGGTCGATGAGGGGCTCGACCAGCTGGTCGAGCGTGCGGCCGTGGACCAGCTGGTTGGCGACGTGCAGGGTCATCAGGCCGTGCAGGGCGATCCAGTATTCGTGGGCCAGCTGGCGCGGCTCGCCGTGCAACACGCCGGCCTGCACGCACAGGGCCAGCACCTCGACGGCGTGATCGAACATGGCGCGGCGCGCGGCGAGCAGTTCGGGATAACGATCGGGCGGCGGCTGGTGGGTGGAGAAGATCAGCAGATATTCGGCGGCGTTGCGGCGCGCGTATTCGACGTAGGCGGCGGCGATGGCGCGGATGCGTGTCAGCAGCGGCGCATGCAGCGGCTCGCGTTCGCGCAGGAATTGGGTGAGGCGCAGTGTGCAGTCGATGCGCATCGCCACCAGCAGGGCTTCCTTGTGGGGGAAATAGCGGTAGGGCAGGGTGTGGCTGAGGTCCATGGCATCGGCCAGGCGGCGGAAGCTGAGCGCTTCCAGGCCTTCGCTGCGGTAGATGTCGAGGGCGGCGTCGGCGAGGCGCCGGCGCATGGCGTCCTCTTCAGCGATGGTCAATTGAGCTCTGGGCATGGGATTAGTAAACACCGTTAAATTTACGGTGTCAATTAAATACCGACAGGAGGCTGACGGGAGCGGGCTGGTCCGGGATGCCGGGCCGGGGCCGGGCTTCAGCTTGTGCGCGGTTGCGGGGAGCGAACACGCTTGCGGCGTCGGCGCAATCAGTGGCGCTTCTTCAACAGTTTGCTGGAACGGTTGTTGGGAAAGCAGCAGTTGTTGTCCTGGCGCTGTTCACGGCGGCGCCGCCGCGGATTTTGCAGCGGCATGGGACCAAGCCGAGTTTCTCTTTGCAAACATGCAGATGCGGGTCAAGCGGCGAAGCTTTTCGTCGCTGCGTTGCGGCATCGCCGCGCTGGCGCGCTAGTTGCGCTGCAGTGATTCGAGTCGTCGTGCGCCGAAGTGAAATCCGGAGTCGCGCGAGTTCGGCAAGAACCCGCGCAAAGCCTTGCTTGCGCACGACGCCCATCAAACATCCGCAAGCAGGAAAACAATCAAGACCATGAGCCGCAAATTGACCACCACCCGCTCCATCGCCGTCGCCAGTTCCGCTTTGATTCTGGCTGCAACATTCGCCCTGTCGGCAGCGGCACAACAGGCGCCGCCCGCAGCACCCGCAGCTGGCGCGCCTTCACCCGGAACGCAAGCGATCAACGTGCGCAAGGCGATCTTCACCCTGATCGGCAGCAACTTCAAGCCGGTGGGGGATGTGCTGCAGGGGCGCGCCACCTATGAGGCGGTCGACGTGCCGACCAGCGCGAGCCGGGTGGCGTTTCTCGCCGGCTTGTTGAACGACGCATTCCCCGACAATTCCAGCACTGGCGACACCAAGGCCAAGCCGGAGGTGTGGAGCAACCGCGCCGACTTCGACAAGAGAGTGAAGGATTTCCAGGATCACAGCGCCGCGCTGGTGCAGGTGGTTGCCAGGGAAAAGAGCGGTTCCGATGCATTCAAGGCCGCTGCTGTAGCGGTCGGCCAGGACTGCAAGGGCTGCCACGAAAACTATAGGGTGAAATAAGGTGTCGGCGCTGCCTTCCAGCGGACCGGTCAGCCATTCCGGGCGGACGCTGGATGCCGCTGCTGCGCCGCCCACCGCGTCAGAGCACCGGCAGGTTTGGGACCTGCCGGTGCGGCTGTTCCACTGGGCCCTGGTGACTGCGTTCATCGCCAGCTATGTGACGAACAAGCTGGGGATTGCCTATTTCAAGTACCACGTCTGGTGCGGTTACAGCGTGATCGTGCTGGTGTCGTTCCGCATCCTGTGGGGCATCGTCGGCACGCGGCACGCGCGCTTTCGCAATTTCGTGCGCGGGCCGGGGGCCATGGCGCGTTATCTGCTTGGCCTGGCGCGTGGTGGCGAGCAGCGCTACCCCGGCCACAACCCCCTGGGCGCGGTGATGGTGCTGGCGCTGCTGCTGGCCCTGCTGGCGCAGGCGCTGACCGGGTTGTTCGGCAACGACGAGATCGTCGACGTCGGTCCGCTTTATGGATACGTCAGCAATGAACGCAGCCTGTGGCTGACCTCCCTGCATCGCCTGCTGTTCGACTGGATTTTCGCGGCCGTGGTGATTCATGTGCTGGCGGTACTGGCGCATCTCGTCGTCAAAAAGGAACGGCTGGTGCGGGCGATGCTGACCGGGCGCAAGCCTGCGCACAGCGTACCCGCCGCCGAGGCGATCCATTCGTCGCGCCTGTGGCTGGCCGTAGTGCTGGTCATTGCGATCGCTGCGGCGCTAGCCTGGATCGTGAACACGGCGCCGCTTGCGGCACCGGCATCATTCTGAACGCGCGAGCTGCGCAGGCGCTGCGGCACCGCGCCGGCGCAGCTCGTGTCGGCATCAAGCCGGGCGCCGGCACGCAAACCTGCTGCCGCTTCCGCAGCAGCTTGTTGACGCGACTGCTGGGATACCAACATCACCTCCGCGCAACAGCGCTTTCTTGCACTCAAGCGTCTTCATCCAACACGCCGGCGTCGATGAAATTATTCTCCTTTAAACATGCGCTTACGTTGCGGAAGCCGGTGTTTTTCGCATCGTCGCCGCGACTGCTTCAGGTTGGCTTGCTCGTTGCAATGTAGCCATCGCAGAGCGGTACTCGCGGGTTTCAGTACGGATGCTGTTCTCGTGTGTGAGGAAGGCATCGGCGATGCCGCTGGGTGTTCGTATTTTTTTGCGGGCTCTTATTTTCGGGAATAGGTGAATGAAGACGAAGCAGGCAGTACTCGCGTTCTTGATTGGGCTGACGGCAGCGGCTGCGGCGGTCGAGGCCGACGACAAGCCGGGCGGCGGCGCGGTTGTGGATGCGGCAACGGATGCGAAGCCGGGTGCCGCTTCGGTAGCGCCGGCAGTCGCGGCGACCGATGCAAGATCCGACACCACTACCACCGCAGCCACCTCCACTGCCGCGGCGCCGGTAACGGTCGCGGCGACGGACAGCAAGCCGGATGCCGCTGCGGCCAAGGCGCCTCCTGCGAGATCGCAGCTCTGGTCCTATCAGCCGGTGAAGCGCCCGGATGTGCCCGCGGTTCACCAGAAGAAGTGGGTGCGCACGCCGATCGACGCCTTCGTGCTGGCCAAGCTGGAAGCCAAGGGGCTCAAGCCCTCGGTCGATGCCGACCGCGCCGCCTTCGTGCGCCGCGCCACGCTCGATGTGTGGGGCGTCATTCCCACGCCGGAGCAGGTCAAGGCCTTCGTCGGCGACCGCTCGCCGGATGCGTATGAAAAGCTGGTGGATGGCCTGCTCGCTTCTCCCCACTATGGCGAGCGTCAGGCCCGGCGCTGGCTCGACCTGGCGCGCTATGCCGACAGCTCCGGCTTCCAGAACGACGTCACGCGTCCCAATATGTGGCGCTACCGCGACTACGTGATCGACTCGTTCAACCGCGACAAGCCCTATGACCAGTTCGTCAAGGAGCAGTTGGCCGGAGACGAGCTGGCTCCGAACGACAAGCAAGCCCTGATCGCGACCGGCTTTCTCGCCGGATACCCCGATAACTACAATTCCCGCGATCTGGTGCAGAGGAAGTATCAGATCACCACCGACATGACCGATACCGTGGGCCAGGTGTTCCTGGCGCAGACGGTCGGTTGCGCCAGGTGCCACGACCACAAGTTCGACAGGATCTCGGAGAAGGAGTACTTCCAGTTCCAGGCATTCTTCGCCAATACCAGCGAAGTGAACGATATCCGCGCCGAACTCGGGGCGCAGGAACTGGCCTATGAGGCAGCCGATGCCAAGTGGAAGGAAGCGACCAAGGACATCCGGGCGCAGCAGAAGGAAATTCTCGATCCGATCCGCGATGCGGCGCTCAAGTATCACAAGGAGCGCTACCTGACCGACAGCCGTGCAGCGATCTTCAAGCCGGAAAGCGAATGGACGGCGCAGGACCGCTGGATCAATCATCGCCTCGCCAATGTCACCACCGAAGCCGACTATGTCAGCTACCTTGCGTATACCGGCGAGAACAAGGACGACCCGAATTACACCCCCGAGAATGGGGAACGGTATGAGAAGTACAAGAAACTGACCGAGGAGCTGAAGCAGTTCGACAAGCTCAAGCCGGAGCGGGGTTCGGACAAGATCACCGCGATGACCGAGCTTGGGCATGCCGATGCGCCGCCCACCTTCAAGCTGTTCGGCGGCAGCCAGGACCGTCCACTGGAGGAAGTGCAGCCGGCGTTCCCGGCAGCCATCGCCAATGGCGAGAAGCCGGTCATCGTGCCCGCGGTGACGGTGCTGGGCCACCAGTTCTCATCCGGGCGCCGCACCGCCCTGGCCAACTGGATTGCCAGCCCGCAGAATCCGCTGACCGCGCGGGTCTATGTCAATCGTGTGTGGAGTCAGTACTTCGGCACCGGCATCGTCAAGTCGGTCAGCGATTTCGGCAGGGCCGGCGACAAGCCGGTCAATCCGGAATTGCTGGATTACCTGGCGGACAACTTCGTCAAGGAAGGATGGGACGTCAAGAAGCTGCAGCGCGAGATCCTCCTTTCCAGCGTTTACCGGCAGTCCTCGGAATACCGCGACGACGTCTTCAAGGCGGATCCGGAAAACAAGCTGCTGGCCGTGTTTCCGCGCCGCCGCCTGGATGCCGAGGAGATCCGCGACTCGCTGTTGCTGGCCTCCGGCAAGCTCAACGACACGGTGGGCGGCCCGAGCGTGTTCCCGCCGGTGCCGAAGGGCCTGAACGCCGGCAAGCTGTGGACCGTGTCCAAGGATGAGGACGACTGGAACCGGCGCAGCCTGTACATCTTCACCCGGCGAAGCGTCGCCTATCCGATGCTGGACACCTTCGACATGGCCTCGGCGCAGCAGGTGCACAGCAAGCGCGACGTCACCACCACACCGCTGCAGGCGTTGACCCTGTACAACAGCGATCTGGTGTTCCAATGGTCGCAGGCGCTGGCGGGCAGGGTGATCCGCGAGGCGGGCGACAGCCAGACCGCGCAGCTCGACCGGCTCTACCAGATCCTGTTTGCGCGCAATCCCGACAAGTTCGAAAAGGCCACGTTCAAGGCATTCCTGGCCAGCCACGAGAAGGTCATCGAGAACAAGGCCACCGACGGCAAGCTGGCGATCGCCTTGCCGGTCGGTCTCAAAAGTGCAGAAACACCGAATCCGATACGCGAAGCCGCCTTCGTCGATCTGGTGCACACCGTCGTGAATTCAAACGAATTCAGCTACAAGTTCTAAAGCTCCCATTCATCTATCGGAAGGAAACAGATCATGAATTTCAAGACATCGCGGCGCGACCTCCTGGTCAATGCGGGGCTCGGCCTGGGCGGACTGGCACTTAGCGGCCTGCTGCCGGGAGGATTGTCGGTGGCGCGCGCGGCGGACCTGCTCGATCCGCTGGCGCCGAAGCAGCCGCACTTTCCGGCCAAGGCCAAGTCGGTCATCTGGCTGCATCAGAACGGAGCCCCCAGCACGCTCGACCTGTACGACTACAAGCCCGATCTGGTCAAGCTGGCCGGCCAGGAAGTGCCGGAATCCTTCCTCAAGGGCATCAAGACCAGTACGCAGGGCGGCGTCGGCAAGCTGTTCGCCTCGAAGCGCAGCTGGAAGCAGTACGGCGACAGCGGGGCCTGGTTCTCCGACCTTCTGCCGAACCTGTCGCAGCATGCCGACAAGCTGGCCTTCATCAAGTCCAGCACCACCATCGGCGCCACCCACGATATTTCGATTCTCAAGCTGAACACCGGCGACCTCAATCCCGGGCGGCCGACGCTCGGTGCCTGGGTGGTGTACGCGCTGGGAGCGTCCAACCCGGATCTGCCGGCGTATGTCGTGCTCTACGGCGGCACTAAGGAGCCGAGCGCCGGCGCGGTGAACTGGAGTTCCGGCTTCTTGCCGGCGGTGTATCAGGGCACGCCGTTCCGGCCCGGCTCTTCGCCGATTCTCAACCTGGAGCGCCCGGAGCTGGACTCGGCGTTGCAGCAGCGCGACAACCTCGATCTGTTGAAGCGCCTGAACGCACACAAGGGATCGCGTTATCCCCAGGACACCGAGCTGCAGGCGCGCCTCAATTCCTACGAGCTGGCCTACCGCATGGAGTCGTCCGCGCCGGAGGCGGTGGATCTGAGCAAGGAATCCGATGCCACCAAGGCGCTTTACGGCGTGAACGATCAGGACCCCAACGTCAAGGACTACGGCACCAACCTGCTCAAGGCCCGCCGCCTGGTCGAGCGCGGTGTGCGTTTCGTCCAGGTCATCACCGGGCCGGTGGATGTGGATGGCGAGGAGATCTCCTGGGATGCGCACAAGGAGCTGGAGAAAAACCATACCGCCAATGCGCGCATGGTGGACAAGCCGATCGCCGGCCTGCTCGCCGACCTGCAGTCGCGCGGCCTGCTCGATTCGACCCTGGTGGTGTGGACTTCGGAATTCGGCCGCACTTCATACGGCGAGAGCGGCAACGGCCGCGACCACAATCCCTGGGGCTACACGCAGTGGCTGGCGGGCGGCGGTTCCAAGTCCGGCTACACCTTCGGCCAGACCGACGAGATCGGCTTGAAGTCGGTGGGCAAGTCGGTCGATACCTACGACCTGCAAGCCACCGTGCTCAACCTGATGGGCCTGGATCACCTGAAGGTCACTTATCTGAACAACGGGCGTTCCGAGCGTCCCACGGTGGTCTACGGCGAGGTGGTGAAGGAGCTGATCGCCTAGGCGCACCGGTTCGCGTCCGCCGAGCGGACAATCGCGCCCGGGAGGTCCGCCTCCCGGGCTTTTTTCGCCATCGCGGATGTTCCTCGCCGTCGAGCGCCCAATCGCGCGCGGTGTCCGGGCGTCCGATGAGCAATGCATCTTCCGGAGTAAACGCTGTGAATGCCCATCCTGTTCGATTCTTGCTGCGCACCGTGGCCGCCGGCGGCGCCATGGCCGTGGCTGTAGCCGCCCATGCCCAGCAACAGCCGCCGGATTTCAGCAAGGTCGAGATCAAGACCCACAAGCTGGCCGACAACTTCTACACGCTGGATGGCCAGGGCGGCACCGTCAGTGTGCTGACCGGTCCCGACGGCATCCTGCTGGTCGATTCGCAATTCGCTCCTTTGACCGACAGGCTGGTCGTGGCGATCAAGGCGGTCGATGCCGCCGACCCGATCCGCTTTCTGATCGACACCCATGTGCATGGCGACCATACCGGCGGCAACGAGAACTTCGCCAGGCTCGGCGCCACCATTTTTGCGCGTGACCAGCTGCGCGTGCGGCTGGCGCATCCAGGCCCGCTCGCCAGCGGCGCGCCCGGCATACCCGCGGCGGCTGCCGCGCTGCCGGTGGTGACCTATGACGGGCCGGTGACCATCCACCTCGACGGCGAGGAAGTACGCCTGATTCCGCTCAGGAATGCGCACACCGATGGCGATACGCTGGTGCAGTTCGTCGGGCACGATGCGCTGGCCACGGGTGACATCTACCGTGGGGTTGGCTATCCCTATGCGGATCTCAACAATGGCGGCAGCCTGAAAGGCCTGCTCGACGCGCTCGGTGCGGTGATTGGCCGCGCCGGCCCCAATACCAGGATCATTCCGGGTCATGGCCCCGTCACCGACCGGGCGGCGGTCATCGCGCACCGGGATTTGCTGCTCGCCGTTCGCGACAAGGTGGCTGCCCTGCTTGCGCAGGGCAAGACGCTGGACGAGGTCATTGCCGCAAAGCCCACGGCCGAGTTCGATGCCGGCGTGCCGCAGGGCGCACAGGGCGCCGAACGCTTCGTCAAATGGGTGTACACCGATTTAACGGCGGACGATCCAACAGCGGGCAAGCTGGCGGCTGCCGATATCAAGGCGAGGCAGTAAGCGCCGCCTGAAGGGAATCATCACAATGCTGAAGATGCGTAAGTGGTTGCTGCTGGCCGGAGTTCTTGCGGCACTGTCGGGCGGCCTGGTGCACGCGGATCTCGATCTGAACGATTTCGACGACGACAGCATGCGCGACATGGATGACGCCAACAAGGATCTGGGTCCGGTGCTTGGCGCCAGGAATGCGGAAGCCGCTCTGGCGGACACGCAGGTGATCCAGAATGTGCTGAAGGAGACCGAAGCCTACTTCGCCAAGAAGGGCGGCACCGATGATGCGGTGAAGATTGCCCAGCAGGGCGAGGCTTCGCTGGCCGCTGTAGTCGCGGCCCTGGGCAAGAACGACTTCGATACGGCTGCCGCCGCGGCCCGGGACACTGCGAAGAACTGCCGTACCTGCCACGATCTGTACAAGCCCCTCACCAAATAAAGCCCCCGGCACTCAACTCCGGGCATTGCAAATTCAGGAGTACGACATGAAACGCTTTCTGCTGGCCGGTCTGTTGTCAGGCGCCATCGCGCTACCCGCCGCCGCTGCCCTCAAGCAGGGCGATAGCGCGCCCGACTTCACTGCGCCGGCTTCGCTGGCCGGCAAGACTTTTACCTTCTCCCTGAAGCAGGCGCTGCAGAAAGGCCCGGTGGTGGTTTATTTCTATCCCTCGGCCTTCACCGGCGGGTGCAATATCCAGGCGCACACCTTTGCCGTGAACTACGACAAGTTCGCCGCCGCCGGCGCCAGCATCATCGGCGTGTCCCTCGACAGCATCGCCAGGCTCAACGACTTCTCCGCCGATCCGCAGTATTGCGCGGGCAAGATCCCGGTCGCCTCCGATGCGGGCGGCACTATCGCCAAGTCCTTCGATCTGACGGTGCGGGATGCGGCGCCGGGCAAGAAGGATACGCGGGGCGTCGAAATCGATCACGGCTTTGCCGAGCGCACCACCTTCATCGTCACCCCCGACGGCAGGATCGCGGCGAGCCTGGGCGGCCTGGCGCCCGCGGACAATGTCGACCAGTCCCTTGCGGCCGTGCAGCAGTTGACGAAAAAGCCCTGAAACCGGATCGGCCTGCCGCTGCACACACAGATTTCGACGAGGAGCGTATCCATGACCCGCAAAACCGCCAATGACTTCCATCCGCAAGCGCTCAAGCTGTTCGACCAGTACGTGCATGGGCAGCTATCGCGGCGCGGCTTCCTGCAGGGAGCCGCGAAGTTCACTGCTGCCGGCGTCACCGCCGAGGGCCTGTTGCTGGCATTGAGTCCCAACTTCGCCGAGGCGCAGCAGGTTCCAGGCGATGATCCGCGCATCAAGGCGCGCACTGTGGAATATCCCTCGCCGCAGGGCTATGGCACGCTGCGCGGCTACCTGGTGCAGCCGGCGAAAGCCAAGGGCAGGCTGCCAACGGTGCTGGTGGCGCACGAGAACCGCGGCCTCAATCCGCATATCGAGGATATTGCCCGGCGTCTGGCCCTGGACAACTTCATCGCTTTCGCTCCGGATGCGCTGTTCCCGCTGGGCGGTTATCCCGGCGACGAGGACAAGGCGCGGGACCTGTTCGCCAAACTGTACCAGACCAAGACCCACGCGGATTTTCTTGCTGCCGAAGCTGCTCTGAAGAATCTGCCGGAAGGCAATGGCAAGGTCGGCGTGGTGGGCTTCTGCTACGGCGGCGGCATTGCCAATTTCCTGGCGACCCGCGTGCCCGATCTGGCGGCAGCTGTACCGTTCTACGGCGCGCAGCCCACGGCCGAGGAAGCGGCGCAGATCAAGGCACCGCTGCTGCTGCATTACGCGGGGCTGGACGAGCGCATCACCTCGGGCTGGCCGGCGTACGAGGCGGCCCTGAAAGCCGCCGGGGTGGACTATCAGGCGTATATCTACCCGGGCGTGCAGCACGGCTTCAATAACGACACCACACCGCGTTACGACGAGGCCGCGGCGAAGCTGGCCTGGCAGCGCACCATCAGCTTCTTCGACAAGCATCTGCGTGCCTGAGTCGCGGCGGCAGTGCAGGGCGGCGCTGCTGCCATGTCGATTCCCGCAGCGGGAACCTTGAGCGCGCCAAACATGAATATGAAAATCACTGTCCTGCTTCTGACTGTCACCGTATGCGCCCTCAACGTCTCTGCGCAGGCCAGCGAAGAGCTGATGGAAAAGAGCGGCTGCGTCTCCTGCCACCGCATCGAGCAGAAGCTGATCGGTCCGTCGTTCAGGGAGGTCGCCGCCAAGTACAAGTCCGACAAGGATGCGCTGCCCTATCTTCTTGAGAAAGTGCGCGATGGCGGCGAAGGCGTATGGGGCGATATGCCGATGCCGCCCAACAGCGTCGAGAAGATTTCCGATGCCGATCTGAAGAGTGTCATCGAATGGGTGCTGCAGCAGTAGTCCGTCGCGGGCATCCTCTTCCATGGCGGCGAATGTCCCCTTGAAACCATAGCTGTAAAGCGGGCGGCAGTTCGCGGCCCGCCGCTTTCATAATGCCGGCGTACTGCCCAGGTTCAGGCACACCGGAAAAGCCCTCAAGCAGCAGGCAATCGCTCCCCGTTCACGAAGCACCGGCACCCCGGTGCGGAGCGGCTGTGGCGAGACCGTGGTGTTCAATCGGATTCCGTTCGGGCCGGCACTGTTGCTTATGCAACAGCTTCTGAACGTAATGCAGCACATCATTTCGCGTTGTCTCGTCTCTTCATGTTTATCAAAATAGTTATAGCTTAATTCCTGTGTTTTTAGTTGCTTTATAAATGTTGAAATATTGTTATATATTAGTAAGTTGCAACTGTTGTGTACATATAATCAGGCATGCAATGAGGCGAATATCAAAAGAACTTATTTATTGAATATTGTGGCATGAGCGTTGCTGTAGTGGCTCTGCGTCTTCACTCAACCCTCATCAAGGAAAGCAGAGCTTCATGAACACAGAAGTCACCTCTGGCCGCGTCCGCCACAACAAGAACAAATTACCCGGAGGTATCCCCATCACCGCCTTCATGGCCGGCCTGGCGCTTCTGTCTTCGGGTGTATCGCACGCGGCGGACGGCGCCGCCGCCAATGCGGGCGCTGCTGGAGACGCGCTTGCGCCCGCCATACCAACCGGGGATGGATCGGTTGCGGAACTGCAAGCCGAAGTGGCGCGATTGAAGAAGGCCCTCGAGAAAAGCCAGAAGGATCTGGCCGAGCAACAGGGCAAGCAGCCTGCGGCTGAAAATGCTCCAGCTACAGTGACGGCCAGCGAAGCCCCGCCGAAAAGCGAGCCCGAGCAGGCCGACGCCGAAGCCAATCAACCGGCACAGCTGAACCAGATCACGGTGCAGGCACCGAATCGCCTCAAGGCGGTGAAGGATGTGCCGCAGTCGATCTCCCTGGTCAGCGGCGATCAGCTGGCCGCGCAGGATGCGGAGGATTTGCCCGCGATCACCAAGCGCCTGTCCAATGTCGCCACCTTCAGCACGGGTAACTCACGCGAATACAGCATTTCGATCCGTGGCCTGGGTTACGAGTCCAATACCGAATCCCAGGACCCCAGCGTGCTGGTGACGGTCGATGATGTGCCATATGCCTACAATCCTCTGGCCAGCTTCGATCTGGTCGACCTCGACACGGTCGCGGTCGCGCATGGTCCGCAGGGCACCCAAGGCGGCAAGAACGCCGATGTCGGCGGCATCTACATCAACACCAAGCGCCCCAGCTTCACGCCGGAAGCTTCCTATCAGGTCGCTTATGGTGGCTACACCGGCGCCAGCATCGGCAATCAGGGTGATCTGGGAAGCTGGGATCGCGTGATCGGCAATGCCGTCTTCGGCGGCCCGGTGATCAATGACCTGCTGGCCTGGCGTGGCACCTTGTCGGTCGACCGGGGTAATGGCTATATCGGAAACATCTATAACACTTCACAGAGTTACGGAAATACCGACCGCGAACAAGGCCGCCTGCAGTTTCTGCTGACGCCCACGGAAAATCTGAGCGCGCGCATCAAGCTCGATTTCAAGACCTCCGGCGCCGAGTATTCCAACGGCATGACGATTTATACGCCGACGCCGGCGAAATACGCGGATGGCGGTACCAATACTTTGTCGACCGATGCTTCCACGCGCCTGGCGCGGTCCTGGTTCTCCAATCCCTATCCCAACTACTACTCGCAGAACTATCTCTATGGCGGCGGCTTGAACGCGGTTGACAACAATAGCCAGCAGCCGCTGATCACCCGCAGCCACGGTGCCACGGCCAATGTGAACTACAACCTGGGCGATTACACCCTGAGTTCAATCACCAGCTTCCAGCAGTATTACTTCCTTGCCAGCAATGACGAAGGGACGCGCTTCGATATCACCACGGCTTCCGGCGGTGGCGTGGATTATCATCAGTTCACCCAGGAATTCCGTCTGAACTCACCGGTTGGCGGGTTCCTGGATTACCAGACCGGCGTGTTTCTGATGAGCAACTCGACGCAGGGCGCGGTCAATGTGTCGAAGAACGGTTGGGGCGCCGATGCAGGCGCATGGTTTGCCAGTGCCGACAGTAATGGTAAGCCGGGACAATACTCCATCCTGGATGGGACTAGCGACGGCCAACGCCTGCTGTCGGATTCCTTGAACAATCTGCGCAAGGCGGGTTACGAGGATACTGAAAAGCGGCAGGGCGCTTTCTATGCCCAGGCGCACCTCCATTTCACCCCCGCCTTCAGCGTTACCGAGGGGCTGCGGCTTACCTACGAGGAGCGCCGTACCTGGGATAACGCCTTGATTACCGACCAGGGTAATGGCGCCATATTGAATCCGACGATTCCGGTCAATGGCGTGCAGCTGCCGGGCGGGGGCACCACGGCGCAAATTCAGCAGCAGTATGCTGGTGCGACCACCGCCCAGATCGCCGCGGCGCAAGCTCTGCGCCAAGCGCAGATCGGCGTGCTGTGGAATAACCTGACTGCCCAGCCTTTCTACAAGATCCAGCCCACCTGGCTGCTCAGCCCGAGCTACAAGTTCAATGAGGGTCTGACCGGCTATGGCTCCTGGCAGCACGGCGAGAAGGCGGGCGTTGCGCTCAACATCAACGGTGTTTCACAGCCCGCGCTGCCGGAAGTCTCGACGGCTTACGAGCTGGGTTTGAAATCGCTGCTGTTGAACAAAACCCTGACGCTGAACGGCGATATCTTCTACAACAACTTCAAGAACTATCAGCAGGCGGTCCAGGTATTGGACCCCTATACCACAGCGCTGAATGTCGCCGCCGGTGTCACTCCGTCAACTGCTTATGTGTCCACCACCGGCAATGCCGCCAAGGTGCATGTGAAGGGGCTGGAAGTGGACGGCCTGTATACGCCGAACGCCTACGTTTCGCTGCACTTCAGCGGCGCCTATAACGATGCGATTTTCTACAACTTCGCAAACATGGGTCAGCCGGTCGAGAACGCCGATCTGGCGAAGCTGCATCCGTATCGGGATGTTTCGGGGAAAAGGCTGCCGGGTGCGGCCAGGTACAGTTTCAGTTTGGGCGCCGATCTGCGTTATCCCCTTCATTTTGTGGATAACGGGGCCGACGAGGCTTTCCTGACCTTCAATACAGCCTATACCAGCCGCTACAACTCGGATAACACGGCTCTATCGAGCTACGCCTGGATCCACGCGCATGCCATCACCGATCTGAGCGTAGGCGCGGGCCGCATCGACAAGCGTTTCGATATCAGTCTGCTGGTGAAGAACCTGTTCAACAACACTTCGCCCATCGCGCAAACCTGGGACAGCTATACCCCGGCGCCCCCGCGCTGGATCGGCCTGCAGGTCAGCGGCAAGCTGTAACGAATTGTGAGCAATGCCCTGGCTGATGCCGGCACACCACATCAATTTTCTATCTTAAAGAGCTATTCAATGGACCCAACGACTGCCATCAATCCAGCCGACCTCTCTATCTATCACCTGGTTTCGCAGGCCGACCCCGTCGTCAAGGCGGTGCTGGTGATTCTGGTGTTCTTCTCCTTCTGGTGCTGGACCGTGATGTTCGAGAAGCTGTTCGCCTTCACCGCCGCCTTCGGCGCCGCCAAGCGCCTGGAACAAACCCTGGAAAACGGCACCCTGGAAGACGTCATCAACTACAGCGACACCCACCCGGTGGGCAAGGTCATCGCCGCCGGCAACCAGGAATGGCGTGAAGGCTCCGGCGAGCACGAGCACGAAGCGCTGCACGAAGTGCGTGACCGCATCGAGCGCGCCATGCGCCTGGAACTGTCCAACGAAACCCGCCGCATCAACAAGCGCCTGCCGTTCCTGGCGACCGTGGGTTCCTCGGCCCCGTTCATCGGCCTGTTCGGCACGGTGTGGGGCATCATGAACACCTTCACCGGCATCGCCGCGGCGCATGACACCAGCCTGGCCACCGTGGCCCCGGGTATCGCCGAAGCGCTGATCGCCACCGGTATCGGCCTGGCGGCGGCCATCCCCTCGATCATGGCGTACAACAGCTTCGCCACCAACCTGGGTCGTTACGTCGGCCGCCTCAACACCGTCATCGGCATTTACGCCGGGCGCCTGTCCAAGCGCTTCGCGCCGGCGGCCACGCCCCCTGCCGCCGCGCCGGCGAAAAAATTCCCGGCTGCGGCCAGCCGCCGCGATGACAAGGCCGTGTCCGGCATAAGCCCGGATATCGGCTCGGCGGAGGTTGCGTAAGTGGGTATGAGCCTGCAGGCTGCCGCCGGCGGGGACGAAGCTCAGATGAGCCCCGTGGCGGAAATCAACGTCACGCCTCTGGTCGACGTGATGCTGGTGTTGTTGATCATCTTCATGGTGACGATGCCGCTGATGATGAACCAGCTGCCCATTACCCTGCCCAAGCCCAGCCTGGTTGCTTCGGACACGCATCCGGAGAAGCTGACGGTGGATTTCGATCTGCAGAACAACTATTTCATCCAGCGCAACGAAGAGCCGAAGGAGGCGGTGGCCTATAACGACCTGCCGGCACGTCTGCACGACATCGCGCGGCAGTTTCCGGATGAACTGGTCACGGTCTGTGCGGACAAGGACTCCATCTACGACCGCGTGGTCGATCTGATGGGCATCGTCGGCAGCTCCGGCTTCGGTAAGGTGACGCTATGTCCATGAGTGTTCCGAATACTGCTTCCCAGGGTGACGACGAAGGTCTCGGCGAAGCCATTGCCTCGATCAACGTCACGCCGCTGGTCGACGTGATGCTGGTGCTGCTCATCATCTTCATGGTGACGGCGCCCCTGATGCTGTCGCAGGTGCCGGTAACCCTGCCCAAGGCCGCCCTGCAGGAAATGGGCAAGCCGCGCGACCCGCTGATCGTGTCGTTCGATCTGAACGGCAACTACTACATCGATACCGGTGGCGGTCACGTCGATCAGATGACGATCGACCAGTTGCCGGCACGGCTGCATGAGATTGCGCAGGCCGAGCCGGACAATCTGGTCTACATCCGCGCCGACAAGGGTGCGGTGTTCGACAAAGTGAGGGATCTTCTGAAGATTGCGGCCCAGGCCGGCTTCTACAAGGTTTCGCTCATGTCCCAAGCCCAGCCGTAAAGACTTTGCAAGGAGCTTGAAATGAGTGTTGCAATCAAGATGAATCTGGGTAAGCTGAGCGCGCCGAAGGCACGCGCACCGCGCGAGCGGGTCAATCTCGGCGTCGCCTTCTCCGTGGTGTTTCATGCGGCGCTGATCGGCTATCTGCTGTATCTGGTGCATCCGCATGTCTCCTTCATGGAGCCGAAGAGGATCATGGCCGTGGTGGAACTGGCGCCGCCGCCACCGCCGCCTCCACCCCCGCCACCGCCGAAGCAGCCGCCGCCGCGTACGCCGCCGCCGCCGAAACCGGCAGCGCCGCCGCCGCCCGAGCAGATCGTGACCCAGGCGCCGACTCCACCGGTGGAAGCGCCGCCGGTGCCCCCGCCGCCGCCGCCGGCGCCGGTCGAAGCCGCTCCGCCGCAGCGGGTTGTGGGAACCAGCGTGCCCGGCGCCTACTACAACTCATTGCAGGCGCTGATTCAGAAGACGGTGGAGTATCCGGCAAGGTCGCAGCTCAATGCGGAGCAGGGTCTGTGCAAGGTGCGTGTCACCTTCGCGCGTGACGGTTCGATCGAGGATGAGCAGCTGGTCAAGAAGGCGGGGTTTTCAGCGCTGGATGGCGAATGCCGGGAAGTGTTCAAGCGCATCGGCAAGTTTCCGGCCATTCCGGACAATGCCAATCCGACTGCTACCGATTTCAGCATCGAACTGCCGATCAACTTCGCGCTGGGATGATCCGAGCATTCGGTTATGGATAAATACCAAATAAAAATGCAGCCTCAAAACCATCGCTCCGTTCGCCACAATGGCCTGCGCCGATCAAACGAGTCTGTGCGGTGGTTCGATGCAATCGAAAGCCGGACCGGTTCAATCAGCGCATCGATCGAACCGGATGGCGTGACCTCCCCCCAACTACCAATGTTTCACGGAGACAAGCATGAGCATCAGTGTTGCCAAACTGGGCGCCGCGCGCGCCTTTCTCGCAGTGACGGCCTTAGCTTTCAGCATCGGCTCGGCCCACGCCGAAGACGTCAAGGTGGTCCTGAGCGGCGCCGAGGAAACGCCGGCAGTGGAGACGGCGGCGTCAGGTGAAGGGAAGTTCACCATCGGCGCGGACAAGTCGGTGAGCGGCGGATTGAAGACCTCGGGCATCGACGGCACCGTCGCGCATATCCATCTCGGCGCGCCCGGGCAGAAAGGTCCGCCGGTCATCACCCTGGTCAAGGGCGCGGACGGCAGCTGGACGGTACCGGCGGACTCGAAACTTACCGACGAGCAGTACGCCAGCTTCAAAGCGGGTGATCTCTACGTCAACGTTCACAGCGTCGATCACAAGCCCGGCGAGATTCGCGGCCAGCTCAAGCCCTAGCCGGCTGCCTCGTCCCTCGGCTCCCTGCTGTTGCAAAAGGCGGGGAGCCGATGGCTCGGGCGCGAGCGCTGTTGATTCGGCAGCTATTCGGTTTTCGAGCTGCTGCATATCCAACAAACGGAAGGCGATGCCGCGCCACTGCGGCCTCGCAAAGCTGAACGGTAGATTGCTGCAAGATATGGTTAGTAATAGTAAGTCTTGGTCAAAATCCGCACGGAACAATAAAGTTTCCGGGACACTGCGGTGGGGTGCCGCAGGTGTATCCGGGAGTAAGTTATGCGCGATTCCCTGTATCGCGATTCAAATGTTTTACAGCTTTACGGGACCAACGCCGAGCAGGTGACGATCCGCGCCAAGGCTCTGGTCTTCGTCGATCCCGTGTCGCAGGAAATCCACAAGTATCTTGAGCATGTCGCGCCGAGCGATGCGCCAGTACTGATCATCGGCGAGACCGGCACCGGCAAGGAGTTGGTGGCGCGGCATATCCATGAACTGAGCGGGCGCAAGGGACCCTTCGTGGCGGTGAATTGCGGCGCCATCAGCGAGCAACTGGCCGAGAGCGAGTTGTTCGGGCACGAGGTGGGGGCATTCACCGGCGCGACCATGCGGCGCGAAGGCTGGTTCGAATCCGCCAACGGCGGCACCTTGTTCCTCGACGAGATCGGCGATCTGCCGCTGGCCTTGCAGGTGAAGCTGCTGCGTGTATTGCAGGAGCGCGAGGTGGTGCGCCTGGGGTCGCGCAAGTCCATCCCGGTGGATATACGCCTGGTGGCGGCCACCAACGTCGATCTGAGCGATGCGGTATCGGCCGGCCTGTTCCGTCTCGATCTGCTCTATCGCCTCAACATCGCGCAACTGCGTCTGCCGCCGCTGCGCGAGCGTCCGGGCGACATCCTGCCGCTGGCCAACCATTTCCTCGGACAGTACAGCCAGCGCCTGAAGCGTTCGCGCCCGGAGATTTCCGCAGCGGCGCGTGAGGCGCTGGAGCGCTATAGCTGGCCGGGCAACATCCGCGAAGTGGAAAACGTGATCCATTTTGCGCTGCTGGTCGCCCGGGAAAACGAGATCCGCCCGGAGCATCTCAAGCTCAACGGTGTCGGCGGAGCGGCCACGCAAGGCGCCGCCAGCGGCGCATCGAAGCTGACGCCGGTCGAGCAGATCACCCTGGCGATGCAGGCCTTGCTGGAGAAGCCCGGCGAAAACCTGTTCAACGAGCTGGAGCGGCTGATTGTCGACGAGGCATTCCGGCACAGCCGCTACAACCAGGTGCGCGCGGCTTCCGCGCTCGGCATCTCGCGCAACGTGCTGCGCACCCTGCTGAAGAAGCATGGCCATCTGGGCGACAAGTCCGATGACTTGCCGGACGGCAGGGACAAGGAGCCGCCGAACTGGAATCTGGCGGCGGCGCCCTAGCCATCCGCTCCCTTGAGTGAATGAAATGATGGGTAATTCTTTAAGTACGTGTCGGTACGGATGCTGCTACTGCGACATTTCTTCTCATCGTGTGATGCGATTTCAACAGTGCCATGCCGGTGCCGCATGCCGGTCATGCGTCGGCGAGCCGCGAATATGGATTCGCGGCTGATGAATATTTCGCTTGTCATCAGTGAGTTACGTGACCGCAGCGGTGTTTGCGCACCGCTGTCGGCGTGGTGCCGGCGCATCGGCACGATAGCTGCAAACAGGCTTGCGCGATGCAGCGCACCGGGCCGCGACGCAAGCCGTTGATCCCGGTCCGGGCGATCTGCGTTGTGGCAGACGCGCATGGCCTGCAATCAAAACCCAGTTAGAACCATTAATCAAAGGTAAAGTGAAAATGAAGAATTTGAAGGCTGTTGTGGCAATCGTCGTGTGGGCCATGGCGGCCCCGATCGCATTTGGGCAGCAGGCCGCCGCTACCGCAGGCGCCAGCGCACACGCCGAGCCTGCATGGAAATACAAGACGCCGAAGCTTTCACGCGCGCAGGTCGATGCGCTGCTGGCCAAGCCCGAGCAATTGGTCATCATCGATGTGCGGCGACCGGATGAATTGACGGACAAGGGCGGATTCCCCGCGTATCTGAGCATCCAGGCACAGGAACTCGAAAAGTACACAGCCTTCATTCCCAAGGATCGCACCGTCGTGACTGTTTCCAACCATGCCGGGCGCGCCGGCGCCGCGGCCGATCTGTTGGCCAGCAAGGGCTTCAAGGTGGCCGGCGCCATCGGCTCGGAAAATTACCAGGAAGAAGGCGGCACCATCAGCAAGGTTGTTCCGCCCGCGCCCAAGGTCGCCGAGGCCGGCAAGCCGGTTGCCAGGAACTAGCATCGATTCCGGCGGGGGTTGTCAGCGGCACCGAAAAGGCCTGGAATAAGCCAGGTCGCCATCCGGGCGGCCCGGCGCGGGGCAGGGGGTCAGGTTGCGCCTTCCGGGCGCGACGCGAAAGGAGTAGTCATGTCTGAGCTTCAAAGCGGAAGTGCGAGCGGCGCCGCGGTGCCGGCGTGGAAGGGATTGTTTGCGAAAGAGGACTGGTGGGCCATCTGGATCGGCGTGGGCCTGGTGCTGGTGGCGGTGGCCCTGTTCGCCTGCGGCAGCAGCATCAAGTGGCTGGCGGTGTCGCCGCAGAAATGGAGCCATCTGCCGGAGGCGTTCGCGCAGTACGGGCAGCATGCCGGGCAATACTTCGCGCTGTTCGTCCTGTGGGCGGTGTTGTTCGGGCTTGGCGCCCTCGGCCTGGGCATCAAGTTGACGGAGTTCCTGCCTTCCTTCGCTTTCGTGTTCGTGGTGTCGGTGATTCTCTATTTCATCGGGCAATGGGATCAGGCCTCGAAGTACAGCCTGGAGCCGCCCCTGGTCGGCCTGGGCCTGGGGCTGCTGATTTCCAACACCATTGCGCTGCCGAAGTGGCTGCAGGCGGGATTCCGGGTGGAGTTCTACATCAAGACCGGCATCGTCCTGCTTGGCGCGGGGCTGCCGTTCACCCTGATCATCTGGGCCGGTCCGGTGGCGATCGCGCAGGCGGCGATCGTGTCGCTGGTGACTTTCGGCGTGATCTATTTCGTGGCGACAAAGCTGGGGCTGGACCGGCGCCTCGCCGCCGTCCTGGGCACCGGTGGCGCGGTGTGCGGCGTGTCGGGCGCCATCGCCGTGGCGGGCGCGGTGGGGGCGAAGAAGGAGCATGCGCCGATCGCCATCAGCCTGGTGGTGTTCTGGGCTATCGTGATGATCTTCCTGCTGCCCATCGTTTCCCGCGCGCTGCAGTTGCCGACCGGGGTGGCCGGAGCCTGGATCGGCACTTCGGAATTCGCCGATGCCGCCGGATTCGCCGCGGCGCAGACCTATGGCGGCTACGCCGGCAATGTGCCGGGCATCAGCGGCAATGCGGACGCCGCGGTGAATGCCTTCACGCTGATGAAGGTGATCGGGCGCGATATCTGGATCGGCATCTGGGCGCTGGTGCTTTCGATCATCGCCACCACGCGCTGGGACAACACGGGTATTCAAAACAAGGCCGGCGCCGGGGAAACCTGGCGGCGCTTCCCGAAATTCGTCATCGGCTTTCTCATCGCATCCGCCATCATCACCGTGATATCGCGCGGCTACAGCTATGCGGACTACCGCAAGTCGCTGACACCGGCCCTGATCGCGCCGATCCAGGCGCTGCGGGTATGGGCATTCACCTTCACCTTTTTCAGCATCGGACTGACCACCAGGATCCGCGACTTCGCCGGTGTCGGCCCCAGGCCGTTCTATGCCTTTACCGCGGGCGTCATCGTCAATGTCGTACTGGGCTATGTCCTCTCGACCCAGGTATTCGGCAGCTTCTGGAGCAGCTTTGGCCAGTAGCGCTTCCTTTCTTGGGCTGCTGCTCAAGCCGCTGCCGGCGCCTGTGCCGGCAACGGCGCGCTGCTGTGCGGGCTGCGTGAATTTTTGCGATGCGCCGGCCTTGCTCGAAAGCCGGATCCCGGGGCTGCGAAGCATGGGATCGGCGCATAGCTCGGTGCGGGCTAGCGACGGAATTTGTCTGCTCCACGACCGATATCTTGCGGCCAGTTCCAGCTGCGCGTCCCATCTGCCGAAAAGGGCAAGCTGACGGAGCCGGCTGAGCGGTGAGACGCACGCTTCCGGCTTGAGCATCGACTCGCAGCCGGCGCATTTGCTAGGCTGCGCGCCATGTCCATATTCCTGGTGCGTCACGGCGAGACCGAGCAGAACGCGGCGCGGGTGGTGCAGGTGCCGGAATCGCCGCTGTCCGCGTTGGGGCGGGCGCAGGCGGAGCGGCTGGCGCGGCGCGTGGCGGGACTGGGCGTGACGCGCATCCTGGCCAGCGATCTGCCGCGCGCGGTGGAGACCGCGGCGTACGCGCACAAGTTTACCGGGGTTGCGGTGGAGTTCGATCCGCTGCTGCGTGAGCGCGATTTCGGGGACCTGCGCGGGACGCCCTATGCGGCGCTGACTTTCGATCCGTTCGCACCCGACTACCTGCCGCCGAACGGGGAGAGCTGGGCGGTGTTCCATGCGCGGGTGGCGCTGGCCTGGGAGCGGGTGACGCAGGCTGCCGCGGCGACGGCGGGCAATCTGCTGGTGGTGACGCATGGCCTGGTTTGCCGCGCCCTGGCGGAGCGCCAGCTCAGGCTGTCGCCGGGGCTGAGGGCTCCGGCGCAGTGGGCCAATACCGGCCTCAGCGAAATCGATTCGGCGCCGCCGTGGACGCTGCGCCTGGTGAATTGCGCAGCGCACCTGGCGGTGGAGGCGGCGCCCGGGGGCGCGGCGGTTTAGCCGGCGGGCCGGGGTGCCTGAGCCGCGGCGGCACCATAAAGGGGTAGAACTGCCTTAAGCTAGCGCCTCGCCAGGCGCGGTACGCGGCGGTGGGAGATGCCGCCGCGAGCGCGTGAATCCATTCTTATACAGAGACGATTCGTGAACCCACTTCCTTCGGACAACCTGCCGCGGCGGCTGAGCCGCAGCGACGCCAAGACGCTGGTGCTCTCCGCCCTGGGCGGGGCGCTGGAGTTCTACGACTTCATCATCTTCGTGTTTTTCGCGGCGGTGATCGGCAAGCTGTTTTTCCCGGCGGACATGCCGGAATGGCTGCGGCAGTTGCAGACCTACGGCATCTTCGCCGCCGGTTATCTGGCGCGGCCGCTGGGCGGCATCATCATGGCCCACTTCGGCGACCGCTTCGGCAGGAAGCGCATGTTCCTGCTGAGCGTGTTCCTGATGGCGCTGCCGACCCTGGCGATCGGCCTGTTGCCGACTTATGCGGTGGTTGGGCTGTGGGCGCCGCTGGCTCTGCTGCTGCTGCGCGTGCTGCAAGGCGCGGCCGTCGGCGGCGAGGTGCCGGGCGCCTGGGTGTTCGTGGCGGAACATGCGCCGGCGAACCGCAACGGCCTGGCCTGCGGCACGCTGACCGCCGGGCTCACCACCGGCATCCTGCTCGGCTCGCTGGTGGCCGCGGGCTTGTCGCGCCACTACGCGCCGGAGCAGGTGCTGGCCTTTGCCTGGCGGCTGCCGTTCCTGCTCGGCGGCGTGTTCGGGCTGGGGGCGGTCTACCTGCGGCGCTGGTTGGACGAGACGCCGGTGTTCGAGGAGATGCGGCGGCGCAAGGCGCTGGCGCAGGAGCTGCCGCTGAAGCTGGTGCTGAGCCAGCATCCCGTGGCGGTGCTGCGCGCCATCCTGCTGACCTGGGTGCTGACCGCGGCGATCGTGGTGGTGATCCTGATGACGCCGACGCTGCTGCAGAAGCTGTACGGCATCAGCGCGGCGCAGACCCTGTCCGCCAACAGCATCGCGACCCTGTTGCTGACCATCGGCTGCGTTGCCGGCGGCGCCCTGGCCGATCGCTTCGGACCGGGCGTGGTGCTGAGCATCGGCAGCGCCATGCTGCTGCTGAGCACTTATGCGCTGTATCTGGGCGTGGCCCACAACCCCGAATGGCTGCTGCCGCTGTATGCGCTGACGGGATTGTTCGTGGCGATCGTCGGGGTGATTCCGCTGATCCTGGTGCGCAGCTTCCCGCCCGCGGTGCGCTTCTCGGGCCTGTCGTTCTCCTACAACGTCGCCTATGCGATTTTCGGCGGGTTCACGCCGCCGGTGGTGTCGCTGCTGACCAAGGCCAATCCGCTCGGCCCGGCGCACTATGTGGCGGCGATGTGCGTGATCGGGGTTGCCATGGGCTTGCTGGGGGTGCGGCATGCGGCGAATGCGCTGCATGTGGGGCAGCCGGAGTATCGGGCTTAGGGGGATGCAGGTCGAGCATAGGCGGCGCATTCGCGTTGCCCGGAATTGATCCGGTGTAATGTTGCCGATCAGCGCAGTATCAATTCGCGTGGAGCGGGTCTAGACCCGCTGTTTACCTGGTAGCTTGCGCGGAAGGCGGATCACGATCCGCCCTACATGATCTTTGAGGAAAAAGCCTCATGAACCAGTGCATAGCAGAGAGACATCTTGTTTTTTCCGTAAAAGGAGAAAGCGCGCGCTTACCCCTCGTGATCCGGATCTTCGCGCCGTACAAAGCGAAAGGCACAAATTCCAAGATCAACTTCGATGAAGAGGCAGCTTGTTGCACCGTTGAGTTCGATGGCCTGCCCGGTATGAAAGCTCACGAGATATATGGCGCCGATTCACTGCAGGCTTTGCAACTCGCTGCAAACGTGGAGCCTACGCTTAAAGGATTTAGCAAGAGCTATGATTTTTTCTTTCCGTGAGGGGAGAGCTACTTTGAGGAGTGAGCCAATCGTTGGTTCGCATTGAGTCCATAACTCGGCGCTCAATCGGAAATGCCCGAAATGCCGGGCGTTCCTGCTAGCTCCGCGTTAGCAACGGTGGGTAAAGGCTGAAGGCCGCGCTCTCACGAAGCTGCCGTCTGCGTGGGCGTGAAAAAGATACATCCAAATTCCTCTGCGCCAGCATCCAAGCATGAGGAATCGATACGGCAAGCCTGCTGTCCCTGCGAGGCGAGCCGTCCGAAGTATCATCCCTGCTTTTTGCTCAAAGGAACTGCGCACTCCATGATCCGAATTGCGTTTTTGCTCCCGTTGCTGATGCTCACGGCCGCTGCCTCGGCGCAGGCGCCCGCGGGCGACGATGTCTACACGCCCGGCCGCGCCGTGGTCGCGGACATCGATCGCATTGTCACGCCCAACGGTGTCCAGGAGACCTTCGAGGCAACGCTGGGCGGGGCGCGGCAGGTGGTGAATGTGCGGAGCGCCGATCGAGGCAACCCGATCCTGCTGTTCGTGCATGGCGGTCCGGGCGCGGTGGAGATGCCGGTGGCCTGGGCGTTTCAGCGGCCGTGGGAGGATTTCTTTACCGTGGTGCAATGGGATCAGCGCGGCGCAGGCCGTTCCTATCTGCTGAACGACACCCAGTCGATCGCGCCGACGTTGAACCTGGAGCGCTACCGCGACGACACCATCGAGCTGATCGAGTTGCTGCGCGCCAAGTACGGCAAGCGCAAGGTGTTCCTGATGGGGCATAGCTGGGGATCGGCGGTGGGGCTGGCGGTGGCGGCGAAGCGCCCCGACCTGCTCTATGCCTATATCGGCATGGGCCAGCTGATCGATTTCCGCGGCAACGAGCGTGTCGGCCTGGCCTGGACGCTGGATCAGGCGCGCAAGGACGGCAATGCGCAGGCGGTGAGCGAGCTGGAGGCTTTGCAGCCCTATCCCGGCTTCGGCCCGCTCGATGTCGACAAGATGAGCACCGAGCGGAAATGGTCGGTCCATTACGGCGCGCTTGCCGCGGGCCGCCAGGATGCGGACTTCTACTTCCACGCGCCGCGGCTCTCGCCCGAATACAGCGCGGCCGACCGCAAAGCCTGGGACGATGGCAGCGCCTTCACCATCAGCACCATCTGGCCGAAGCTTGCCGACATCAGCTTCGAGGATCTGCACCGGCTCGACGTGCCGGTGTTCCTGTTCCTCGGGCGGCATGACTATACCTGCCCCTGGCCGATCGCCGATGCCTGGATGAAGCGGCTGCAGGCGCCGGCGAAGAAGACTGTCTGGTTCGAGAACTCGGCGCATCTGCCGATGATCGAGGAGCCGGGCCATGTGCTGCTGGCGCTGGTCGGCGAGGTGCGCCCCCTGGCGTCGCGGGACTTGGGGGCGGGGACGGCGACGAAGTGAGCGGGGCTTGCGGCATCACGCCGGCCGGCGTGGTGCCGCAGGACATCAATGGACGAATGGTCACGGAACGTTAATGCAGCGCAACCATACTATGGCAGGGGCGCTCTGATCGCCTGCGCCAGCACAAGCCGAAGATGCCGGGCGCATCAACCAATCAGAATCCACCGCCCCCCAAAGAACCTTCAGCGAACAAATAATGCAGCCTGATACCATTGCTTCACTCAAGGGCGCGGCATTGCCCGAAACGGCCACTCTCAGGAAATATCTTGCTCACGCACTGGCGTGGGCCTTTATCGGCTGCCTGTACCTGCTTCTGCCCCTATTGCCTTTGCTTGCCAGCGTGGCTTACCAGCGCTCCAAGTACGTTGTGCAATATTGGCGCACCCTCAAGAAGATGCTGATTCACATACAGGCGCTGAGCGAGGGGCCGGTGCTTCACTACCTTCAGGATGTCGCGGGGCGGCAGACCGACATTCCCGCGGAAATTCGCGGCGAGTGCACCCAGTGCGGCAACTGCTGCCTGGACAAGCGCTGCGTATTCCTGGAGAAAACCGCCGATGAAAAATATCAGTGCGGCATCTACCATTCGCCTTTGCGGCGCTTCTCCAACTGCGGCTCGTTTCCGCTGAGCGCCCACGACATCGAGAGATACGCCTGTCCGGGCTACACGGTGGTGCAGGAAGCGCCGATTCACTGGGTGCATCCGGCGCTCATTTCAAAGTGAGCTTGCGCTTTTTCCGGCTTAACAGCCCCTCTCCCGGCCCTTCGGGCCACCCTCTCCCGCGAGCGGGGGAGGGGAAGCTGTACAACTGAATCAAGAATGATCTAGCGGGGCTGCCTAGCTTTTGACACGTTGCCACACCGATACGGCGACGCTGTCGCTGCCGGGCTGGGCGGGCACCTGGTAGCTCAGCTCGTCGCCGGACAAGGTATACGGCCGCACCTGGGTGGTGCCGTTCCAGCGCTGGATATAGGCCAGGTCGATACTGAAGCTCACCGTGTGCGCGGCGGCATCGAGGCTGACGCGGCCGTAGTGCGTGCTGGCGATCTCGCCGGGCTTGAAGTCCTTGCGTACACCCTTGTCGTCGGTGACGGCGGTTGGTTCGTCGCTGCGGTAGATCTGCAGGGAGTAGCGGCCCTGGGCGTCGATCATCAGGGTGCCGCGCGGCTGCGTACCGAAACCGTAGGTCTTGCTGCCGTCCTTGTGCAGGTCGTAGGCGGTTTTGAGGGTCCAGGTGCCGGCAAGCGATGGTGTCATGTCGCCGGCGATGCTATTGGCGGCAAGTGCGGAAAGCAGAAGTCCGAGGAAAAAGCGCATTGGGCGTCCTTGATGGTCGGGCTATGGATGGCGTCAGGGCTTGCGGAACTTGAGGATGAATTTGTCGGTGTGGCCCTTGATCTCCGGCGCGAACACGATCTTGTCGTGGCCATCCTGCGGATTGGCGAGCAGGGCGCTCTGCGCTTCCAGGACGAAGCCGGCTGCCTTGGCTTGCGCGATCACCACCGCCGGGTCGATGCGGTGCAGGGTGTTGGCGTCCTCTTCGTTGGAGCCGGCCTTGGCTACGTGGTCGGTGACGATGTACACGCCGCCGGGCTTGAGGGCCTTGAACACTGCCGCGTCGAGCTTCGCCGTCTCTTCGGGGCCGGTAGTGCCGCTCACCGCGAAAACGCTGACCGCGCCGTAGATGTCGTGGTAGTTCTGCGAGGTCCAGACCAGGTCGAGCGGCTCGCCCACGCCGATATCCTGGTACGGCCGGACGGCCACGCTGATGTTGCCATAGGCAGGGTCCGCCGCCAGTGCCTTGATGCCGTCGAGCGCAGCCGGCTTGGCCTTGGGGATGCTTTCCGGGACGATGGCGTAGACATGGCCGCTGGTTCCGACGACCTTGCTGAAGAGCCGCGTGATGTAGCCGCCGCCGGGAATGAAGTCGGCAACCTTGTCGCCTGGCTTGATGCCGGTGAAGGCCAGCAGTTCGGCCGGTTTGCGATCCTGGTCGCTGGCCGTATCGGTGGCGGGCCTTGCCTGGTCGGCGATTGCGGCCGTGATGTACGCCGGGGGCGGCGGCATGTCGGCATGCGCAAGGGATGTCGCGCCAAGCAGAACGAACAGGGCGAGTCGCAGGCAATCATTCATGTTGCTGATGTCCGGGGAATGGAAAGGGTTTTCACTGGGGGTCGACTGTACCCGCCGCCTTCCCTTCCCGGAATCCGTTTTTCGATATTTCTGTCATTTGGAAATGACATGAATCATGTCGGCGGCCGGCAGTTGCGGTTGCTTTCCCGCGGTGTGCCGGGTTACTGCGCCCTGCTGCGGACTCCACGCTGCGGCACGGTCATGATTTCAAGGCAGAACTCGATGAACGCCCGCACTTTGGCGGCGCGGTGCAGCCGCGAGGGATAGATGGCGTAGAGCGGGAAGCGCTCGTCGGACCAGTCCGTGCGGCAAGCTGGCGCAGATGCTTAAGGTCAACGGCTCACGCGTGGACCTGGTCTCGCAGGCACAAGCATCCGCGACCAAGCGTCCTCCTTCGGTGGGGAAGCCGCGCACGCTGGCGCCGTTCGAAGGGTCGCTCCGGGTCACCCTGCCCAACGGCGTCGCCATTTCCCTGGAGCTGATCTCAGCCGCAGGCTTGCCGAGCATCCTGCGCGAGCTGGCGCGCCTGCCATGCTGAAGCTTCCGGCCGATACCCGGATTTATCTGGCCGCCACCCCGATCGACATGCGCCGCAGCTTCGACGGCTTGTGCGCCATCGTCGCC
>JARLJS010000125.1 GCA_031291075.1 Nevskia sp. | reverse complement strand
TGCGAGCCTGGCCGATCGGGGGCATCAACTCATCCCCAGGGTGGCGGGTGCCACCGCAAGACTCACCTGCAGCGTCGTGCCGCTGCCGGGCTGGCTGTCGATGTGCAACGCCCCGCCGAGCGCGCGCACACGCTCGTGCATGCCCAGCAGACCGAAGGAGCCCGGCTTGCGGCGATCTTTCGCGCTGATGCCGCTGCCGCTGCCGTTGTCGCGGATGCGCAGCACCAGCCGGTCGGGCGCCGCCCGCGTGAGCCACACCTGCACGGTGCTGGCCTGCGCGTGTTTGGCCACATTCGTGAGCGCTTCCTGCGCCACGCGGTACAGGCAGCTCGCCACGGCGGGCGATTCCAGCTCGGGCTCGCCGGCCTCGTCCTGGACGTCCATGCCCTGGTCCTCTACCCCCTGAACCTCCAGATGGCAGGCGATGCCGCTGCGCTGGCTGAACTGCTCCACCAGCACCTCCAGCGCCGGCACCAGACCGAGGTCGTCGAGGATCTGCGGGCGCAGGTCGCTGACGATGCGGCGCGTGGAGTCGATGGCCGTGGAGGTGAGGCGGATGGCCTCGGCCAGCAGCGGCGCGGCGCGGGCCGGCGCCTGCATCAGGTGCTCGCCGATCGCCACCAGGTACATCTTGAGCCCGGCCAGCGTCTGCTGCAGGTCGTCGTGCAGCTCGCGCGCGATGCGCTTGCGCTCGTTGTCCTGAACGCTGTCCTGCGCTGCCACCAGGCGCTGCAGGTCGGCGTGCGAGCGTTTGAGCGCGTGCTGCGCGCGCTGCAGTTCGGTGACGTCGTGCAGGATGACGACGATCGAGGTCTGGCCTGCGATCGTGACCGGCGCCGCCGTCGCCTGCACCAGGCGGACCTCGCCGTCGGTGCGCTGGATCTTCAGGGCCCGCAAGGGGGGGGCTGCGGTGCCGCCCTGCATCGCCAGCAGGCGCTGCTTGACCTGTTCGAGCGAGTCGGAATGAATGAAGTCCAGCGGCGAGCGCCCGAGCAGGTTCGCCTCGCCGGTGCCGACCAGGCGCTGCGCGGCTTCGTTGGCAAAGCTGATACGGGTGCGCGGGCCGCTGCCGCCGTAGACGAACACCCCGACGGGCAGCAGCATCAGCAGACGGCGCAGGCGCTCTTCGCTCTCGCGCAGCGCGGCCTGTGCGCTGCGGCGATCGGTGATGTCGCGCAGGATCACGGTGTAGAGGCGGCGTCCGCCCAGGTTCAGGTGCGAAATCGCGGCATCGATCGGAAACTCCTGGCCATCGGCGCGCAAGCCCATCACATCGCGCGCCGCCCCCATGGGGCGCGCTGGGGCCTGGGTGTCGCCAAAGGCCTGCACCTGG
>JARLJS010000124.1 GCA_031291075.1 Nevskia sp. | reverse complement strand
TGTGCAATCAGCACACCGCGCTCCTCGCGCCTTGCCCGACACAAAATGGCAAGCCGCGGGAGGGCATGGAGTTATTCAGAGGCTCCCTAGGCTTCCCTAGCGCCCCAACGCGTGCATCGCATCACCCGCCGCAATGGGGTCCCCGGTCTTGGCGAACACCTCGGTCCAGCGTTCGTAGAACGCCGTGCCGCCAGCCTTCCAGGGATGGTAGCCGGGGACGAAATACGCCAGGTAGTGCGGGATCACCGGCAGGTACAACCCGCCAGGCTTGTATAGCCACCACACTCCGCGCAGCCAGATCCCGACGCGGCGGCGCCAACCGATGCCGTCCACCGTGAACATGTGATTCATGATCAGGAAGGTGTGCAGCGGGAAGATCAGCGACACGTACAGCATCATAAGGATGCGGGTGAAATAGCTGGCCTTGGCCACCCGGGTCAGCACGTCGAAGGCGACCGCCTTGTGCTCCACCTCCTCCACCGCGTGCCAGGCGTACATCGCCCGGATACGCGGATCGGCGTGCTGGAGCAGGTCTCGCCGATGGAAGAAGCTGTGCGCCATGATCGCCGTCATGTGCTCGGCCGCCGCGGTCTGCGCCAGGGTGAAGCTGCGCGGCAGGATGCGGCGCAGGAAGCCCAGCACGCGGCGCATCTCACTGTCGATCTCGTCGATCTGCACGCCCTGGGCCTTCAGCCGGTTGTTGAACTTCACGTGCACCATGGTGTGCGCGCCTTCCTGGCGGATGAAGTCCTTCACCTGCTGCGTCAACACGGAATCAGTGATCCGGTCGCGGTAGTCGCGCACGCAGGTGATGAAGAACTTCTCGCCTTCCGGGAACAGGGTCGACATCGCGTCGAACAGGCGCGTCTTGAATGGGTCGCCGCCGAGCCAGTACTTCGGAATATCGCCGTCCAGGTCAAAATCCAGGCCCTGGCGCGGCACGATCGGATACTGGCTGATGCCGGTCTGAGTCTGAGTCATGGGTTCTCCTCCAACCACCCTTGAACGATAATTTAGGCGCCCCGCCGCACCCCGGGCTATGACCCCGGACGACGCAAGGGAACATTTTGCGACAAAGAAAAACGCTTGCTTAATCAGGCGGTAAACCTGATTTCTTAAGCCAGCGTGGCACCTGATTTGCGGCGAAAGCTGCTGGGCGACATGCCGGCCCAGCGGCTGAACGCGCGGGTGAAGGAGCGACGGTCCGAGAATCCCAGCCGCTCGCTGATCTGCTCGATGCTCAGCTCGCCGGCCTGCAGCCATCCAGCCGCCTGCTGGAACCGCGCGCGCGCCTGCAGCTCACCGAAGCTCAAACCCTCCTCCTGCAGCCGGCGCTGCAAGGTGCGCGGGTGCAGGCTCAAGGCCGTCGCCAGGCTTTCGATGCCCTCCCCCAGCAGCTCCGGCCGGCCGGCGAAGGTCTGCTGGATCAGCAGCACGATGCCCGACTCGGCCGAGCCGGCTTTGGGCAGGCTGATAAGCTGGCGCTGGACACGGTATTCGGCCTGCCGATGCAGCGCCGGAAACGCCCCTTCCAGCGGCACATCGAGCAGCCCCCGCTCGAACACCATCTTGTTGTGCGGCTGATCGAACAGGATCTGCACACCGAAATACTTGTCGTACTCCGCCGCGTAAGGCGGAGCCGGGTAGCGCAGGCACAGGCGCCCGAACACCGGCCGGTCTCCCAGCAGGGTGCGGGCAAACTTGTAGATGGAGGCAAAGATCGACTCGGTGAAATACATCGAGGGCTCGGCCTCGAAACCCCTGGACTCCAGCACCAGCGCGGCCTCCGTGCCGCTTTCCTCCAGGTGCACGTAGAGCCCCGGGTTGATCAGGGCCCGCACCCAGTCGAATACCCGCAAGGTCTCGCGCAGCGTGGAACTGGTGGTCAGGAAGGTCGCGATATCGGGCATGTAGTCGAACGCGAACGTCTCCCCCAGCACGAACGGGAAATGGCGCCCGCGCGTCCGCGCCACGCAGGCCTCCATCACCTGCACCAGCTGCAGCGCGCTGACCGTCGTCGTCTCCAGGTGGATCAGGTCGGTCTCGATGCCCTGCTCGCGGAACAGGGGTTCAATATTGAAGCCGCAATGCGCCGCCGCCTTGATCCAGTTCGGCAAGGTGAGAAACGGGACCCGCAGATCGTCGGGCAGGCTGCTCATTCATGGAGTATGCCGTACCGCCGCGCGCCGAGGTGGACACCGGCGGCCGCGACCGGCGAATGCTGGTATAACAAAGTCAGTCGAGCCCCTGGAGCAGTCGATGCCTGAAAGCAGCGCACCTTCCGGCCACTACGGTCCGGCCATCCTGCCTGGCGGCCGCAGCCGTTTTTTCCTGGCCGAGCCGCTGCGACGGAAGGTGGAACAGGCCATCATCGGCATCACCTCCGGCGCAGGCGCCCCCAGGATCAACTTCCTCGAGCCCGCCGGAGATCCCGGGCTGTTCGGGCCAGATTCGATCTGCTGGCGGGTGCATGGCGACTTCGCCATCATGCTGGTGGGCGGCGTCTCCGCCCTGCTGCTGCAGGCCCTGCATCCGCTGGCGCTGGCCGGCGTATGGGACCACTCCAATTTCCGCCAGGACATCCTCGGCCGGCTGCGCCGCACCTCGGCTTTCGTCGGCGGCACCACCTTCGCCGGCCGTCGCGATGCCGAGCGGCTGATCCAGCGCGTGCGGCGCATCCACGAGACCGTGGTCGGCACCGCCCCCGATGGCCGCCACTACGCCGCCGGCGATCCCCGCCTGCTGACCTGGGTGCACGTCGCCGAGATGTCCAGCTTCCTGCGTTCCCATCAACTCTATTCGCCGGCTCCCCTCAGCGAGTCCGAGCAGGACCGCTATTACCACGAAACCGCGGTGGTGGCCGAGCTGCTCGGCGCGCGCGGCGTGCCCAAGTCCGTCGCGGCGGTGGAACGCTACTACCGGCGCATGCTGCCACAGCTCGACTATTCCGAGCGCGCGCGCGAGGTACATCGCATCCTGCTGAATCCTCCGGTCCCGCACCCCGCGCTCAAGCCGATGGGGCGGCTGTTCATCCACGCCGGCGAGGACCTGCTGCCGGATTGGGCGCAGGACCTGCTCGGCATCCGGCGCCAGGCGGCGCTGCGCCGGACCGTGGTCCGGCCCGGCCTGCGCGCCCTGGCGCCTGCTTTCCGCTGGGCGCTGCGCAACGGCGCCGCGGCCCGGGCCCGGCTGCGCATACAGGCGGCCCCAGCCCATTGACCAGCCCGGCCGTCCCCGCGTACAAAGCGCGGACACGTCGCGTGGAGGGACGGCCATCGAACAGCCCCTGCTGAACCGCACCATCGCAGTACCAGAACACCGCGCCCTCGACCTGTTCGCCAACCTGCTCGGCCAGCGCGGAGCGCGGGTGATCCGCTGTCCCCTGGTCGACATCCTCGACGCGCCCGATCCCACGCCGGTGCTGGACTGGCTGCACCGCTTCAGCGCCGGCGGCTGCGACGACCTGATCCTGCTCACCGGCGAGGGGCTGCGCCGCCTGCTGTCCTGCTGCGAGCGCCATGCAGCGGAGTTGAAAGCGGAGTTCGTCGCCCGCCTGGCGCAGGTGCGGCTCGTCACGCGCGGCCCCAAGCCGGTGGCGGCCTTGCGCGAGCTGGGCCTCAAGCCGGCGATCACCGCGGACAAGCCCACCAGCGCCGGCGTCATCGCCAGGCTCGCCGGCCTTGACCTGCGCGGC
Organism: Nevskia sp.; assembly: GCA_031291075.1. Classification (GTDB taxonomy): domain Bacteria; phylum Pseudomonadota; class Gammaproteobacteria; order Nevskiales; family Nevskiaceae; genus Nevskia. The sequence goes on along the minus strand of JARLJS010000124.1, from coordinate 2,383 downwards.
CGCCGCGTTGGCGTGCAACTGTACGGCAGCGATCCCAACCGCCCTCTGGTCGAATTTCTGGAGAACGCCGGGGCGAACGTCGATGCCGTCGCCCCTTACGTCTACGCTGACGCCGCCGCCGACAACGAAGTGCGGGCCCTGATCGGCCAACTGGCGGCAGGCTCGATCGACGCCATCGCCTTCACCAGCCAGGCGCAAGTCGAGCGCCTGTTCAAGGTGGCAGGCACCCATCGCGCCGAAGAAGACTTGCGCACCGGCCTGTCGCGCACCACCGTCGCGGCGGTGGGACCGCTGGTGGCGGAAGCGCTGCGCGTGCGCGGGACGAAAGTGGACCTGATGCCGGAGGACTCGTATTTCCTCAAGCCGCTGACGCTGCTGCTGGCACAACGCCTGGGCCGGGGCTGACCGCGACCGGCTTGCACCAGTCGACGAAGCTCAAAGCGCCTCGGCCGCCGGGTACAGGTCGTGGTTCTCCTTCTGGATCCGCTCGTGCAACGCCTTGAAGATTTCGTTGGCGTGCTTGCGGAAATCGTCGGGATGCGCCGCGATGCTGGGCGCATAGTTCCACTTGTGCGCGAAGTCGGTATACGCCGCGGCAATGCCGCCCATCTCCTCGTGGAAGCGCTTGCCGATCACCGCGGCAGCCGAACCGGAGACCTTGGCCAGCGCCGGATAGAGCACGTTGTCCTCGGCCGCCAGATGCAGCTTGATGGTCGAACTCATCGCCACGATCTGCTTGGCGATGTCCTCGGCATGCTGCTCGACGCCCAGGTGCGCCAGTTCGCGCAGTTCACCCACCTGCAAGAGGATCTGCGCGTGGTCCTTCTTGAATCTGTCGATGTTCATCGTCGGCTCCTTCTCGAGAAAAACGGCACGGCCGCGTCCGCAGTGGTCCGGGTATCCTCGCTCAGAACTCGGCCCAGCGCGAGCCGTCCGCATCGCGTTGCCCGCTCTTCCTGCCGGCCGGTTTCGGCTCGGCCATGCGAGCGTCGACGCGCGCCTTGACGGCAGCCCCTTCCACCCTGCGTGGCGTGCCCCGACCGGTGTCCGACGGCGCGGCAGCAGTTGCAGCATCTGGCCCGGATGCGGAAACTGCCTTGAGCAGGTTCGCAGCCTGGTCGTCCAGGGCGGTGGACGCCGCCGCCATCTCCTCCACCAGGGCCGCGTTCTGCTGCGTGGCACGGTCCAGTTCGCCCATGGCGCTGTTGACCCGTTCGATGCCGGAGCCCTGCTCCTGGGTCGCCGAGCTGATCTCGCCCATGATGCCGGTGACGCGTCCGACCGCGTTCACGATCTCATCCATCGTCGCGCCAACCTGCGAAACCAGCTGCGATCCGGCCGCGACCTTCTCGCTCGAATCGCCGATCAAGGCCTTGATCTCCTTGGCAGCGCCTGCGCTGCGCTGCGCCAGGCCCCGCACTTCCGAGGCGACCACGGCGAAGCCGCGGCCCTGATCGCCGGCGCGCGCCGCCTCGACGGCGGCATTCAGCGCCAGGATATTGGTCTGGAACGCGATGCCGTCGATGACGCCGATGATGTCGGAGATCTTGCGGCTGGCGCCGTTGATTGCCTCCATGGTCTGCACCATTTCACCCGCCACCCGCCCACCCTTGACCGCGATGTCGCTGGCGTTGATGGCGAGCTGGTTAGCCTGGCGCGCGTTCTCGGCGTTCTGCTTGACAGTGCCGGTGAGCTGCTCCATCGACGAGGCGGTCTCCTGCAGCGAAGCCGCCTGGCTTTCGGTGCGCTGCGACAAATCGCCGTTGCCGGCGGTGATTTCATGCGCCGACGTCTTGATGGTGCGGGCCGCCACAGTCACCGTTTCGACCAACGCCTTGAGCGAGGCGGTAGTCCTGATCTGCCCGGTGATGTCGGTGGCGTACTTGACGATCTTGAAGGGCCGGCCGCCGGCGTCGAGGATCGGGTTGTAGCTGGCCTGCAGCCAGACCTCCCGACCGTCCTTGGCGATGCGCTTGTACTGGCCGGCGTCGTGTTCGCCGCGTCCCAGCTTGTCCCAAAAGCCGCGGTACTCGGCGCTGGCGCGGTAGGCCGGCTCCACAAACATGGCGTGGTGCTGGCCCCGGATCTCGTCCAGGCTGTAGCCCATGGTCTTGAGGAAGTTGTCGTTGGCGCTGAGCACCTTGCCGTCGAGGGTGAATTCGATCACCGCCATCGCCTTGCCGATGGCCGCGATCTGGCCTTCAAAGTTGGCCTGGACCTCCCTGCGCGCGGTGATGTCGGTGGCGTATTTGACGATCTTGCAAGGCCGGCCGCCGGCGTCGAGGATCGGGTTGTAGCTGGCCTGCAGCCAGACCTCCCGACCGTCCTTGGCGATGCGCTTGTACTGGCCGGCGTCGTGTTCGCCGCGTCCCAGCTTGTCCCA
>JARLJS010000123.1 GCA_031291075.1 Nevskia sp. | reverse complement strand
TTTTTAACATTAATTGTGCGTGGGGTGTGGGGTGGGGGGCCCACCACCCACCCGCCGGGGGGGGGGGGGCGGCCCCCCCCCCCCCCCAGGTCCCACGTCTCACGGATTTCCTGCGAATGGTTGGAATAGACACGTCCCTTCCACTGGGACCGCACGCCCCGCCAGTAACGGATGGCGGAGCTCCAGGTCATGCCCAGGTACAGCGTCGCCCCCAACGGCTTGAGCAGCAGCCACAGCGGCGAAAGACGGTAATAGCGCAGCGTGGGCCAGTAGCCCAGCGCCATCGCCAGCAGCGCGGCGGCGGCGGCGAGGCGCGCGCCCGGCAGGAACAGCAGCGCCAGCGGCAGCCAGTAGGCGACCGCGAACACCAGCGTCACCAGCAGCAGCAACAGCGTGGAGTAGTGCAGCTGGGTGAAGGCCGAGCGCGCCACCATGTCGTGGATCGAGCCCAGGCTGCCGTACGGACGCAGGCTGACCACGCCGCGGCTGAGGCCGATCCAGGTGCGGTAGCCGCCGTTCTTGATCTGGCGAGCCAGGGTGCAGTCGTCGATCAGCGCCCCGCGCAGGCTGGCGAAGGCGCCCACGCTCTGCAGCGCGGTGCTGTCCACCAGCACGCAGCCGCCGGCCGCCGCGGCGACGTGGCGGAAGCGCGAGTTGGACAAGGCGAAGGGGTACAGCAGCTTGAAGTAATAGACGAAGGCCGGCAGCAGCAGGCGGTCCCAGAAGCTGGCGCGGCGCAGGTCGGCCATCAGCGAGACGAACGCGAGATCGTGCCGCCGCTTGTGTTGCAGCAGCGCGGCGAGCAGGCCCGGCCGCAGCTCGATGTCGGCGTCCAGGAGCAGCGTGAGGGGCGTGCGCACCTCGGCTCTGCCCTGCTCCAGCGCCCACAGCTTGCCGGCCCAACCGACCGGCAGCGGCTTGCCGGAAATGACGCGGGTGTTGGGATACGAAGCGGCGATGCGCGCGGTGAAGTCGGTGGACTGGTCATCCACGACCACCACCTGCAATCCGCTACCCTGGCTCTGCAGCGCGGCCAGGGTGACGCCAATCACATCGGCCTCGTTGCGGGCCGGGATCAGCACGGTGACGTCGCTCAGGTCGGTATCGCCCGCCGCGTCCGGCTCCGGCTCGATGCGCTCGCGTGTGCTCCAGGCCCGCCATGGCGCCAGCAGCGTGCCCAGCCAGATCACGACGGCGGGAGCGGCCAGCCAAGCAGCTGGCCCGATGCTCGCCCAGGACACCGTGGTTTTCTCCGCGGTGCGCCGCTTTAGCCCTGCGTGGTCTCGGTCTCGGCCTTGGCCGGGCTCCGCTGGATGGCGCTGACCGGGATGTGCACCGCGGTGGCCTCGGCCCGGTTGCCGTAGCGCACCGGCAGGTCAGGCGCGAACGGTCCGTCGGTCTTCGGCCCGAACAGCGACACGCGCAGCGCCTTCAGCGGGTGGGCGAAGGTGTCGTTGACGGCGGTGCCCTCGAAGCCGCAATGCGCCATGCAGTTGTCGCACTTGGGGTTGATGCCGACGCCGTAGTGCTCCCAGTGGGTGTTCTCGATCAGTTCCTGGTAGGTCTTGGCGTAGCCCTCGTCGACCAGCAGGTAGCAGGGCTTCTGCCAGCCGAACACGTTGTAGGTCGGGTTCGACCACGGCGTGCACTGGTAGGCCTGGTTGCCGGCGATGAAGTCCAGGAACATCGAGGACTGGTTGAACACCCAGTTGCTCTTGCGCTCCTTGCCGAGCTTGAACACCTCGCGGAACAGCTTCTTGCTCTCGTTGCGGGCGAGGAACACGTCCTGCCGCGGCGCATGCTGGTAGCTATAGCCGGGCGATACGGTGATGCCCTCGATGCCCAGCGTCATGGCGTAGTCGAAGAAGTCGGCCACTTCCTGCGGCGGCTCCTTGTTGAACAGCGTGCAGTTGATGGTGACGCGGTAGCCCCGCGAGCGCGCCAGCTTGATCGCGTTGACCGCCTTTTCGAACACGCCTTCCATGCACACCGACTCGTCGTGGCGCTTCTCCAGCCCGTCGAGATGGATCGACCAGGTGAAGTACGGCGAGGGCTTGTACTCGTCGATGTGCTTGGGCAGCAGGATGGCGTTGGTGCAGAGATAGACGAACTTCTTGCGGGCGATGATGCCCTGCACGATCTGCGGCAGCTCCTTGTGGATCAGGGGCTCGCCGCCGGGGATGGACACCACCGGCGCGCCGCACTCGTCCACCGCGCGCAGGGCGTCCTCGACGCTCATGCGCTTCTGCAGGATCTCCTTGGGATAGTCGATCTTGCCGCAGCCTGCGCATTCCAGATTGCACTGGAACAGCGGCTCCAGCATCATCGCCAGCGGATACTTGGCCTGCCCGCTGAGCTTCTTGCCCAGGATGTAACTCGCGATCTTGACCTGCTGGATAACGGGGATGCCCATGGATACTCCGGTTCTGGTTGAGCCTGAGGCGGCTTGCGCCGCTTAAAATCGACCGCTCAAAGTGGTCATTCTCTCATATGTGACGCGGTTGCTGCATTTTCACCCACCCGCCGATGCCAGCACCTGGGGATGCTCGCGGCGGATGCGCTGCCACTCGATCATGAACCAGGGCGTGAACCGCTCCGGCTGGGCCGCCATCTCGGCGTCCAGCGCCGCCGGCGCGATGTAGCGCAGGGCCGCGATCTCGTTGGCATTGACCTTGGGCGCATCGCTGCTGACGCCGGCGTAGACCCAGCACAATTCGTGCTCGGCGCCGTCGGCGTCGAACTGTGCCTGGTACTGGAACTTGAACAGGAACTGCAGCGGACACTGCAGCCCCAGCTCCTCGTCCAGCCGGCGGTGGATGGCCTGGTCCAGCGTTTCGCCGCGGCGCGGATGGCTGCAGCAGGTGTTGGACCAGTAGCCCGGCCACAAGCGCTTGCCGGCCGCACGCTGCTGCAGCAGCAGCTCGCCGCCCGGGTTGAACACGAACAGCGAGAAGGCACGGTGCAGGATGCCGCTGCCCAGGTGGGCCGAGGCCTTGTCGAGGAAGCCGATCTCGCGGTCCTGCTCGTCGACCAGCACCAGCGGCTCGTCGTCGAAGGAGACCACGCGCTCCGGATCCTGCCAGTCCAGGGTCGGTTCGAGATTACCCAATGTTCACCTCCATCCCCTGGTAGCCGGCGTCGCGCATCGCGGCGATCACCTTGTCGGGACGTTCCGGGCACAGCGCGATGATCGAGCCGCCGCCGCCGCCGCCGGTGAGCTTGGCGCCGATGGCGCCGTGCTCGCGCGCGATCTGCACCAGCTCCTCCACCTCCCAGCTCGACACGCGCAGGGCATTGAGCAGGCCGTGGCAGATATTCATGAGGTCGCCGAGGCGCTCCAGGTCATGCTTCTGCACCGCGTCCACGCCCTGCAGGGTGAGGCGGTCGATCTCGCTGAAAATGCGCTCGTACAGCTCCGGATCGCGCTGCCAGGCGGCGCGCACGCCGCCCACCGTCTTGGCGGTGAGGCTCTCCTTGCCGCTGATACCGATCACCATCGGGATCGGCTTCGGCACCTTCAGCTCGCGCATCATCGGCGCATCGTCCGGCTTGGCGCCGCGCTTGTAGAGCACGAACTTGCCGTAGGTCGCCACCGTGTTGTCGATGCCGGACGGCGTGCCGTGCGCCACCTTCTCGCAGTTGTAGGCGAGCCGGTTGACCTCCTCGTCCTTCAAGCCCAGCTTGAAGTGCTGGTCGAGCGCGCGGATGATCGCCACCGCCATCGCCGCCGAGCCGCCCAGGCCCATCGCGCGCGGCACGTTGGGGAACACCTCGATGCGCACCGAGCGCTCGGTCAGGCCCAGCGTGTCGAAGATGATGCCGAGCGAGCGCTGGAACGAGTCGCGGTGCGCCGGGTCGCGATGCAGGCGATATTCCACGCCCCAGCGCGGGATCATCATGTCGACCCCGCCGGAACTGGTCTCCTGCACCGCGGCGCGCACCGCCAGCGGCACCGGCGCGGCGATGGCGTGGCTGCCGTAGACCACCGCGTGCTCGCCGAGCAGGATCACCTTGCCGTAGCCGCAGGCGTGCTGGTCCGGGATGAGCTGGCCCTCGGCGGCGCCGCGCGCCTCCTTGCGCACCTGCACCACGATTTCCTGCGCCTTCCAGATCTTGATCTCGCCGCTCTCCACCAGCCGCTCGACCACGGTGTCGAAGATTTCCGGGGTGGCGCCGGCGGCGACCGCGACGCTGCGCGCATGCAGGGTCATGTGTCCCTGCTGGATGCCCTCGGTGACCAGGGCGCGCAGGGCGGAAAAGTTCTGCGCCAGCCCCACCGCGCCCATCACCTCGGCCAGCTCGCGCGCGGTCTTGATGCCAAGCAGGCGCAGGTTCAGCGCCACGGTGGCGTTGGACTGCAGCGGGCCGCCCACGGTGCCGACCTTCATCGGGATGTCGATCTCGCCCACCAGCTCGCCCTTGGGACCCTTGAACCAGCGCGTCAGCGAGGTGTAGCGGCCGCCGCGCGCGGCGTAGGCGTGGGCGGCGGCCTCGATCGCGCGCCAGTCGTTGCCGGTGGCCAGCGCCACGGCGTCGACGCCGTTCATCACACCCTTGTTGTGGGTGGCGGCGCGGTAGGGGTCGATGCTGGCGAACTCGTTCGCCAGGATCACGCCGTCGCGCACTTCCTCGCCGGCGTAGCCCTTGCCGGCAAGCTTCTCGAACGGGATGACGCAGCGGGCGCGCACCATGGCGCGGTCGGTGAGGTTGGACAGGATGCGCAGGAACACACGGCCGTCGGTGATCTGCTCCACCAGCGAGGCCACACCCTCGCACATGGTATTGACCAGGTTGGCGCCCATGGCGTCGCGGGTGTCGACCAGCAGGTGCAGCACCAGCATGTCGCCGCCTTCCGGGCGGGCGTGGATGTGCACCTCGATATCCTGCGCGCCGCCGCCGCGCGCCACCATCTGCGGGTGCAGGCTGTTGGCGAGGTTGAGGATCTCGGCCTTGCGCTGCAGCAGCGCGGCCTTGGCCTTGGCCACGTGCGGGATGTCCACCACCTGCACCTGGCCGATCAGCACCGGCTCGGTGCTCTCCACGGCGAAGCCGCCGGCGCCGCGCACCACCTTGGCGGCGGACGACAGGGCGGCGACGATGGAGGGTTCCTCCACCACCAGCGGCACCACGTAATCGCGGCCGTTGATGAGGAAGTTGAGGCCGAGACCGACCGGCAGACCCATCACGCCGACCACGTTCTCGATCATCTTGTCGGCCTTGTTGATCTTGAGCGTGTGCTCGCCCGAGACCAGCGCCTGGTAGTCCTCGGCGGACAGCCAGCCGCGCTCGTGGATCGCCCGCACACGGTCGGTCACCGACAGCTTGTAGAACTCGGGGAAGCGTGATCTTTCAGCACTCATGGAGCTTCACTCCTCGAAGCAAACAGCGAACAGTCCGCAAATGAACGCGAATGGACGCAAATACAAAAGCCGATCGCCGATTTCATTTGCGTTTATTTGCGTTCATTTGCGGACCGAATTCAGGCTCAACTGCCTATGTACTCAAGATGCAAACCCTGCTCGTCGGCCGCCAGCGGCACGCAGCGGAATCCGGCTGCGGCCACCCGCTGTTCGACCCGCGCCAGGCGGTCCGGTTCCAGCGCGAACAGCACGCCGAAATCGCCGCCGCCGGCGCCGCAGGGCTTGTAGCAGATGCCGGACTCCGCCGCGATGGCGGTGAGCTGCAGGTGCTCCGGCGAAAATATCTCCAGGCCGCAGGCGGCGCCGAACTCGCGCAGGGCGCCGGCATAGGCGGTGGCCGATGCCACGAAATCCGCGCCGCGGCCCTGCACCAGGGCCGCGGCCGCCGCACCCGAGATGGCGCCCAGCTGCTCCATCCGGCTTGCATACTCCGCGCCATGTCCGCCGCGGCGCCACTGCGCCAGGCGCTCCAGGAAGTTTGAGGTGGAAGCCGAGCGGCCGGTCCAGACGAAGCGGCTGTGCACCTGCTCCGGCCAGTTCACCGGCTCGAAACGGGGCTGGGTGCCCCCTTCCAGCAGGCGATAGGAAATCACGCCGCCGATCAGGGCGGCGGCGACGTCGACGCCGCTGCCATGGCCGCCCTGGAAGTCCCGGTGCAGCTGCAGCAGGTGCTCCAGCCAGACGCGGCGGTTGGCGGCGGCGGCGCCGCGGCCGACGAACACCGCCATGGCCGAGGCCAGCGCCACCGTCAGCGCCGCGCTGGAGCCCAGGCCGAGCTTGGAGCGGCCGCTGCCGTCGCGGTCGAAGAATTCGGCGGTGTCGAGCAGCAGCGTGAAGCCGCGGCCCGGCGGCGGCGCCAACCCCTCGTGCTGCAGTCCGCGCAGGGTCTGGTCGACCAGGCGCAGGGCGGCGGCCTGCTCCGGCGTACCGGTCCACTGCGGCAGCCCGTCGGCACCGATCAGCAGCGGCGCCTGGGCGATACCCATCTCGGGGGCGCTGACCTCGCAGCTCCCGCCGGCGCGTGCCGTGATGCGCACCCTGGCGCGCCGGTTGACCGCCATGACCAGCGCGGTGGCACCCTCCAGCACGGCGTAGTCGCCCAGCAGCACCAGCTTGCCGGGGGCGCTGGCCGCCACGTCCATCATCATGCCGCCAGCTCCTCGACCCGGATGCTGCGCGCACCGGCGCCGAGGCCGGTCTCGACCACGTCGAGCACGCCGGGCACCTCGCGCAGTGCGGCGCTCACCTGGGCCGCGGCGGACGGCTCGCACACCGCCTTGAGCTGCGGACCGGCGTCCACCGTAAAGAAGACCGGCACACCCTGCCCGCGCAGCGCGCGCACCCGGCGCATGCACTCCACGGTGGCGCCGTTCCAGTAGAGCAAGCCCGGTCGGGCCGCCAGGGCCAGGGCGTGCATCTTCAGGCAGCTGTATTCCGAGATCGCGGCGAGCGCCTCGAAGTCGCGCGCCAGGATGGCGCTGCGCGCCGCCGCCAGATCGGCTTCCTGGGTCTCGATCCAGGCCGACTGGAACGGCGAGGTCTGGGCGGTGCGGCGCATGCCCTCGCTGGAGCCGACTTCCTTGGCCGCAGTGGAGGTGATCGCCACCGCCACCCGCAGCGGCCAGGCCGCGGCGTCGAGCAGCGGCCGCGCCACCGAGTCGGTGCCGTCCGCAAGTGCGCCGTGCGCCCACTCGACGTAGCCGCCAAAGATCGAGCGTGCGGCCGAGCCGGAACAGCGACGCGCCAGCACCGACTTGTCGGCGTCCTCCAGTTGCAGCCCTAGCGCCTCCGCGCCGGCGTGCACCAGCGCGGCGAAGCCGGACGCGGACGAAGCCAGGCCGGCGGCGGTGGGGAAGTTGTTACGGCTGTCGACCGCGGCACGCCAGTTGACGCCGGCGCGGGCGCGCAGCAGGTCGAGGCAGGCACTCACCCGCTTCGCCTCGGCGGCGTCGCTGCGACCGTTGAGGCTGACCCGGTCCTGGTCCAGCGCGGGGTCGAAGGCCACCCGGGTGCGCGTCCACAACGTGTCCAGGGTGATCGAGATGGAACCGACCGCCGGCAGGTTGAGAGCAGCATCGCGCTTGCCCCAGTATTTGACCAGGGCGATATTGGGCTGCGCCTGCGCTGCAGCAAACGAGAGCTTATCCATGACTAAATCACGCCTGCGACGGGGGTGATTTTTGCGCAGTGCTAGGAACGACGAGCGCGGTGTACTTGAAGTACATAAGCGAGGAGAGACGACGCAATGCGCAAAAATAACCCCCGTCCCGGAGGGTTGCGCCCAAAATTGCGTCATGCGGCGTTGTCGCCCTTGTCCATGGAACCACCATGGCCTGCGGGCTCCGCCTTGCCTGCCGCAATTTTGGGCGGCAACGCAGGCGTGATTTAGTCATGGATAAGCTCTTGCCTAGAACCACGCCACGGGGCTCTGAATTCATAGGTGGAAAAGTGGGGGAAGGGATACGAAGCGGCCCGAACAACCCAGGGCCCGCCTGACGCGCCATCGCTCGCTTGGAAAGCGTCATTTTCGCATTTTAGCAGCCGGCGGGCTAGCGTTGCACGGAATTGGTGCGTTCTCCGTGGGTCTGCGGCAGGCTCGGAACCCGGGCCCATTCGGTGGACGCCCCGAACAGGCTGATGCCGATATAGCCGTGCAGCCGGAGGTGGTCGGGGTCGTGCAGCCAGATGTAGCAATGGTAGACGCGGCCCTCGTCCGAGTCATAAATGCTGCCGTTGCGCCATTTCCGCGCCTGGGCATCGTAATGCAGCCCCCACAGCAGGAGCAGGCCATCCATGGGGCGCGAACGCAGGGCGGGGTCGGGGTTGTTGCGGTCGGTGGTCGGCTTGCCGTTCAACTCCGGGCCGTCCTCCGGGCCGAAGGTATCCTGCAACTGCCAGACGAGGCGCCCCTGGTACTCGTCCCCCTGGCGCTGGATGCGGATCACGGCGTCGTGGGTCTTCACCATCCAGTCGCCGACCAGGGCGTCGGCAGGATCCGGCTCGCCGGCAAACGCCGCCGCCGCCCACCACCATAGACAGATCGGCCACAGCCGTGGCCGCGGGCTCAGACGCATCCCTGGCCGGATACGGGTAAAATAGTCATAAGCTCAGGATTGTATGACATTTTCCATGATCTCCCACTGGCTGGCCCTGGCCGGGACCGTATTGACCGGCGTGGCGGCGGGCTACGCTGGTGTCGCCCTCCAGGCGGTCCTGCGGGTGCGCCCGGACCGCGGCGGCGCAGCGGCGGCGCCGGTCAGCGTGCTCAAGCCCCTGCACGGCGCCGAGCCGGGGCTCTACGATAACCTGCGCAGCTTCTTCGAGCAGTCCCATCCCACCTTCCAGCTCGTGTTCGGTGTGCGCGACCCGGAAGACCCGGCGGTGGCGGTGGTGCGGCGGCTGCAAGCCGAGTTTCCGGCGGTGGAGGCGCAGCTCGTCGCCGACGCGCGGGTGCATGGCACCAACCTGAAAGTCAGCAACCTGCTCAACATCCTGCCGCAGACCCGCCACGACCTGCTGGTGCTGGCGGACAGCGACATCGGCGTGCCGGCCGACTACCTGGCAAGCGTGACGGCGCCGCTCGCCGATCCGGGGGTGGGCATCGTCACCTGCCTGTACCGCGGCATCCCGCGCGCCGGCTTCTGGTCGCGGCTGGGCGCGCTGTTCATCGACGACTGGTTCGCACCCTCGGTGCGGGTGTCGCACGGCTTCGGCTCGTCCCGTTTCGGCTTCGGCTCCACCATCGCCCTGCGCCGCGACGCCCTCGCCGCCATCGGCGGCTTCGACCGCCTGCGCGACACCCTGGCCGACGATTTCTGGCTGGGCGAGCTGACGCGCGAACGAGGCCTGCGCACCGTGCTGTCGGACCTGGAGGTCACCACCGACGTGATCGAGCGCAGCCTGCCGGAGTTGTGGTCGCACGAGCTGCGCTGGCTGCGCACCATCCGCTCCATCGAGAGCGCCGGCTTCGCTTTCCTGTTCGTGACCTTCACCTTTCCCCTGCTGGCCCTCGGCTTGGTGCTGTCGCACAACCGCTGGAGCCTGGTTCTGGCCGGAATGGGAGCGCTGGCCCGGCTTGTGCTACACTTCCGCCAGCGTCGCAGGAGGCGAGAACCCTTTGTTTTTGACGAAATTGTTCTCGTCCCCTTGCGCGATACCCTGTTGCTGGCGGAATGGGCGGTGGCCCTGACCGGCTGGCAGGTGCGCTGGCAGAACCAGGTGATGTACGCGTCCGGACCGGGCCCGGCCCAATCCGGACCCCAGGCCCCCGACAAGGCCCCACCATCTCAGGCTCGTTATTTTCATTAGCAGAGAGAATCCTTGAACAACGCCATGAAGACTCTGTTCCTGCAGGCTCCCTCTTTCGATGGCTTCGACGGCGGCGCCGGCAGCCGCTACCAGGCCAAGCGCGAAGTGAAGTCCTTCTGGTTCCCGACCTGGCTGGCGCAGCCCGCCGCCATGGTCCCGGACAGCCGCGTGGTGGACGCGCCGGCCGATGAACTCAGCGTGGAGGACTCGCTCAAGATCGCGGAGCAGTACGACCTGGTGATCATGCACACCAGCACGCCGTCCTTCCCCACCGATGCCAAGTTCGCCGAACTGCTGAAGGCGCGCAAGCCCGGCATCAAGGTCGGCCTGGTCGGCGCCAAAGTGGCGGTCGACCCCACCGGCTCGCTCACGGCCACCCCGGCCATCGATTTCGTGGCGCGCGAGGAATTCGACTACACCTGCAAGGAAGTGGCGGAAGGCAAGCCCTACGCCAACATCCTGGGCCTGAGCTACCGGCTCGAGGACGGCACGGTGAAGCACAACGCGCCGCGTCCGACCATCGAGGACATGGACGCGCTGCCGTTCGTCGCCCCCGTCTACAAGCGCGACCTGAAGATCGAGAACTACTTCATCGGCTACCTCAAGCACCCCTACGTCAGCTTCTACACCGGCCGCGGCTGCCGCTCCAAGTGCACCTTCTGCCTGTGGCCGCAGACCGTGGGCGGCCACCGCTACCGCGTGCGCTCGGCGCAGAACGTGATCGAAGAGGTGAAGTGGATCCAGGAGAACATGCCCGAGGTCAAGGAGATCATGTTCGACGACGACACCTTCACCGACAGCTCCAACATGGAACGCGTGCACGAGATCGCGCGCGGCCTGGGCAAGCTGGGCGTGACCTGGTCCTGCAACGCCAAGGCCAACGTGCCGTACGAGTCGCTCAAGATCATGAAGGAGAACGGCCTGCGCCTGCTGCTGGTGGGTTACGAGTCGGGCGACGACCAGATCCTGCTCAACATCAAGAAGGGTCTGCGCACCGACATCGCGCGCCGCTTCACGGAAGACTGCCGCAAGCTGGGCATCACCATCCACGGCACCTTCATTCTCGGCCTGCCGGGCGAGACCAAGGAAACCATCGAGAAGACCATCGAGTTCGCCAAGTCGATCAACCCGCACACCATCCAGGTGTCGCTGGCCGCGCCCTACCCCGGCACCACCCTCTACAAGCAGGCGGTGGACAACGGCTGGCTGAAGGAGAACGACGCGGTCAACCTGGTCAACGACAAGGGCGTGCAGCTCGCCGCGATCAGCTATCCGCACCTGTCGAAGGAAGAGATCTTCCACAGCATGGAAACCTTCTACAAGCGTTTCTACTTCCGCCCCAGCAAGATCTGGGAGATCGTGCGGGAGATGCTGGCGAGCTGGGAGATGATGAAGCGCCGCCTGCGCGAGGGCGTGGAGTTCTTCCGCTTCCTGCGCGCGCACGAGGCCTGAGCCGCGGGCGTACGCCCGCGGCCATATTCGCTTACGCGAATGTCAAAGTCTCACCTGCGGCGTGGACTGATCGTCACGGCCGACGACTTCGGCCTGCACCCTGCTGTTAACGAGGCGGTGGAGCTGGCGCACCGCAACGGGGTGCTGACGGCGGCCAGCCTGATGGTCGGCGCCCCCGCCGCCGCGGACGCGGTGGAGCGGGCGCGCCGCCTGCCCGGCCTGCGCGTGGGCCTGCACCTGGTTCTCGCCGACGGGCCGGCGGTGCTGCCGCGCGAACGGATTCCGGCGCTGGTGGACGGCGCCGGCCGCTTCGGCGACGCCATGGCGCGCGACGGCTTCCGCTTCTTCTTCCTGCCCTGGGTCCGGCGCCAGCTGGAAGCCGAGGTACGCGCCCAGTTCGAGACCTACGCCGCTACCGGCCTGGCGCTCGATCACGTCAACGCGCACAAGCATTTCCACCTGCATCCGACCGTGCTGTCGCTGATCCTGCGCATCGGCCGCGACTACGGCCTGCGCGCGGTGCGGCTGCCGGCCGAAGCCCGCACGCCGGCGCTGCTGCGACCCTGGCTGCAGCTGCTGCGCCGCCGCCTGGACGCGGCCGGCGTCGCCTACAACGACACCGTGGTGGGCATCGCCCACAGCGGCGGCATGGACGAAGGCGTGATGCTGGCGGCGCTGGAGCGCCTGCCGGCCGGCGTCACCGAGATCTACCTGCATCCCGCCACCGTGTCCGGCAGCGCCATCGCGCCCTCGATGCCTGACTACCGTCACGCCGACGAGCTGGCGGCGCTGCTGTCGCCGCGGGTGCGTGCCGCGGTCGAGCGGCTGGGCCTGCCGCGCGGCGGCTTCCGCGACCTGCTGGGCGCCACGGCATGAAGATCGCCAGCTACATCGCCGGCCTGGTCGGCCTGGCGCTGCTCACCGGCCTGATGCTGCACCAGGGCCTGGGGGGCGTGCTGCACGTGCTGGGCGAAGGAGGCTGGGCGCTGCTGTGGCTGGTGCCGTTCCACGCACTCCCGCTGCTGCTCGACGCCCAGGGCTGGCGCGTGCTGCTGGCACCGCGCGATCCGGACAACCGCGCCGGCCTGCCCTTCCTGTTCTGGGTGGCCACCGTGCGCGAAGCCGCCAACCGCCTGCTCCCCACCGCCAACATCGGCGGCGAGGTGGTCGGCATCCGCCTGGCCAAATGGCGCGTGCCCGACGGCGCCGCGGTGACCGCCAGCGTGATCATCGAGGTGCTGCTGACGGTGATCAACCAGTACCTGTTCTCGGCGCTGGGGCTGGTGCTGCTGATCGCCGCCACCCAGGCAACCCGGCAGACCTGGACCATCGTCACCGGCCTGGTGCTGAGCCTGCCGGTGCCGATCCTGCTGGGGGCGCTGCTGCGCTACGGCAAGGTGTTCGAGCGCATGGAACGCCTGGCGGAACATATGCTCGGCGACCGCGGCAAGCTGTCGGCCCTGATCGGCGGGTCCAATCTCGACGCCGAGATCCGCGCGCTCTACGCCCACCACGGCCGGCTGCTGGCGGCGCTGGGCTGGCAGCTCGCCGGCTACATCCTGGGCTCGTTCGAGACCTGGCTGGCGCTGTATCTGCTCGGCCATCCGATCGGCGCGTGGACCGCCATCGCCATCGAGGCCATGACGCAGGCCATCCGTCATTTCGTGTTCATCGTCCCGGCCGGGATCGGCGTGCAGGAAGCCGGCCTGGTACTGTTCGGCCACATGGTGGGAGTGGGCAACGACGTGGCGCTGTCCCTGTCTTTGGCCAAGCGCGCGCGTGAAGTATTATTCGGCACGCCGGCGCTGCTGAGCTGGCAATGGCTGGAAGGCCGCCGGCTGCATCAAGCGCTCAACGGACGGGCGCAGGCTCCGGGGGCGCCGAGTTCTTCATAGGATTTTTGGTTTTTCGATCATCCCCTGGAGATCGCGATGTACGACGCTACGCCGTTCGACGATGCCGACTATGCGATGCGCAACTGGTCCGCCCCGGAACCGGGCCGGATCGGGATCGGCTCCGACGCGCACAA
This sequence comes from Nevskia sp., assembly GCA_031291075.1. GTDB lineage: Bacteria > Pseudomonadota > Gammaproteobacteria > Nevskiales > Nevskiaceae > Nevskia. The sequence continues at coordinate 65,484 of JARLJS010000123.1, read as the reverse complement.
GCGGCTGTTCTGCCACATGCTGCTGGAGACCCACAACCCCTACAAGCCGGCGGTGATCGACTGGCCCAGGCTCGAGCCCGACGCGCTGCGGCGTGTGACCTCCCTGCCGATCTGGGACATCGCGGTGCAAACCGAGGGCCGCGCCTCGATCCGCGTCAAGACCTTCGCCGACACGGTGACCGATCCCCTGCTGCGGCAGGCCCTCGACATGGACGGCGGCGAAGAGGCGCGCCACAAGGTGGTGCTGAGCCGGCTGGTGGAAGCCTACGGCATCCCGCTGACGCCGGAACCGGAATACCTGCCGCCGAAAGACCCGGAATGGGCCTGGCTGGTCACCGGCTACAGCGAGTGTATCGATAGCTTCTTCGCCTTCGGCCTGTTCGAGGTGGCGCGGCGTTCCGGCTATTTCCCGCCGGAGTTGGTCGAGACCTTCGAGCCGGTGATGCAGGAGGAGGGCCGCCACATCCTGTTCTTCGTCAACTGGGCCGCCTGGTACCGCAAGAACCTGCCGTGGTGGCGCAAGCCCCTGTTCTTCTTCAAGGTGCTGGCGGTGTGGGCGTTCCTGGTGTGGGAGCGCATCGGCATCGCCAAGGGCATCGACGCCGAGGGCCATATCCAGGACGCCAACTTCACCATGACCGGCAGCGGCGCGGTCGGCCTCGAGCTGAAGCCGAAGGAGCTGATCGAGTTGTGCCTGGCGGAGAATGAACGGCGCATGGCGGGCTACGACCAGCGCCTGCTGCGGCCCGAGACGGTGCCCCGGCTTGCACGGCTGGCGAAACGCTTCCTCTTCGCTTGAAAAACCGAAGCCCCGAATCGGTCGATTCGGGGCTTCGGCACAGCGGCTCGGTCTTCCTTCAGCAGCAACCTTGGGACAGCTTCCGCGAACCCCCGGCCCTGGTCTGTTACGGCTGGGCCCTAGTGGAGGAGCCAGCCGTGGAAAAGATCACCGAAGAGATGGCCAAACAGCTGGTGATAGAACGTAAGCAGTTCGCTGGCCACCGCCATCGAGAGAACGGCCAGCGAGGCCGCCATCTTGATCAGCAGGACCGCGGTGGTGAACGGATCCTCCAACGCGGCCAGCTTGCGGGCCGCGTGCAGCAGCCAGTGGACGCCGAGGATCAGCAGGGCCAGCGCGCCGGTGTGGACTACGAGCGTGGCGCCCGGGATGAGCAGCAGGGCTTGCAGCAGCCAGCCCAGCGGAGAAGTGGATGGGTGGATAGTCATGGCCGACTCCAGAGCTTGGGCGCCGCTTCCTGGGGAAGTGGCGCCGTGAAACCGCGTGTTTTGAAAAGAAAATTTTGGAAGAAGCGCGGTAGGACGACCGGAGCGTCGAAGAGCCGGACCGGGGGTTCGCGGATTGTTAAAGAGCGGTGCTTCGCGTGCTTCGGATGCGGGGCATCCAAGCCAGAGACCGGCGTTCGTCAATAAAGTTCACCAACAGCGGCGCGGTCAGAACTGCGCATGCCAGCGCACCAGCCCGCCTTCCTGTTCCAGGAAGCGCTCGAGCTTGGGCAGCGCGCGGATGAACTGCTTGATGACCTCGCCGTCCGGGGTGAGGACCGGACGCACGTCGAAGGCCTGCCCGCTGAGGTGCTTGCTCAGCGCGGCCAGCTCGTCGTCCGAGCACGCGTTCAGCACCGAGCACAGGCCGTCGGTGATCACCGGCTGCGTCTGCGCCACCGGATGGGAATCGATCCATTGCTGGCACTTGGCGCGCACGGCCGAGTGCTGGTAGGTCTGCTCGATCCAGCGGCGGTTCTGCACCACGTTGCCAGCCATCGCCTCCGCCTGTCCCCGCTTGTCGCGCCGGCCGCTGGTGAATTCCAGGCTGGGGAAGCGGGCATGCAGGATCAGTGCCGCCGTCCGCGCCGGCTCCGCCAGCTGCAGCGCGTCCACCGCGGTGTCGCCGGTGCGTTCGGGAACGAAGCTGGCCCACTGCGCGGCACCGGCGCCCACCGCCGTCCAGACCGCCTGCAGCCCCTGGGTGCGCATCAGCTCGCGCGCCAGCCCGGACGGGCTGGGTCGGCACTTGCCCCATTGGAAATGCGGCAGGTCCTGCATCTCCCACTCGCCGCCCCAGCGGCAGCCGTACTTCCGGAAACAGTCGGCCACCTCGCGGAACCACGCCTCCGGCTTGTTCCAGCCGTCGGCGCGGGAGATCACGTCGACCGCGAGCCCGTAGCCGTGCCAGCTGTAGAGGTTGCTGGCGGCATTGGTCACCGGCTTGTCCGGCGGCTGGACGGTGCGGCCGCGCGCATAGTAGAGGGACTGCAGCGCCTGCGGACGAAAGCTCTCGTAGACCCAGGCATCGAGCCCGCGCGCCTTGCATTCGGCCAGCGCCTGTTCGACGGCGTTGCGGAAGGCCGGCGCCAGCAGCCCCAGCTCGCGGTTGACCGCGGCCGAGGCCTCGCTGCTGCCGGCGCTCACAGAACGCCTTCCTGCGGGTCCCCCGCCGCCCAGCGGTGCGACACGAACGTGTCCGGCTGCTCCGGCGCCGTGGCGGCGGTCGCCGGCGGCGCCGCAGCCGGTGCCGGGGAGGAGCCGGGGTCCTGCTTCGGCTTCAGGGTGGCACGCAGGGAAACCAGCTTGCCCAGCAGGTCGAACCAGAACGGTGCCCCCAGCGACACGGCAAAGGCGGTGAGCAGCCAGCCGGGGATGTGCTCCGCCACGCTGGTCGCCGTCACCGTTTCCGTCCCCTGCCAGCCGATCGGAAGCTGCAACGGACGCAGCGCATCCAGCTGCGCCTTGGCGCCGGCCTCGTCCAGCGCCTTGGGATTCGCCTGCTGCGCCGTTTCGGCCTGGGCCACCAGGGCCTTGCGGGCCGAATCGTTGTAACTGAGATGGCCGATCAGGGCCAGGGTGTCGACATTGATGCCCAGGGTCACCAGGATGGCGAGCCCGAACACCACCAGCTGCGTCTGCCGCTTGTACCAGCCCGAGACACGCTCCATCGAGGCGTCGAACCAGGCCTCAAGCTGCTTCTTCACCTGCTCGATATCGTTGCCGGCATTGTCGATGGCCGCGCTCAGCGCCCGCCGCACCGGCTCGTTCTGGATCGAGAGCGCGGCGCTGCGCAGGCCGGCCATGGTCAGGGGGGCGCCGTCCAGGAGAGGCGCCGAGGCCGCGTGCGGCCCGCCGCCGCGGATCATCAGATCGAGCAGCGCGACGGAAAAGCTCTTCGACGGAATGTAGGAAGGCAGCTGGCCTCCAAAGCGGGGCAGCCAGGACAACAGCCTGCCGCGCACCGCCGGCGCGACGTAGTCGCCGAAGTACAGCCCGTTGATCAGGGGATGCTCGTAGAACGCCTTGACCAGGCCGCTGCCCTGCGGATCCTGGAACAACTCGCACAGGCCGCTGTACAGGCCCACCGCGCGGGTCTTGATCGCCGCTTCCAGCAGCTCGCGGAAAGCCGAGCATACCGTGGCGAGCACCAGGTAAATGAACGACAGCCCGATGGCGATTTCCAGGATCTCGGATCCGAACATGCGCTCCCCCCTCCGCAGGCACGGCGCGCGCCTACGCACCCACCTGCTCTTGTGTCCCGAGCAGGATACGCAGCAGGCGCGCAAATGGCGTGAGCTAGTGCACAGTTGACGCAGATGCGGGGTGCGTCCCGCTACGGTGCGATGAACAGCTGCCCCGAGATGCCGGAAGCGTTGTGCAGAACGCTTTGCCAGACCGCGACGAAATTCCCACTCCCGTCCGTCGAAGTATATGCCCATATCGAGATCTTTAGGGCTCCCACTGCCGAAAAAGTGACCGATTTTCAGTCCCTTGGCGTCGCACCTTCGGCTTCCGACCGGCGCGAAACGGCCTGCGCCTGATCCCACACCTGCCCAGCAAACAGGACGCCGGCGCTGCGTACCGGCAACCCGCCGCTCTTCAGCGCTTCCGCAGTCCAGGTGTTGCAGGTGTAGAGACCGTCGTAAGTCTTGCTGGAGGAGTAGTAGACGTTGCCGGCGTAGTTGCCCTGCATGTACGGATGCACGGTACCGTCGCCGTCCGGCTCCAGCGATTGCCAGAGGAAGGCGTCGAGCGCCGCCAGCTGCGCCGGACCGAGCGAAAGCGCTTGCACGTGCTCCGCGCCGTACACCTCGGCCGGCGCATCGCGCAAGCCGGTGATGAGCAAGATCCCCGCCCCCGGCAGCGGCGCCAGCAGCAGGTGCCCGAGGTTGCGGTGGGTGGCCAGCATGTACTGGCGGTCGCCGAAGCCGAAGATCAGGTAGCGGGCGCCGGGGAATGCCGGGCCCAGCGTTGCGACGGGACCACGTAGCTCATCCACCGACAGCACCAGGTCGGTATGCCAGCCGCGGCGGAGGACGTAGATGGTGGCGGGGGGCTGCGGGGCGTCGGTGGGCGTCGTTGGAGCGGAGGCCGTCTCTACCGGGGCCGCACTGCAAGCGACCAAGCAGAGTATGAGCACAGTGCCTATGAGTGCTCCCGGCAGGATTCCTCGCATACGTTGATACCGTGGTGTGTGCTTCGCGGGAACCGTCACCACGCGAACCGCGTGCCGCGAGAGTTTGAGACCGCCGCCAACCGCGTGGGCACGCTGCGCTTTGCCCGCCCTACCGGGGCTTCCGCGGGAACGATGACAAACACCCTACCGCAGATACCCATTCTCCCGATACCACCGCACCGCGTCCTCCAGCGCCTGCCGCGGCGGCCGGATGGTATAGCCCAGTTCGCGCTGCGCCCGCGCGCTGGAAAAGAACATGTGCTTCTTCGACATCCGCACCTCCTCCACCGTCGCCACCGGGGCCACCCCGGTGAGGCGGGCGAAGGCTTCCGCCACGTACGCGACCGGCATCACCGCCGCATGCGGCAGCCGGATCGCGGGCGGCTTGCGGCCGACGATGTCGGCGATCACGGCGAGGATTTCGCGCAGGGTCATATCGGTGCCGCCCAGCACGTAGCGCCGGCCGGCGGCGCCCTTGCTATAGGCCAGCCAATGGCCCATGGCGACGTCGTCGACGTGCACGATGTTGAGGCCGGTGTCGACGTAGGCCGGCATCTTGCCGGCCGCGGCGTCGAGCACGATGCGGCCGGTCGGCGTGGGCTTGAGGTCGCGCGGGCCGATCGGGGTGGAGGGGTTGACGATCACCACCGGCAGGCCGGCGCCGGCCAGTTCGCGTACCGCCTCCTCGGCCAGGTACTTGGAGCGCTTGTAGTGGCCGATCATGTCGGCCACGCTGACCGGCGTGTCCTCGTCGCCCGGCGTGCCGTCCTTGGGGATGCCGAGCACGGCCACGCTGCTGGTGTAGACGATGCGCTGCACGCCGGCATCGCGCGCCGCCAGCAGCAGCGAGCGCGTGCCCTCGACGTTGGCGCGGTACAGCTCCTCCGGCTTGGGGGCCCAGGTGCGGTAGTCGGCGGCGACGTGGAACAGCGCCGCGCACCCGGCGCAGGCGGACCGCAGCGAGGCCGCGTCGTTGAGGTCGCCCTCCGCCACTTCCAGCTCCAGTCCGGCGAGGTTGCGGCGATCGGAGCCGGGACGCGCCAGCACGCGCACCGCCAGGCCCTCGTCGAGCAGGCGGCGCACCACCGCCGAGCCGACGAAGCCGGTGGCGCCGGTGACCAGGGCCAGGGTTTTGACGGAGCTGTCGGTCATTCCGGGAGGGTCCGCAAATAAACGCAAATAAACGCAAATAAAAAGCGGGTCTTGGATTTCATTTGCGTTTATTTGCGTTCATTCGCGGACTGCCTGGTTTGCTTCATTGGCGAGATGCGATGCCGGGCCATAGGCCAGATCGGCACCGCTCGCACGAATTGCACTGCGCAGCGCCACGGTCGCCCGGTTCATGGTGCCGGCCAAGCGCGGCAGGCGGAGCAGCATTGGCGGTTGGCGCAATAGCGCGGCAGCCACTGCGAGAGGACGCGCCCGGCCCCAGCGGTCGATGGCATCGGCCAACGGTCCTGGGATGCTGTCGCCGGCGCCGTCGGCGATGGCGCGCAGCACCAGCAGCGGCAGGCCGCGCGAGCGCGCCACCCCGGCCACCGCGGCGCTTTCCATGTCCACTGCGACGGCGTCGAAACGGCGCTGCGCCTCGGCCTTGGCTTGTGGGGTGAGCAGCGGCAGGCGCACCGTCAGCAGCGTGCGGTCGCTCAAGGATTCACCGAGACGGCCCGCCAGTCGGAAGCGCCAGGCGGAATCCACCGCGTAGTGGTCGCCATCCTCGGCGACGATCTGTGCCGGGCATAGCAGGGTGCCGGGTGCGAAGCCGGGATCGAGCGCGCCGGCCACGCCGAACACCGCCAGAGCGGACGCGCCGGCATCCGCCAGGGCCTGGGCGGCGGCGGCCGCTGCGGCCGGTCCCATGCCGCAGAGCTGGACCAGCACGCCGGCCTCAAGCCGCTCCACCATTCCCGGCCGCAGCCGACGCCCAGCCAGCACGCCCGCCTCGGCGGCGAGCGCGACCACCACCCCGACCCCGGCCACTCAGGCGTTGCGCGCCATCAGCTGCCGGTAGCGGGTCAGGGCCCACAGCGGGAAGTAGGCGTCGTAGCCGTGGTACTTGAGATAGAACACGCGCGGGAATCCCGGCGCGTTGTAGCTCGGGTTCTGCCACAACCCGTTATCGCCCTGGTTGGCGACCAGCCAGTCAATGCCGCGCCGTACCGTGTCGGAGCGGTGCTCGCCGGCCGCCAGCAGGCCCAGCAGGGCCCAGGCGGTGGAATGCGAGGTGCTGACGCCGCCGTTGCTGCCGCGCAGCTGGGGATACTCGTAACTGTCGTTGGTTTCACCCCAACCGCCGTCGGCGTGCTGCTTCGACTTGAGCCAGTCGATCGACTTGCGGATCCACGGCTGCTTCAGATCCTCGCCCACCAGTGCCAGGCCGGCCAGCACCGACCAGGTGCCGTAGACGTAGTTGGTGCCCCAACGGCCCCAGAAGGAACCGTCCGGCAGCTGCGCCTGCTTCAGGTAATCGACGCAGCGGCGGATCGCCTCGCGGTCCTTGTCGCGCTTGAGCACGCCCAGGCAGGCCAGCACGCGGCCGGACACATCCTCGGTCGGCGGATCGAGCATGGCGCCGTGGTCGGCGAACGGGATGTGATTGATGTAGTAGCAGGTGTTGTTGCGGTCGAAAGCGGCGAAGCCGCCGTTGTCGGACTGCATCCCCACCAGCCAGTCGGCCGCACGCTCGATGCGCTCGTTGTACTCACCCTTGCGGGCGACGTGCATGAGGCCGGCCACCATGGCGGTGTCGTCCAGGTCCGGGTAGTAGCCGTTGGCGTACTGGAAGGCCCAGCCGCCCGGCGCCAGGTCCGGCGCGTTGACCGCCCAGTCGCCTTTCAGCTCCAATTCCTGCAGCGGCACCAGCCACTGCAGCGCGCGCGTCACCGCGTCGCGGGTCCGCTGGTCGTCCGCCGCGCGCAGCAGGGCCATCGCGCTCCAGCCGGTATCCCACACCGGAGACACGCAGGGCTGGCAGAACGCCGTGCCGTCGGCGCGCTGCACCACCAGCTTCTGCAGCGACTTCAGGCAGGTGGCGCGGGCCGGGTGGTCCTTCGGGTAGCCCAGCAGGTCCATCGCCTCCAGCGCGTTGACCATCGGCGGAAAGATCGCGCCGAGGCCGTCCTCGCCGTTGAGGCGCGGCAGGAACCACTGCTCGGCCTTGCGGATCGCCCTGGCGCGCAGCGACTTCGGGATCAGCGGATCGCAGGCGCGGCCGACGTTATCCAGCACCTGGAACAGCTTGTTGACGAAGCCTTCGCTGGAGAAGTAGTGGCGCTCCTCCTCGGGCGGCGTGACGAACAACTCGCGCACGTGGACGCCGCGCGGATTCCTGGCCTTGGCCTTGAGCGAGCACAGGATGAACAGCGGCACCATGGTGGCGCGCGCCCAGTAGGACACCTTGTCCAGGTGGAACGGCGCCCATTTCGGGAACAGCATGATCTCCACCGGCACGTACGGCGCGGCGCGCCACGGCACCTGCTCGAACATGGCCAGCAGGATGCGGGTGAAGACGTTGCTCTTGGCCGCGCCGCCCAGGGACAGGATCACCTCGCGGGCGCGGCGCATGTGCGGCGCGTCGGCGGAATCGCCGGCCGCCTTCAGGGCATAGTAGGACTTCACCGTGCACGACAGGTCGATGGCGCCATCCTGGTACAGCGGCCAGCCGCCATGGGTGTCCACGCGCTGCTTGGAGCGGATGTAGCGGGCCAGCTTCTCTTGCAGCACGTCGTCGATCTCGTCGATGAAGTGCATCATCAGGATGTATTCGGCGGAGATGGTGCAGTCGGTCTCGAACTCGAAGCACCAGTGCCCGTCCTCGCGCTGCAGCGCCATCAGCGCCTCGCGTGCGCGGTCGACGGCGCGGTCGAGCGGCGGCGTTGCCAACTCCGGCGTCGGCCGGAGCGGCGCCGGCGCGCGCAAGCTGGCGGGCCGTGCCAGGCCGGCCACCTGCCGCACCGAACCGCGGAATTCGAGCCGGTTGGACTCTGCCGGAGCGGCGGCCGGGCCGCCGTCGAACGCGGCCGCGGCGCCGGCCAGCGCCAGCTGCGGGGACGGCGACCAACCACCGGCGCCGCTCTCACCGGCCTGCCAGGACCCGGCCAGGGGGGTGAGCGGCAGATCGCGCCAGGCGAAATCGAACATGCGGTGCAGCAGCGCGTCGCGCTTGGCGGCCACGTTGCAGACCATGATGGTGCGCGCCACCGCGGCGCGGGACACCTTGATCTCGTTACCGCTGGTGAACTCGGGCTTGCGGTGGATGTTCTTCAGCGTCAGCACCGCCAGGCCCAGCGCCCACAGGCAGAACCGGCGGATGCCGGTGTGCTGCGCCGGGATCTCCAGGGTGTAGGACAGGGCGTTGCGGAGGTGGGCATGGGCCACGCCGACCAGCTCGGTCAGGGCCGCACCGTAGGCGGGCGTGTAGCTCCCGGCCTGCAGGCCCGCGAGGTCGACGCCATGACGCTCGAACACCTCGCGCGGCAGCCAGCAGGCGCCGCGGGCGCGATCCTCCCACTGGTCCTTGAGGATGTTGGTCATCTGCAGGGCCTGGCCGAAGGAGGTGGCCAGCTGCGTCATCGCTTCGCGGCGGGCGGCGATGGCGGGGTCGAAATCGCAGAACAGGTCGGTGAGCATCTCGCCCACCACGCCGGCGACGTAGTAGCAATAGCGGTCCATGTCGCGCAGCGTGCCCAGCCCCTGCACTCCGGCGTTCTGCTGGAAGCGGTGCATGCCGCGGCACATGATGGCGACGCAGCGCTCGACGGCGCCACGCTGCGCCGGCCGGAAGCTGCGCAGGATCTCGATCACCAGCGGCAGCTGGCGCACCAGGTTGCGCTCGGCCGCGATAGTCTCCAGCGACAGCAGCGGGCCCAGTTCCTCGGCCAGGGGCGCCGCCTCGGCGCGGCCGTTGACGACGTCGACGAAAGCCTCCGCGTAGCGGCGCTTGTCCGCGGCGCTGAGAGCAACGTCGTCCTCGATGGTATCGGCCACCCGGCACAGCAGGTAGGCATTGGCCACCACCCGGCCCAGCGGAGCCGGCAACTGCGGGATGGTCAGCGCGAACGTGCGCGACACCAAGGGGAGGATGAAGTCCTGATACGACTCCGCGGTACCGCGCCAGCTCTCAGTCAGTTGGTAGTCGGTCATTTCGTGTTCGTAAAAGTTGGGGGATGCAAGCACAGGCCATGTGCGAGCAGAAACGAAAAACCCTTGGGGCGCCCTGAGCGGCAAACCGGATTATAACGCGCTGCACCAATCCTGGTGGCGAAACGAACGGGATCAGGCCGCTTCGGTAATTTCGATTACCGCAATTCCTTACCAGAATTCCTTGCGCTGGCCGGTGGAGCGGAACTGCTCCAGCAGCCGGCAATGGGCGGTATGGACGACCACGGCGGAGACGATGATGAGCCAGGTGACGGCCGCGGAGAAGCAGGCCGAGGTGAACGGGGCGATCACCTGCAGGGCGCCGCTGAAAGCCTCGGCCACGCCGTGCTCGTCGAGCTGGCCGGAGAACGCCATCACCGAAGGTGCCGCCAGGCTCGACCACAGCACCATCTTGCGCACCCGCGAATAGGTGCGTTCCAGGCCGGCGGTCACCGCCGAGGCCGGCTTGGTAGCGGCATAGATCCGCAGGTTGTGGGCGATGATGCGCCGCTCGAGCTGCAGCCAGCTGAACAGCAGCACGCCGGCGAAGGAGGCGATCAGGATCGGCAGGCCGGCCTCAAAGTCCACGGCGGCCTCCCGGCAAGGCGGCGGATACGAAGCGACCGGCCGACACCGGCCCGGTCAAGTTCGCCCCTCGCTGCTTCGCTGTCACTGTCGTGCCCCCCGGACACCCTCTGCCGTGGTTAATTCTTACTCACTCCGCGCACCGTTGCCAGCCGCCCGGTGCGGCACATCGCGGTTAAGTTGTGTTAATACTTCAGCACGCTTTCCACCGCGTGCCCGGCCAACCGCTCGCGCCCCTTAAGTAGAGCCAGCTCGATCAGGAAGGCGCAACAAGCCACCCGACCACCGTACTGCTCCACCAGCCCGGCGGCCGCGGCGGCCGTGCCGCCGGTGGCGATGACGTCGTCGATCACCGCGTAGGGCCGGTCCGACACGATGTCCTCCGCGTGCATCTCGATGCTGTCCATGCCGTATTCGAGCTCGTAGGCGGCGCTCACCGTGCGCCGCGGCAGCTTGCCGGGCTTGCGCACCAGCAGCAGCGGCAGGTGCATATGGTGCGCCAGCGCCGCACCGAAGATGAAGCCACGCGACTCGATCGCCACCAGCCCCTGCACCCGGTACGGCTCGATCAGCCCGGCGAAGCAATCGATCGCCGTGGCGAAGGCGCCGGCGTCGTTGAGCAGGGGCGTGATATCGCGGAACAGGATGCCGGGCTTGGGGAAATCGGGGACGGCGCGGACGTAGGAATCGAGATCGGCTGCGGACATGGGATCGGGGAATCGGATGGAATACGCGAACCTGCGCTTGCATGGGTCGCGCCTGGAAGACTTGGCAAGAACTGCTCCCGTACGGCCAAGTGTACCGCGTAGCCGCCACCTTCACCCCGCGCCGTGATCGCGCGGGGCGCCGGCGGGGCGATCCAGCCACGCCGGGTCGGCATCCGCAACCGGCCACAGCTCGCGCCAGCGCGGGCTGGCGCCGATCCCGGCCACGTACACCAGTTCGCCGTCCTGCTCCACCAGTGGCGTACGCAACCGCACCCACGGCGGCACGCCGGCTTCCTGGAACAGGTTCTTGAGAGTGCGCGTATGCGCCTGGCCCGCCGGCTTGAAACGCTCGCCGCCGCGGCCGAAACGCACGCTCAAACCCTGCGGCGGCGGACGCTGCAGCCGCAACTCACCACAACCGGCGGGCAGCGGCAGGTGTTCGCCGATCCAGTGCAGGCACAGGTCCGTGTCGGGCGGTGGCGGCAGCGGCGCCATCGCATAGAGGTGATCGCGATACCGGCGCAGCTCACAACCGGGCCAGGCCAGCAGCGGCTCGGCGTCTCCGGCCGCCGCCAGCACCTCGCGCTCGACCCGCTCCAGCAGCTCGGCCGAGGGCGGCTCGAAGCCACGCTGCCGCAGCCACCAGCGCAGCAGGTTGTGGCGTCGTGGCGCGGCCAGCTCGCGCAGCCCGTCCACCCCCAGGCTGTCGTCCCGCTCCTGCCCACCGACGTCGATCCGCGCCAGCTGGTCGAGCAGCGATACTGCCTCGCCGGCCAGGCGCGCCGTGCGCGCCAGGCTTTCCGAAGCCTGCGGAAAGCGCTCGCGCAACAGCGGCATCAGCTCGGTGCGCAGCCAGGAACGGGCGTAGCGTGGCTCGCGGTTGTGCGGGTCCTCGATCCAGTGCAGCCCCTGTTCCTGCGCATAGGCGTACAGGCGCTCGCGTGGCAACTCGAGCAGGGGACGCCACAGCCAGCCGGGCGCGAACTCGCGCAACACCCGCATCGCCGCCAGCCCCTGCATGCCGCTGCCACGCAGCAGGCGCAGCAGCACGGTCTCCGCCTGGTCGTCGCGGTGATGTGCCGTGGCCAGGCAGTCCCCCGGCTGCATCAGGCTGCGCAGCGCCTCGTAACGCGCCGTGCGCGCCGCCGCCTCCGGCCCCGCCGCGTCCAGCGCGTCCACCTGCACCCGCAACAGCTCGAACCGCAGGCCCAGGCTCGCGCTGAACCGCTCGCAGCGCAGCGCCCACTCGTCCGCCTGCGCCTGCAGCCCGTGGTGGATGTGCACCGCCCGCAAGCGCGGTCGCGGCGTGTGATGCGCCAGCCGGTGCAGCAGCACGGTGGAGTCCATGCCGCCGCTGTAGGCAACGTGGATCACCGCGCCGGGAGCGAGCGGAGGAAGCTCGATGGGGAGCTGTTCGTGGGGGGCGGTCATAAGACGGCCGGCAACTGCGGCGCCGAAAGACCCCTCTCCCCTACGGTTCGGCACGGGAACCGTTTCCCGCTTTGCGCATTCAACAGCTTCAAAGCGAGACCGCAACGTACCCCGACGCTCAGGCCGTCGCCTGATTGATCGGCGTTACCACCTGCGGCTCCTCGAACGTCCCATACGACATCAAGCGCTGATACCGGTCCGACAACAGCCGCGTCATCGGCACCTTGCACAGCCGATCGAGGTTGGCCAGCAGCCGCTCCTTGAGCGTCGCGGCCATGGCCGCCGGGTCGCGGTGCGCTCCGCCGAGCGGCTCGGGGATGATCTCGTCGACCAGCTTGAACTCGATCAGGTCGCGCGCGGTGATGCGCATCGCCTCCGCCGCCTCCCTGGCGCGGTCGGCCTTCTTGAACAGGATCGAGGCGCAACCCTCGGGCGAGATCACCGAGTAGATGCCGTACTGGAGCATCATGACGTGGTCGGCCACGCCGATGGCGAGCGCACCGCCGGAACCACCCTCGCCGGTCACCGTGGCCAGCACCGGCGTGCGCAGGCGCGACAGCTCGAACAGGTTGCGGGCGATGGCTTCGGACTGGTTGCGCTCCTCGGCGCTGATGCCGGCATAGGCGCCGGCGGTGTCGATCAGGGTGATCACCGGAAGGTTGAACTTTTCCGCCAGCTTCATCACCCGCAACGCCTTGCGATAACCCTCCGGCCGCGGCGAGCCGAAGTTGCGATAGATACGTTCCTTGGTGTCGCGCCCCTTCTGCTCGCCGATCACGGCGACCGCGCGGCCTTCCAGCCGCGCCACGCCGGAGACGATGGCCGGGTCGTCGGCGAAATGGCGGTCGCCGTGCAATTCCTCCCATTCGGTGAAGATCGCCTTGATGTAGTCCAGCGCATAGGGCCGCTGCGGGTGCCGGGCCAACTGGGCGATCTGCCAGGGGGAAAGATTGGCGAAGATCTGCTGGCTCTGCTCCTTGATCTTCGCTTCCAGCCGCGAAATCTCTTCCGTGAGGTTGAGCTCGCTGCCGCCGGTCATGAAGCGCAGTTCCTCGATCTTCTTCTCGAGATCGGCGATCGGCTGCTCGAAATCGAGGTAGGTCGCCAGGTTCTTGGTGTCACTCGCCATAGTTCACTTCCGTTCTGGACTGCGGCGCCACGAAACGCCGGTAGTCCACGCGTACTGCTCCGTCTCCGAGTAGGCGGCGCAATTCCGTCAACGCCGCCTCTTCCACCCGCATGCGCCACTGCGGACCGAAATCCAGCGTGGCGCGGGCGCGTCCGTTCCAATAGTCCAGCGTCACCATCGCGCCGCTGTCGCTCTTCCAGCCGGCCAGCCGGCTGCGCAGCCCCGCCGTCTCCGAGGCCGGCTTGCGCCAGACCAGCGTGACGCGCTCGGCCCGTTCGCGCATCACCGCGTCGAGATCCCAGAAACCGCGAGGGTAGAGACGGTATTCCTGCTCCCGCCCCTCCCGCTGCACGGCCCGGATTTCACCGCTGGCGAACACCAGCGTATCCCTCCGCAGCGTGTTTTGGAACCTCTGCCATTCGTCAAAGCCCAGCCAGCACACGATCTGGGCGGTCCGATCGTCCAGGACGATGATTTTGCCCGGTCTTTCGCCCCCCACGTTGCGGATGTCGGCGAGCCAGCCGGCCAGCATCACGGTCTTGCGTGCACCACGACGGGGCGCCGGCGGGCCGTCCTCGTCGTCGCCGCCGCCCCCGAAGCCGCCGGTGGGTGCGGCACAATCGCCGATCAGGGCCTTGATGGTACCCGAACAGATCTGGGCGATGAGTTCGCGGTGCACCTGGATCGGATGACCGGAGAAATACAGCCCCAGCACTTCCTTCTCGCGCGCCAGACGCTCGTTGGGTGGCCAGTCCGGCTCCTGCGCGGCCGTCACGGTCGCCGCCGCACCGGCGGCCGGGGCGCCGAGCCCGAACAGGTCGTCCTGGCCGGCGCTGGCGCCGGCGGCTGTCTGTTCCGCCAGTTGCAAGGCCTGCGGCAGGGTCTTGAGCAGGCTCGGCCGGTTGGGCCCCAAGCCATCGAGCGCGCCGGCGAAGAGCAGGGCCTCCAGTACGCGTTTATTGACCTTGCGGGTGTCGATGCGGCGGCAGAAGTCGAACAGGTCGTGGAACGCGCCGTTGGCGTCGCGTTCCAAGATAATCCCCTGCAGGGCGCCCTCGCCGACCCCCTTGATCGCGCCGAGGCCATAGAGGATTTCCTCTTTTCCGTTTACCGTGAAACGGTAAACGGAGCGGTTGATGTCGGGCGCCAGCACCTTGAGCTTCATGCGCTCGCACTCGTCCAGCATCACCACCACCGTGTCGGTGTGGTTCATTTCAGCCGACATCACGGCCGCCATGAACTCCGCCGGGTAGTGCGCCTTCAGCCAGGCGGTCTGGTAGGACACCAGGGCGTACGCCGCGGCATGCGACTTGTTGAATCCGTAACCCGCGAATTTCTCCATCAGATCAAAGACCTGCGAAGCAATCTCGGAGTCGATGCCGCGCTCGGTGGCACCTTTGACGAAGATGCCGCGCTGCTGCGCCATCTCCTCCGGCTTCTTTTTGCCCATGGCGCGCCGCAGCAGGTCGGCGCCGCCCAGGGTGTAGCCGCCAAGGCGCTGCGCGAGCTGCATCACCTGCTCCTGGTACACCACGATGCCGAGGGTGTTGCTCAGCACAGGCTCCATTTCGGGGTGCAGGTACTCGGGCTTTTTGCCGTTCTTGCGCGCCACGTACTCCGGGATCAGCTCCATCGGCCCGGGGCGGTAGAGCGAGATCAGCGCGATGATGTCCTCGAAGTGGGTCGGCTTGAGGTCCTTGGACGCCCGCTGCATGCCTTGCGATTCCATCTGGAACACGGCGGTGGTGTCGCCGGACGCATACAGGGCATAGGTCTTGGGATCGTCCAGCGGCAGCTGCAGCACCTCCAGCCTGCTGCCGGGCCGGCGCGCGTTGATCTGCTCCACCGCCGCCTGGATGATGGTGAGGGTGCGCAGGCCGAGGAAGTCGAACTTCACCAGGCCCACCGTCTCCAGGTCCTTCATGTCGAACTGCGAGCGCAGGCCGGCGCCGCCGGGTTCGCAGAAGGTGGGGGTGTACTCGGTCAGCGCCTTGGGAGCGATCACCACGCCGCCGGCGTGCACACCGACGCCGCGCGTCAGGTCCTCCAGCACCATGCCGAGGTCGATGATCGCCCGCACCTCCTCGTCGGCGTCGTAGACCTGCTTCAGCTCCGGCACCTTGATCAGGGCATGCTCGAGCGTCGAGCGGCCGGCTTTCTCAGCCTCGCCTTTGAAGGCGGGGATGCCGGGGATGAGCTTGGCGATGCGATCGCCCATGCCGTAGGGATGACCCAGCACGCGGGTGACGTCGCGCACCACGTTGCGGGCGGCCATGCTGCCGTAGGTGATGATCTGGCTGACGTGGTCGCGACCGTAACGCTGCGCCACGTATTCGATGACGCGGTCGCGTCCCTCCATGCAGAAGTCGACGTCGAAGTCCGGCATCGACACGCGTTCCGGGTTGAGGAAGCGCTCGAACAGCAGGTTGTAGGGCAGCGGGTCGAGGTCGGTGATGCCGATCGAGTAGGCCACCAGCGAGCCGGCGCCGGAACCGCGGCCGGGCCCTACCGGCACGCCGTTGCTCTTGGCCCAGGCGATGAAGTCGGACACCACCAGGAAGTAGCCGGCGAAGCCCATCTTCTCGATCACGCCCAGCTCGTAGTCGAGCCGCTGCCGGTAATCCTCCTCCGGCCGCGCCGGCGGGTGGTCCTGCAGGCGGTGCCGCAGGCCTTCGTGGGCACGCTGGCGCAGGTACTCGGCGGTGCTCATTCCCGCCGGCACCGGGAAGTCCGGCAGGTAGACCTGGCCGAACTTCAGGCTCAGGGTGCAGCGGCGCGCGATCTCGACCGAGTTTTCCAGCGCCTCCGGCAGGTCGGCGAACAACCCGGCCATCTCCTCCGTCGATTTCAGGTACTGCTCCGGCGAGTACTCGCGCGGCCGGCGTTCGTCGTTGATCACGCGGCCCTGGGCAATGCATACGCGTGCTTCGTGCGCCTCGAAGTCCTCGCGCTTGAGGAAACGCACGTCGTTGCTGGCCACCACCGGCAGGCCGCTGCGGCGGGCGAAGGCCACTGCCGCCTGCAGGTGGGTCTCGTCGTCGGGCCGGCCGCAGCGGGTGATCTCGAGATAGCAGCGGTCCGGGAACGCGCGCTGCCACCAGGCCGCGGCTTCGTCCGCCCGCTCCAGTTTGCCGGCCAGCAAGGCCATGCCGATGCCGCCGTGGCGGCCCGACAACGCGATGAGGCCGGAGCTTGCCTCCTCCAGCCACTCGCGCCGGAGCTGCGGCCGGCCGCGGCCCTGGCCTTCGCCGTAGGCGCGCGAGATCAGGCGGGTGAGGTTGCGGTAGCCGGTCTGGCTCTGCACCAGTAGCGTCACCCGCTCCGGGCTCTCGCCTTCCTGCCGTTCCTGCAGCCAGACGTCGGCGCCGACGATCGGCTTGATGCCTGCGCCTTCCGCCAGCTTGTAGTACTTGACCATCGCGAACAGGTTGTCCTGGTCGGTGATGGCCAGGGCCGGCAGCATGAGCTCGGCCGCGCGGGCGGTCAGCGACTGCACGTTGCTGCCCGGGCTCTTGCGCGCTGGCGGCTCGACCCGGATCAGGCTGTCGACCAGCGAGAATTCGGTGTGCAGATGCAGGTGGACGAACATCAGCTTGCCGCTTCCGCTTTGATGTCCGCGCCGAACTGGAAACCGGTCTGCGCGCACGGCGCGAAACTCATCCGGTGCAGCTCGCAGGGACCGAACCGGCGCAGGGCCCGCAGGTGCTCGCCGGTGGCGTAACCCTTGTGGCGGGCGAAGCCGTAGTGCGGGAACAGGCCGTCCAGGTGGCGCAGCTCGGCGTCGCGGGCCACCTTGGCGACGATGGAGGCGGCCATGATCGATTCCTCGGTGGCATCGCCGCCGACGATGGTGCACACCGGCAGGCCCAGCTCCGGCGCCCGGTTGCCGTCGACCAGGCACAGCGCGGGACGCGGCGCCAGCGCCCGCACCGCCCGGGACATGGCCAGGAAGGTGGCGCGCAGGATGTTGAGCCGGTCGATCTCCTCCACGCTGGCCATGCCGATCGCCCAGGCCAGCGCGTTGCGCCGGATCTGCGGCGCCAGCTCCTCGCGCCGCAAGGCGGTGAGCTGCTTGGAATCGCGCAGGCCGGCGATGCCATGGCCGGGCTTCAGGATCACGGCGGCGGCGAACACCGGCCCGGCCAGACAGCCCCTGCCCACCTCGTCGATACCCGCGCTGAGTCCGGTCATTTCCCGATCAGGTCGCCGATCGCCGCCGCCGCGGCGGCGGCGGCGTCACGCTTCAATTCCTGCCGCACCGCGGCGAACTGCGCGGTCTGGCGCTCGCGCGCCGCGGCGTCGGTCAGCAGGTGTTGCAGCGCGGGCCCCATTTGCGCGGCATCGGCCTGCTCCTGCAGGAATTCGGGCACCACGGCTTCTCGGCAGAGCAGGTTGGGCAGGCTCACATGGTCGATTTTAATCAGCTTCAGCGTCCGCACCAGGGCGGCGCTGAAGGCCGACACACGGTAGCCGACGACCATCGGCCGGTCCAGCAGCAGGCATTCGAGGGTGGCGGTGCCCGACGCCAGCAGCACGGCATCGGCGGCACGCATGGCCTCGCGCGAATGGCCGTCCACCAGGCGCCAGCGCAGCCCCGGCGCGTGCGCCGCCACCGCCTGTTCGAACAGCGGCCGCAGCGAGGGCTTGGCCAGCGGCACCACGAAGCTGAGCTCCGGCTGGCGCTGTGCCAGCCAGGCGGCGGTCCGGGCGAACGGCTCCGCCAGGTACTTGAGCTCGGCGCCGCGGCTGCCGGGCAGCATCGCGACGCACGGTCCCGGCGGCAGATCGAGGCGCCGGCGTGCCTCGTCGCGGCTGACCGGCTGGTCCAGCTCCTCGGCCAGGGGGTGGCCTATATACACCGCACGCACGCGGTGCGCGGCGTAAAACTTCGGCTCGAACGGGAACAGGCACAGCATCAGGTCGACCGCGCGCGCGATGCCCTTGACGCGGCCCGGCCGCCAGGCCCACACGCTCGGGCTGACGACGTGCACGGTGGGGATGCCGGCGCGGCGCAGGCCGCGCTCCAGCCCCAGGTTGAAATCGGGCGCGTCGATGCCGATCAGGCAATCCGGCCGGTCGCCGGCGAAACGCCGCCGCAAATCGCGCCGCAGGCGCAGGATGTCCGGCAGCTTGGGCAGCACCTCGGCCAGTCCCATCACCGACAGGCGGTCGATACCGGCGACGCTGTCGCAGCCGGCCTCGCGCATGCGAGGCCCGGTGACGCCGTAGAACTGCGCTTGCGGGTAGCGCACGCGCAGCGCGCGGATCAGGGCCGCGCCCAGGATGTCGCCGGAGGCTTCCCCGGCCACGATCGCGAACCGGATGGCGCTTGAGCTCATCTGTTGAGCTATGCCGCTCGCAAGCCAAAACAGTCCGCAAATAAACGCAAATGAACGCAAATCATGTGGCTATGACTTCTCTGCATTTGCGTTTATTTGCGTTCATTTGCGGACTGCCAATCGACGCTCCGGCCGTCGCTACTTCTGTATCAATCGCTTGGAGCTTTCCACGAATTCGAGCATGCGCCGCACGTGCGCCGAGCGCGCGGCCGGTTCGGCCAGCTCGGCGCGGATCTCGTCGATGCGCAGGCCGGCCAGGAATACCGTGCGGTAGGCGTGCTTGATGTCGCTGATGTCGTCGGCGGTGAAGCTGCGGCGGCGGATGCCCTCGATGTTGATGCCGCGTGGCGCCGCCGGGTTGCCCTGCACCACCACGAACGGCGGCACGTCACGGGTGATGCCGCTGCCGCCGGCGGAGAAGCTGTGCGCGCCCACCCGGCAGTACTGGTGGATCAGGGTGGCTCCGCCCAGTACCACGTAGTCCTCGATGTGGACGTGGCCGGCCAGGGTCGAGCCGTTGGCCATCACCGTGTGGTCGTCGATGCGGCAGTCGTGGGCGATGTGTGAATAGGCCATGACCCAGTTGTCGTTGCCGATGCGGGTCACGCCCTGATCCTTGAGCGTGCCGCGCTGGATGGTGACGTATTCGCGGATGGTGTTGTCGTCGCCGATCTCGACCCGGGTCGGGTCCTCCCGGCGGGCGGACTTGTCCTGCGAGATCTCGCCCAGCGAGGCGAACTGGAACACGCGGTTGCGCTTGCCCAGCGTCATCGGCCCCTGCAGCACCACGTGCGGGCCGATCCAGCAGCCTTCGCCCACCACCACGCCCGCCCCGATCACCGTGTAGGGGCCGATTTCCACCCCCGCATGGATCTCGGCGGCAGGATCGATGACGGCGGTCGGATGGATCCCGCCCTGGCCGCCGCCGCCGTTCCGTTCCGCGCTCATTCGGCCTGGGTCTCGACCACGGCGGCGGCGGCCGCTTCGTAGTTGGCCGGGTATTTGAGCACGCACATCAGGTCGGCCTCGCAGGCCAGCTCGTTGTCGACCGTGGCCTTGGCAATGAAGCGCCACAGGTTGCGCTTGATCTTGTCGATCTTGACGTGCAGCACCAGCTGGTCGCCGGGCACCACGATGCGCTTGAAACGGGCGTTGTCGATGCCCGCGAAATAAAAGATCACGCCGGAACCGTCGCGGATGCCGGTCTCCTGCGAGGTGAGCACGCCGCAGGCCTGTGCCAGCGCTTCCAGGATCAGCACGCCGGGCATGGTCGGCACCTCGGGGAAGTGTCCGGGGAAGAACGGCTCGTTGAAGGACACGTTCTTGACCGCCACCAGCGATTTGCCCTTGTCGTAGGCGATGACCCTGTCGACGAGCAGGAATGGGTAGCGGTGCGAGAGCATCCCCATGATCTCGCGGATGTCAAAAATCGTCTGGCTCACTCGCATCTCCGGATGTTTCAAGCCTGAGTTTCTTCCTGATCGTTTCCAGCTGTTGCTCGAAATGATGCAGCCGGCGCACGCGCGCCACCAGTTTGCGCCATTCCCGCGCCGGCATGACCGGCAGGCCCGAACCGTAGACGCCGGGCGCGGTCAGCGACTTGGTCACCATCGCCCGCCCCAGGATCACCACATCGTCGGCGATTCGCAGGTGGCCGCCGATGCCGGCCGCGCCACCGATCATGCAGCGCCGTCCGATGACGGTGCTGCCGGCGATGCCGACGCAGGCGGCGATGGCGGTGTGCGCACCGATACGGCAGTTATGCGCGATCTGGATCTGATTGTCGAGCTTGACGCCGTCCTCGATCACCGTGTCGTCCAGCGCACCGCGGTCGATGCTGGTGTTGGCGCCGATTTCGACGTCGTCGCCCACCACCACCGCGCCGAGCTGCGGCACTTCCTCCCAGCCCGCCGGCGTACGCGCCAGGCCGAAGCCGCGCCCGCCAACCACCGCGCCGGGCTGCACGTGGCAGCGCGCGCCGAGACGGCTGCGCGCGCCCAGGTACACCTGGGCCTCCAGCCGGCTGTCCGGCCCGACCTCGGCGTCCCGGCCGACCACGCAATGCGGGCCGATGAAGCTGTTGTCGCCAATCCGGGCGCCGTCCTCGATCACCGCCAGCGGCCCGATCCAGCAGCCGGCGCCGATCTGAGCGCCCGCGGCAACCACCGCGCTGGGGTGCCGCCCCGGCTGGAATTCCCGGCTGGGGTCGTACAGCGCGGCGACACGGGCGAAGGCTAGCGCCGGATCCTGCGCTACCAAGGCGTTGCCGGTGAAGGCTTCCGCGTCGCGGCCGCCGAGCACCACCGCCCCCGCGCGGGTCTGCGCCAATTCGCCGCGCAGGCGTGGGTCGGCGCAGAAACCCAGGCAATCGGGCTTGCCGGGACTGAGCGAACAGACCCCGGCGATCCGCAGCCCGGCGTCGCCGCGCAGCTTCAGGCCGAAGCGCTGCGCCAGCTCGCCCAGGGTATGGATGGCGCCTGCCGTGTCCGCGGCCATGCCGCCACTGGCTTTGCGGGCCGCCGCCGCGTTTACTTGGCGGGGGCCGCCTGGGCGGTGAGGCGCTTGAGCACCTCATCGGTGATGTCGATGGTGGGGGTGCTGTACACCGGGTCCTGGATCACCAGGTCGTAACCCTTCTCCTTGGCGACCTGGTAGATCACGTCCTTGATCTTGCTCATGACCCCTTGGAACAGCTCGTGGTCACGGGCCTGCAGGTCTTCCTGGAATTTCTGCTGGGCATAGCCCAGATCCACCTTGCGGGAGTCCAGGTCCTTGGCCATCTTGGCGCGCTGGTCGGGGGTCATGGTGTCGGCGTCGCGCTGGAACTTCTGCGCGTCCTCGCTGAACTGCTTGCCCTGGGCGTCCAGCTCATCCTTGCGCTTGTCGAACTCGCCCTTCATCTTCACCGCCGCGCCCTTGTACTGCGGCGAGTTCTGCACCAGGTCGCCGAAGCGGACCACGGCGATCTTGTCGTCGGCGGAAGCCGGGGCGGCCGCAAACAGCATCACCGCGGCGAAAGCAAAGGCTGCACAAATACGCTGTTGCATCATGACTCTCTTCTCTCTGGTTGGTACGTCCAATGGTGTGGTGCTTCAGAAGCCCTGGCCGAAGGTCAGCTGGAAGTGCTCGGTCTGGTCGCCCGGCTTGGCGTTGAGGGGGAAAGCGTAGCTCAAATCGAGCAGACCGAGGATCGGCGTGAAGAAGGCGAAGGCGAGACCGGTGGACTGGCGCAACTGTGCCGCCTTGAAATCGCCGCCCTCGGCGAAGACGTTGCCCACGTCGTAGAAGAAGCCCATGCGCGTGGTCTTGTTGTCGCTGACGATGGGCAGCGGGAACACCAGTTCGGTCTGGGCCGTGCTGCGCAGCTTGCCGCCGAACGGATTGCCGTTGGGGGTATCCCGCGGGCCCAGCGTGCCGTCGCGATAGCCGCGCACGGTGTTGGGACCGCCGGCGAAGTAGTTCTGGTACGGCGGCACCGCGTGGCTCTTGCCGTAGGCATTGATGTAGCCCACGGTGCCGTCGAACGCCACGAAGAACTTGTACGGCAGCGAGAAATACTGCTGTTGCTGCAGGCTGGCGTTGTAATACAGCAGGTCGCTGCCGGGAATGGAGATGTCGACATTCAGACGCGACAGCGAGCCGCTGCTGGCGAAGAAGGTGCGGTTGCGGGTATCGCGCGCGATGCCGGTGCGGAGCTGGTATTCGTTGAACACCGTGCCGTTGTTGATGACGAAGTCCAGCACCTGGTCCGAGGACAGCGTCGGGAAGGTCTGTAGCGCGGTGCGCGATACGCCGCCGCCCAGGCGCAGGAAGGTGAATTCGGACAGCGGGATGCCGTAGGTGAGGTCGGCGCCCAGCACGTCGTAATCGAAGCCAGAGCTGAAGCGGATCACGCCCTTGGACCGGCGGTAATAGGTGGAGATGGTCTGGCTGATGCCGTCCGAGGTGAAATACGGGTTGGTCCAGCTCAGGTTGAGCTGCCGGGACAGGTAGCTGTTCTCCGCGGTGATGGCGACGGTGTTGCCGGTACCGAGGAAGTTCGAGTTGCTGACGCTGGCGCTGATCAGGAAGCCCTGCGAACCGGAATAGCCGACGCCGAACTGGATCTGGCCGGGCTGGCGTTCCTTGACCTTGTACTCCAGGTCAACCAGGTCGTCGGTGCCGGGCACCGGCTTGGTCTCGACCTCGGCCGACTCGATGAACGGCAGGCGCTGCAGGCGCACGCGCGAACGCTCCACCGCGCTCTTGGAGAACGGCGACGCCTCCAGCTGGCGCATCTCGCGGCGCAGCGTTTCGTCGTTGGTACCGGCGTTGCCGGAGAAGTTGATGTGGCGGATGTAGGCGCGCTTGCCGGGCTCGACGTAGTAGTTGAGCGATACCTGCTTCTTCGATTCGTCCACCTCGGGCAGCGGTGTCACCTTGGCGAAGGCGTAGCCGATGTCGGACAGCGCCGCCTCGACGCGGTCGGCGCTCTCGGTGGCCTCCTTGCGCGAGAACTGGCTGCCGTCCGGCGTGCTCACCAGGCGGTTGAGGAATTCCTCGTTGAGGATGATGTCGCCGGAGAAACGGTGGTCCTTGACCGTGTACTTGTCGCCCTCCTCCACGTTGAGGGTGATGTAGATGTCCTTCTTGTCCGGCGACAGCGCCACCTGCACCGAGGTGATGTTGAACTGCAGGTAACCGCGGTCCTGGTAGTAGGAGCTGAGGCTCTCCAGGTCGCCGCCCAGCTGCTGCTTGGAATAGCGGTCACTCTTCTGGAACAGCTTCCACCACGTGCTGGTCTGCAGCTTGAGCTGCTGCAGCAGCACTTCCTTGGGGAAGGCCTTGTTGCCAAGGACGTTGATCTCCTTGATCTTGGAGACGTGGCCCTCGGTGACCTGGATCTTGATGTCGACGCGATTGTTCGGCAGCGGATCGACATGGGTATCGACGTCGACGTCGTAGTAGCCGTTGGCCATGTACTGGCGTCGCAGCTCCTGCTCCACCTGGTCGAGCAGCTCGCGCTTGTACAGCTCGCCCTGTGCCAGGCCGAGGTCCTTCAGCGATTTGTTGAGCTCGTCGCCGCCGATCTTGTCGTTGCCCTTGAGGCTGAAGCTGGCGATCTCGGGGCGTTCCTTGACCTTGATCACCAGGGCGTCGCCGTCGCGCGTCAGCTCCACATCCTGGAACAGGCCGGAACCGTACAGCCCGCGGATCGCCTCGCGCGAGGTGGCATCGTTGAGCTCGTCCCCCACCGACAGCGGCAGGTAGGTGAGCACCGTGCCGATTTCCAGGCGCTGCAGGCCTTCGGCGCGGATCTCGCGGATCTTGAACGGCTCGATCGCCCACGCGGCGCCCTGCAGCGCGAGGGCGGCGATGAGACCAAAGGCGAAAACAACCCCGCGTCGTCCAGATCTGTTAAAGCCCATTCCGGGTCAGCCTATCCTATAAGGCGCGCTAAATCGTTGTAGAAAGCCAGCCCCATCAACAGCACCAGCAAAGTCAGCCCAATCTGCATTCCGAACGTCTGAGCCCGCTCCGACAGTGGCGACCCTTTCACCAGTTCCACCAGGCCGTAAAGAATCTGCCCGCCGTCCAGCAGAGGCACCGGCAGCAGGTTCACGATGCCTAGGTTGAGGCTGACAAAGGCCACGAAACCGAGAAACGCCGACAAGCCAATGCTCGCCGAATAACCGGCAGCCTGAGCGGTATTGATCGGTCCGCCGATGTTCTTGATGGAAATGTCGCCCAGCACCATGCGGTACAGGAACCCGACCACCAGCACGGTCATGTCCCCGGTCTTGCGCAAAGCCACGCGCAGCGCGGTCACCGGACCGTACTGCTGCCGAGACTGCAGATCGTGCCACAACTCTTCGTCCGCCGCTATCTGCTGGCGTTCGACCCCGATGCCGACGTAGTGGGCCTTGCCGTTGTCGAGCGGCCCCGGGATCACCGAGACCTGCACCCGCTCCTGGCCCCGCTGCACCTCCAGCTTCACTACCTGTCCGCCGCGGTCGGCGAACGCCCCGTGCAGCTGCTGGAACTTGACCACCGGGTTGCCGTCGATCGACAGCACCCGGTCGCCGCTCTTGAGTCCGGCCTGGTCCGCCGGGCCACCCGGGACGATGCGGCCGAGCACCGGGCTCAGCGGCGGTTCGTAGGGTTGCAGTCCAAGGTCTTCGAACAGGTATTGGGGATCAACACGCACCTTGCGCAGGTCGAGCGACACCTCGCGCAAAGTGCCGGCGCGGTCTTTCACCGCCAGACCGAGCCGGTCGCGGAACAGCGAACCGGCGAGCACCGCCGTGTGGAGATCGTCCCAGCCGGCGATGCTGCGCTGATCCAGGGCGACCACCTCGTCGCCTTCGTGCAGCCCGGCGGCGGCGGCGGGAGTGGCCTTGCCCGGTTCGCCCAGCAAGGGCTTGATATCGGGAATCCCGGCGGCGTACAGCGCCCAGTAGAACAAGACCGCGAGCAGGAAGTTGAAAGCGGGGCCGGCGGCGAACACGGCGATGCGCACCCCCACCGGCTGGCGGTTGAAGGCACGCGGCAGCTCCGCCTCGGCCACCGGTCCCTCGCGCTCGTCGAGCAGCTTGACGTAGCCGCCCAGCGGGATGGACCCGATCTGGTATTCCACGCCGTCGCGCCCGCGCCACTGCCAGAGGGGCTTGAATGCGCCGCCGGCAAAGCCGACGGAAAAACGCAGCACCTTGATGCCGAAACGCCGGGCCACCCAGAAATGACCGAACTCGTGGAAGGCCACGAGCACGCCGATGGCGACGACGAAGGCCGCCACGCTGCGGAAAAAATCGACCAACATTCACCACGCTCCTGGCCGGACGCCGGCGACGAACGCCGGTCCCGGCCTGCAAAAAATGCCGCCGGCCGGCCGCGAACCGCGGGCCGGCGCCGCTGCAGGACCTCGAACCCCGCAAAGATACCCAAGAACCGCGCCGCGCGCTCGAAGCGGCGACGGCGGGGCCGCGCCGGATGTCACAGGCCGAGCCAGCGCAGGCCCAGCGCCATGGCCGGCGCCGCGGCGAGCAGGCTGTCCACCCGGTCGAGGATGCCGCCGTGACCCGGCAGCAGCTTGCCGCTGTCCTTGATGCCGGACAGGCGCTTGAACATGCTGATGCCGAGGTCGCCGACCACCGACAGGGCCGCCACCGCCAGGCTTAGCGCCACCACCGGCAGCAGCTGCGCCGGGGAGGCCGGCCGGAACACGTAGGCACCCGCCGCCACGGCGTACGCCGCACACAGCAGCAGCCCGCCGATCACACCTTCGCGGGTCTTGCCCGGCGAAATGTTCGGCGCCAGCTTGTTGCGGCCGAAGTTACGGCCGGCGAGGTAAGCGCCGACATCGGCGGCCCACACCAGGGCGAACACGTAGATCAGGCGCAGCGCGCCGTCGGGCATGCCGCGCAATACGGACAGCGAGAGGATCGCGGGCACCCACAGCACCTGTCCGACCAGGCCCAGAGCGACCGCGCCCGGGCGGTGGCGCTGCAGGTTGCCGGGGAAGCCCGGGAACAGACACAGGGCGCACAGCCACCACAGCACGCCGGCCCCGGCGATCCACGGCCAGGCAGCGCGCACCAGCCAGGCGGCGGCTAGAACCGCCGCGCTCAACAGCAGGTACAGAACCCTCTGCGCCGCGGCTTGGCCCAGTCCCATCAGGGCGGTCCATTCCCAGGCCGCAAGCAGGGCGGCCGCGCCGAACAGGAGGTACAGCCCGGCCGGCCCGGCGTACCAGATGGCGCCGAGCACCAGCGGCAGCAGGATCAGGGCGGTGATGACGCGCTGCAGCAGCACTATGCGCTTTCCGGAACCCGCCCGAAGCGGCGCTCGCGCCCGGCATACCAGCCCAGGGCCTTGTCGAACTCCGCCTCGTCAAAGTCCGGCCACAGCACGTCGCTGAAGTAGAGTTCGCTGTAGGCGAGCTGCCACAGCAGGAAATTGCTGACGCGCCGCTCGCCGCCCGTGCGGATCAGCAGGTCGGGATGCGGCAAGCCGGCGGTGACCAGCCGTGTTTCCAGGTTGGCGGGGGTGATGGGCAGGCCTTCCGCGCACAGGCGCTGGGCCGCCTGGGCGATGTCCCATTGACCGCCGTAGCCTGCCGCGATCAGCAGCAGCAGGCCGTCATTGGCGCCGGTGCGCTCCTCGGCCTTGCGCATCATTTCGCGCAGCGATGGCGGGAAGTCGTGATGGTCGCCGATGAAGCGGATGCGCACCCGGTTCTTGTGCAGGCTTTCGATCTCGCGCTGCAGGGTGCGCACGAACAGCTCCATCAGCAGGCGTACTTCCAGCGGCGGGCGCTGCCAGTTCTCCTGGCTGAAGGCGAACAGGGTCAGCACCTCGACGCCGCGCCGATGGCAGGCACGGACGATGCGCCGGGCCGCGCCGACGCCGGCGCGATGGCCGAGCGCTCGCGCCTTGTGCCGCTGTTTGGCCCAGCGGCCGTTGCCGTCCATGACGACGGCGACGTGCCGCGGCAGGCGCGGCTCCGTCAGTTGCAGCGGTTCGCGGGTCACGTCGGGGTCGGCGCGGACTTCAGACGGCCAGCAGCTCTTTTTCCTTCGCCGCCATCACCTCTTCGGCCTTGGCGACGTACTGGTCGGTCAGCTTCTGCACCTCGGCCTCGCCCTTCTTTTCCTCGTCGCCGGTGATGAGCTTCTCCTTGGCCAGGTCCTTGATGTCCTGGTTGGCGTCGCGGCGCACGTTGCGGATGGCGACGCGGGCCTGTTCGGTCTCCGCCTTCACCACCTTGATCAGGTCCCGCCGGCGCTCCTCGGTCAGGGGCGGCAGGTTGATGCGGATGGTGGTGCCGGCGGTGTTCGGCGTCAGGCCGAGGTCGGAGGCGAGGATGGCCTTCTCGATGGTCTGCACCAGATTCTTCTCCCATGGCGAGATCGAGATGGTGCGGGCGTCTTCGACCACCACGCTGGCCACCTGGGTCAGCGGGGTCTCGTTGCCGTAGTAGTCGACCCGCACGTGCTCGAGCAGCGCCGTGTTGGCGCGGCCGGTGCGCAGCTTGGTCAGGGCTTGCTTGAGGACGTCCACGCACTTCTGCATGCGCTGGGTGGCGTCTTTCTTGATGTCGTCAATCATTGTGGGGCTCCGCCATGATCATGGCGCATTGCTGGATTATGTGAGACGTGAGACGTGAGACGTGAGACGCAAGCGAAAAGCGCTGCCGTCCCGCCGTTGCTTTTGCCGTCTCACGTCTCACGTCTCACGTGGTTACCAGGGTGCCGATGCTGGTGTCGCCGGTGACGATGCGCATCAACGCGCCGGCCCGGTCCAGGTCGTACACCCGCAGCTTGATCTTGTGGTCGCGGCACAGCACCAGCGCGGTCTGGTCCATCACGCCGAGACGCCGGTCCAGCGCCTCGTCGTAGCTCAGCGTGTCGTAGCGCTTGGCCTGGGCGTCCTTGTGCGGATCGGCGGTATAGACGCCGTCCACCTTGGTCGCCTTGAGCAGCAGGTCGGCGTTGACCTCGATCGCGCGCAGGGCCGCGGCGGAATCGGTGGTGAAGAACGGGTTGCCGGTGCCGGCGGCGAACACCACCACCCGGCCGCGCTCCAGGTGCCGGATGGCGCGGCGCCGGATGTAGTCCTCGCACACCTCGTTGATGCGGATGGCGGACTGCACCCGTGCCGACAGGCCGATGCGCTCCACCGCGTCCTGGATCGCCAGGGCGTTGATCACCGTGGCCAGCATGCCCATCTGGTCGCCGGTGACACGGTCCATGCCGGCGCGCGCGAGGCCTTCGCCGCGGAAGATGTTGCCGCCGCCCACCACGACGGCGACCTGCACCCCCAGGTCGATCACTTCCTTGATCTCGTGCGCCAGGCGCGACATCACCTCGGGCGAGATGCCGTAGTCCATGGCCCCCATCAACGCTTCTCCAGAGAGCTTGAGGAGGATGCGCTGGTAGGCGGGCTGCGGACTCAAGGATGGACTCCGGTTATGGGGCGACACTTAAAGCAAGGCCCCGTCGCCGGGGCCTTGCCTTGATACTCAACGACTTGGCGCGAATTCTAACGCAAGATTCGCAAGTCTTGCGTGAATCGCAGCTGAACAGGGGCAGTTACTGCTTGATACCTGCCTGCGCCAACACCTCGGCGGCGAAGTCGGTCTTCTTCTTCTCGATGCCCTCGCCCACCGCCATGCGCACGAATTGCTTCACTGCAGCATTCTTCGACTTGAGCAGCTTCTCCACCGTCTGGTCCTGGTCCTTGACGAAGGGCTGGCCCAGCAGGGTGATCTCGGCCAGGAACTTGCGCAGCTTGCCGTCGACCATCTTGGCCACGATCTCGGCTGGCTTGCCGGCGGACTGCTCGGCGGTCTGCGCCTCGATGATCTTGCGCTCGCTCTCCACCACGTCGGCCGGGACCGCGGCGGCGTCCAGATGGCGCGGCGACATCGCGGCGATGTGCATGGCGACGTCGCGGGCCAGCTCGGTCTCGCCGGATTCGAAGGCCACCGCCACCGCGATCTTGTCGCCGGGGTGGACGTAGGTCGCCAGGGCGCCGCCGGCGGCCTGCACCACCTCGAAGCGGCGGATAGTGATGTTTTCGCCGATCTTCGCCACCATTTCGCGGCGCTTCTCGTCGAGGGTCTGACCGCCGTCCTTGAGCGCCACCAGGGCTTCCAGGCTGGCCGGACGGTGCTTGAGGGCGGCCTGCGCGGCGGCGTTGGCCAGGGCGCGGAAATCGGCGCCCTTGGCGACGAAGTCGGTTTCCGAGTTGACTTCCACCAGGGCCACCGCCTCGGCGTTGGCGGCGATGGCGATCACGCCCTCGGCCGCGGTGCGGCCGGCCTTCTTGTCGGCCTTGGCGGCGCCATCCATGCGCAGCTTCTCGGCGGCGGCGTCGATGTCGCCAGCGGTGGCTTCCAGCGCCTTCTTGCAATCGCTCATGCCGGCGCCGGTGCGCTCGCGCAGTTCCTTCACCAGTGCGGCGGTTACGGGTGTGCTCATAGTTCCAGTATTCCAGTCGTTGGGGTGCCCGCCTCCCAGCCTAGCGGCCGCACGAGGCGAGAACGTGTCAGGCCCGGGCGGCGCCCGGGCCTGAACGATTCGTCAGGCTTCGGCCTTCTCGGGCTTGGCGCCGGGCTTGCGCGGGCGGCGCGGCTTGCCGGCCGGCCTGGCGTCGTCCGCCAATTCCACCACTTCCTCGGCATGGCCGACAGTATTGGTGCCCTTGCCTTCGATGATGGCGTCGGCGATGCACTGGGCGTAGACCTTGATGGCGCGGGTGGCGTCGTCGTTGCCCGGGATCACCACGTCGATGCCGTCCGGGTTGTTGTTGGTGTCGACCACCGCCACCACCGGGATGCCGAGCTTGCGCGCCTCGGACACGGCGATGTTCTCGTAGCCGGTATCGATGACGAACAGGCAGTCCGGCAGGCTCGGCATAATCTTGATGCCGCCCAAGGACTTGCGCAGCTTCTCCAGCTCGCGGGTGAAGAGCAGCTGCTCCTTCTTGGAGAGACGGTTGATGCTGCCGTCCTCGATCCGCTTCTCCATCTCGGTCAGGCGCTTGATCGAGCCCTTGATGGTCTTGAAGTTGGTCAGCGTGCCACCCAGCCAGCGCTGGCTGACGTAGGGCATGCCGGCGCGCTGCGCCTCGGCCTCGATCGCCTCGCGCGCGGCGCGCTTGGTGCCGACGAAGAGGACGCGGCCGCCGTTGGCGGCGAGCTTGCCGACGAAGGAGCAGGCCTCCTTCAACAACGGCAGCGTATGCTCGAGGTTGATGATGTGAATCTTGTTGCGGGAGCCGAAAATGTAGGATTCCATCTTCGGGTTCCAATAGCGCGTGCGGTGGCCGAAGTGAACGCCGGCCTCCAGCAACTGGCGCATGGTGATGCTGGCCATTGCTTGCTTCTCCTAGGGTTGATTGCTTACCGCGCGCGCGGAATCCGGTTCCTGGTTGAGGCGTGCCGGACACCCTGGGACGGGCGCGGATGGATTCACGGAAGTGAAGTACACTACGAACGTACAAACCACTTCCGCGTTATTGCCTTGCGGCGGCGCGCTTTATACCATAGAAAGCTTGGCGGAACAACAGTTTCCGCCGCACCCCCTCCCAACGTACCTGCGCAGGACATGCCGGTTTCGATCAAGAACCAAGAGGAACAGCGCCTCATGCTGGAAGCCGGGCGCGCCGCCGCGTCGGTGCTGAGCATGATCGGCCCCCACGTCAAGCCCGGGGTCACCACGGAGGCGCTGAACAAGCTGTGCCATGACTTCATCGTCGATGAGCTCAAGGCCATCCCGGCGCCGCTGAATTATGGCGGCGGGGGCGGCCGCCCGCCATTCCCCAAGTCGATCTGTACCTCGGTCAATCACGTGGTCTGCCACGGCATCCCCAGCGACAAGCAGCTCAAGCGCGGGGACGCCATCAACATCGACGTGACCGTGATCAAGGACGGCTTCCATGGCGACACCAGCCAGATGTTCTTCGCCGGCGAACCCTCCGTGCTGGCGCGCCGGCTGAGCGACGTCACCCGCGCCGCGATGTTCGCCGGCATCGCCAAGGTGCGGCCCGGCGCGCGCCTCGGCGACATCGGCTACGCAGTGCAGCAAGTAGCTGAATCCAATGGTTTTTCGGTGGTGCGCGAGTACTGCGGCCACGGCATCGGCCGGGTCTTCCACGAGGAGCCGCAGATCCTGCATTACGGCCGGCCCGGCACGGGTCTTGAATTGGTCCCGGGCATGACGTTCACGGTCGAGCCGATGCTCAATGCCGGGCGGCCGGAAGTGCGGCTGCTGCCGGACGGCTGGACAGTGGTGACCAAGGACCACTCGCTGTCGGCGCAGTGGGAGCACACCGTGCTGGTGACCGAAACCGGCCACCAGGTCCTCACCCTGCGGGCGGACGAGAAGGTGCCGGAGCCGTTTCGTGGTTAAATCCCGGCTGCCCGTGCGTCCACGGAAACGGAAACCATCCTGATGGGAGCAGAACTGGATTTGGCCGGCGACGAGGCCTCCACGGTTTTCTCCGCGCGCAAGGTGCGCGCGCGGCTGCGCACCGAGGGGCTCAAGCCGGTGGCGGCTTTCCGCGCCACCCTGGACTGGGGGCGCGAACGTCTGGTGAGTCTGTTCCAGGAAGGTGCCGCCTCGGATTCGCTGGTGCACGCCCGTGCCCACCTGGTCGACGAGGTGCTGCGCCAGGCCTGGCTGCAGTTCCTGCCGGAGGACGCCTCCGGGGCGTCGGCCGAAGGCCTGGCCCTGATCGCCGTGGGCGGCTACGGCCGCGCCGAGCTGCTGCCGCATTCCGACATCGATCTGCTCGTGTTGCACGATGAGCACGCGCTGGAGGCCAACAAGACCGCGCTGGAGCAGTTCTTCGCCTTCCTGTGGGATATCGGCCTGGAGGTCGGCAGCGGTGTGCGCACGGTGCAGGAGTGCGCGCAACTGGCGGCGCAGGACATCACCGTCATTACCAACCTGATCGAGGCGCGGCCGCTGTGCGGCGACGCCGGCCTGTTCGCCGCGCTGCAGGAGGCGATGACGCCCGACAAGATGTGGCCGGTGGACGCCTTCTTCCGCGCCAAGCTGGAGGAGCAGCGGCGGCGCCACGCCAAGTATGACGACACCGGCTACAAGCTGGAACCGAACGTCAAGGAAGGCCCCGGCGGACTGCGCGACATCCATACCGTGGCCTGGGTGGCCAAGCGCCACTTCAACACCATCACCCTGACCGAGCTGCGCAACCGCGGCTTCCTCAGCAAGCAGGAATGCGACGAGCTGTTCGCCGGCCAGGACTTCCTGTGGCGCGTCCGCTTCGCCCTGCACATGATCACCGGCCGCCACGAGGACCGGCTGCTGTTCGACCACCAGATCAAGGTGGCGGCACTGTTCGGCTACGTCGACTCCGACCATAACAAGGCGGTCGAGCAGTTCATGCAGCTGTACTACCGCACGATCAAGTCGCTGTCCTGCCTCAACGACCTCCTGCTGCAGCTGTTCGAGGAGGACATCCTGGGCAAGGGCGAGGCGGCGGCGGTGCGGCCACTGAACGCGCGCTTCCAGCTGCGCGGCGGCTACATCGAGGTGCGCGCCGACGACGTGTTCCAGAAGCAGCCGGCGGCGCTGATCGAGATCTTCGCGCTGATGCAGCGGCATCCCGAGATCGAGGGGGTGCGCGCCGCCACCCTGCGGCTGATCCGGGGCGACCGCAAGCTGATCGAAGGGCACCGCGACGACGTGCGGGCGCGGACGCTGTTCATCGGCCTGTTCCAGCAAGGCAACGGCCTCACCCACGCCCTGCGCCGCATGAACCGCTACGGCGTGCTGGGCCGTTACCTGCCCGAATTCGGCCGCATCATCGGCCATATGCAGTACGACCTGTTCCACACGCTGACGGTCGACGAGCACACGCTGTACCTGATCCGCAACCTGCGGCGCATGGCGATGGAGAGGTTCCGCCACGAGCTGCCCTACTACAGCGAAGTCATGGCGCGCATCCCGCGCCCGGAGCTGCTGTACATCGCCGGCCTGTACCACGACCTGGCCAAGGGCCGCGGCGGCGACCACTCCGAGCTGGGCGCGCAGGACGTGGAGAAGTTCTGCTTCAATCACGGCCTGTCGCATGCCGATGCCGCGCTGGCGTCGTGGCTGGTGCACGACCACCTGGTGATGTCGCTCACCGCCCAGCGGCAGGACATCAGCAACCCCGAGGTAGTGGCCACCTTCGCCCGCCGCGTGGGCGACCGCTGCCGGCTCGACTACCTGCTGCTGCTGACCGTGGCCGACATCCGCGCCACCAATCCGGCGCTGTGGAACTCCTGGCGCGACAGCCTGCTGCGCGAGCTGTACCGGGCGGCGGCGCAGGCGATCGAACGCGGCCTGGACAACCCGGTGAGCGAGGCGGAGCGGGTGTCCGAACGGCGCCGTGCGGCGCTGGTCCTGCTCGACGGCAAGGGCATCGACGCGGCCGCGGCCGACGCCGTGTGGGCGCGCTTCGAGAACGACTACTTCCTGCGTCATTCGCCCGAGGAGCTGGCCTGGCACCTGCCGGCGATCCTGGCCGCCACCGACGACAAGCTGCCGCTGGTGCTGGTGGACACCCTGGACGCCGGCGGCACCACCGTGTTCGTCTACACCCGCGACCGCGACTACCTGTTCGCGCTGTCCACCGGGGTGCTGGCGCGCCTGGGCCTGAACATCCTGGACGCGCGCATCAACACCACCGGCGACGGCTACGTGCTCGACTCCTACGTCGTGATGGAGGGCGATGGCCGGGCGATCGACAACCCCCACCGCTACCAGGAAATCGGCGACTCGCTGCGCCAGGTGCTGGGCGATCCCAACATCTCGGTGGTCGACGTCAACCGCCGCCGGCCGCAGCGCCTGCGCCATTTCAATACCCCCACCACGGTGAGCTTCAGCCAGGAGCCGGCGCGCAACCGCAGCATCCTCGAGCTGGTCACGGCCGACCAGCCCGGCCTGCTGTCGATGATCGGCCGCATTTTCCACCGGCGCGGCATCCTGGTCGACGCCGCCAAGATCGGCACCATCGGCGAGCGCGCCGAGGATGTGTTCTTCATTACCACCCGCGACCACAAGCCGATCACCGACGAGGATCTGATCGAGGAGCTGCGCGAGGTGCTGATCCGCACACTCACAGACGCCGAGCCCGCCAGGCCGCCGGTCAAGAAGAATGAACGCGACTGAACAGACCCAACAGACTCAATTGAAGGTGATCGTCGAGCACGCCTGGGAAATGCGTGCCTCGCTCGATCCCAAGGAAGCCCACGTCCGCAACGCGGTGGAAGCGGTCATCGCCCTGCTCGACGCCGGCCAGGCGCGGGTGGCCGAGCCGGGGCCGCAGGGCTGGGTGGTGAACGAGTGGCTGAAGAAGGCGGTGCTGCTGTACTTCCGCCTCCACGACAACGAGCCGGTCGAAATGGGCAGGCTGACGGGCTACGACAAGGTGCCGCTCAAGTTCGACGGCTGGAGCGATGCCCAGTTCCGCCAGCTCGGCGCGCGGGTGGTGCCGCCGGCGGCGGTGCGCCGCGGCGCTTACGTCTCCCCCGGCGCGGTCCTGATGCCGAGCTACGTCAACATCGGCGCCTACGTCGGCCGCAACACCATGGTGGACACCTGGGCCACGGTCGGCTCCTGCGCCCAGATCGGCGCCAACGTGCACCTGTCCGGCGGCGTCGGCATCGGCGGCGTGCTGGAGCCGCTGCAGGCAAGCCCCACCATCATCGAGGACGACTGCTTCGTCGGCGCGCGCTCGGAAATCGTCGAGGGCGTGGTGGTCGGGAAAGGCGCGGTGATCTCGATGGGCGTGTTCATCGGCCAGAGCACCCCCATCTACGACCGCGAGACCGGCGAGATCGGCTACGGCCGCGTGCCCGCCGACGCCGTGGTGGTCGCAGGCTCCCTGCCGCGCGACAACGGCCGCTACAGCCTCAACTGCGCGGTGATCGTGAAGCGCGTCGACGCGCAGACGCGTGGCAAGGTCGGCATCAACGAGCTGCTGCGCGAAGCGGTGGCGAAAGGCTGAACCCCTACGGCTGCGCCGCAGGCAAGTGCTCCGGCTCCGGTTCGCCGATGCGCAGGTGCACGGTGGCGGCGTAGATCTCGCGCAGCAGGCAGACCAGTCCCAGCGTCAGCGTGCCCATCGCCAGGATGAATAGGGCGGCGACCAAGCCGCCGAGGTTGATGCTGATCAGCGCGTCGATGAACAGCACCACCACGACCAGGCTGATCAGGATGGCGCTGCTGGTGCACAAGCCGATCCCCCAACTCGCCAGGCGGGCGCGGCGCGCCAGCCGGTTCAGGCTGGCGCGCAGGGCTTCCATGCGGACCGGCGTGGCGCTGGGAAACTCCGTCTCCAGATGGCGGGCGCGGTCGACGATGCGGGACAGGCGGTTGGTCAACACATTGAGCAGGGCCGCGATGCCGGACAGCAGGAACACCGGCGCCACCGCCAGCCGGATGACGTCGGCGATGGACACGATATGGTCGACTTCCGTCACGCCCGACTCCCTGTTTTTTTCGCGGTCTCCAGCATGCCTTGCTAGTCTATGTGTTTACAAACCCCGTCCACCTAGATGCCCAGCGAGTCCCCCACCCTGCAGCTCACCCGCGAGCTGATCGCCCGCCGCTCCCTCACTCCCGACGACGCCGGCTGTTGTGAACTGATCGGGGCGCGCCTGACCCGCCTCGGCTTCCATCTCGAGTGGCTCAATTGCGAAGGGGTGACCAACCTGTGGGCCACCCTGGGCAGCGGCGGGCCGCTGGTGATCCTGGCCGGCCACACCGACGTGGTGCCGACTGGGCCGCTGGAGCGCTGGAGCAGCGACCCGTTCGTCCCGCAGATCCGCGACGGTGTGCTGTACGGCCGCGGCGCCGCCGACATGAAGAGCGGCCTGGCGGCAATGGTCTGTGCCGCCGAGCGGCTGCTGGCGCGCGGCACCCTGAGCGGCACCCTGGCCTTCCTGCTCACCAGCGACGAGGAGGGAATGGCCCGCCACGGCACCCGCCACGTCGCCGAGGTGCTGCGCGCGCGCGGCATCAGGCCGGACTACGCCATCGTCGGCGAGGCCTCCAGCAACGCGCGGCTGGGCGACCGGATCGTCATCGGCCGGCGTGGCTCGCTGGGCTGCAACCTGCGGGTGCACGGCCGCCAGGGCCATGTCGCCTACCCGCACAAGGCGGATAACCCGATCCACCGCCTGGTGCCGGCCCTGGCCGAACTGGTGGCCACCGAATGGGACCGCGGCAACGCGCACTTCCCGCCGACCTCGTTTCAGGTGTCGAATTTCCATTCCGGCACCGGCGCCAACAACGTCATCCCGGGGGAGGCGGAGGCGATCTTCAACTTCCGCTACTGCACCGAATCCACCGCCAACGGACTCAAGGCACGGGTGCATGCCGTACTGGACCGCCACCTCCAAGGCTACGAGGCCGACTGGTGGCACACCGGCGAGCCGTTCCTGACCCGCCAGGGCCGCCTGATTGAAGCGGCACAGGGCGCAATCGGCGAGGTGAGCGGCCTGACCGCCGAGCTTTTCACCGGCGGCGGCACCTCCGACGCGCGCTTCATCGCCCCGTTGGGTACGGAAGTCGTCGAAATCGGCCCTATCAACGACAGCATCCATAAGATCGACGAACACGTAATCGTCGACGACCTGGACCGCCTCAGCCTGATCTACGAAAGGACCCTGACCCGCCTGTTCTCGCCATGACCGCCGCCCGCTCCGACCGCCCGCAGTTCCGTCCGCCCTGGGTGCTGACGCATCCCCAGCTGCAGTCGGCGCTCGCCACCAAGGGGCCGCGGCGGCGGCTGTGGCTGCGGCGCGGCAACGGCATGGAAGCGGCGGCGCAGCATCACGTCCTGGATTGCGGCGAGGGCGTCCGCCTCACCGGCTACCACTCGCGGCACCCTGAGGGGGTGAAGCCGCGCGGGCTGGCGGTGCTGATCCACGGCTGGGAAGGCAGCCACGAGTCGGTGTATCTGTACTCGATGGCCTGCCAGGTCTACGCCCAGGGCTGGAACGTGTTCCGCCTCAACCTGCGCGACCATGGCGGCACCCACGCCCTCAACCCGGAGCTGTTCCACTCGGCGCGGATGGACGAGGTGCTGGGGGCGTTCCAGGCTATCCGCCGCATCGACGGCAGCTCGCCGCTGGCGGTGATCGGGTTCTCCCTGGGCGGCAACTTCGCCCTGCGGGTGGGCCTGCAAGGTCCGGCGGCCGGCATCCGGCCCGACTTGGTCATCGGCATTTCGCCGGCGATCAATCCGGAGGCCACCCTGGAGGCTATCGACCAGGGCCCGCTGCTGATCCGCCGCTACTTCCTGGACAAGTGGCGCAAAACGCTGGAGGCCAAGAACCAGGCATGGCCCGGCCGTTACGACTTCGGCCCCTACGCCGCGATCCCGACCTTCGTCGAGACCACCAGGCGCTTCGTCGCCGATTTCACCGGCTACGCGAGCTACGGGGACTACGTGGCCTCCTACACCCTGAGCCCGGAGATGCTGCGGGCGGCGCCGTCGCCGCTGGCGGTGATCACGGCGCAGGACGACCCGGTGATCCCGTTCCGCCACTTCGCCGGCCTTGACGAGCGGGGCGCGGTGGTCAACTTCGACGCCCCGGCGCTCGGCGGCCACTGCGGCTTCATCGAGAACCTGGCGCTGGAGTGCTGGACCGAACGACGCGTGGCGGAGCTGCTGGCGCAGTTGTAGCCGGCGCGGGCGGTTCGAGCACCGGCGGCTGGAGGTGACGCCGAAGCAAATCACTGGTTACACTTTCGGTATGAAAACGGCCGTTTCAATTCCGGATGAGATCTTTGAAAACGCCGAGCGCCTCGCACGGCGGATGAGGAAGTCGCGCAGCGAAGTCTATAGTCGGGCGTTGGCGGAATACGTGTCGCGCCATTCACCCGACGAAACGACAGCCGCCATGAATGCAGCCTTGGACGATATGGGCGAAACACGCAATACCTTTGCTGCCGCTGCGGCCCGACAGGTGTTTGAGCGCACAGAGTGGTGATTGCGCGGGGCGACGTGTGATGGGCAGATTTGCCGGTTCCGTTGATCCGCTAACCGACGGTTCGGCTACGTCAGCTTCGTCGCCCGCTTCAAGGCGTACGAAAACAGCGACGGCGCGAAGCGCTTGAGCTGCACGTAGACCCCCTCGCGGCCCGCGATCAGCAGCTCCTCGCGGTCCTTCTCCACCGCGCGCCAGATACGCTCGGCACAATTCCCCGGCTCCAGTCCATGGCCGGTCGACGGATCCATCACGCCGTGCTTGCCGCCGCTGCCGTCGAGCGCGTTGACCGACACCTGGGTACGCACGTAGCCCGGGCAGGCCAGGGTGAAACGGATGCCGTCGCGCCACAGTTCGGCGCGGGCCGCCTCGGTAAAGCCGGCCAGGGCGTGCTTGGCGGCGGAGTAACCGGTGCGCAGCGGCCCGCCGATCTTGCTGACCACGCTGCCCATCATCACCACATGGCCGTCGCCGCGCTGGCGCATGCCGGGCAGGACCGCCTGGGTCAGCGCCACCGGGGCGAAGAAGTCCAGCTCCATGATGCTGCGGTAGACGCCGAGCCCGGTGTCCTTGAACAGGCTGCGCTGGGAGACGCCGGCGTTGTTGACCAGCACCCCGACCGGCCCGAACGGCGCCGCCGCCCTGGCGGCGGCATCGGCCGCGTCGAAGTCCGCCAGGTCCAGCGGCAGTACCGCGACCTTGGCGGGATCGCTGCACAGCCCCTTCACCCGCTCGAGTTCCGCCGCCCGCCGTGCGCTCAGCACCAGCCTGGCGCCGCGCCGCGAAGCCAGCACCGCCAATGCTTCGCCGATGCCGGAAGAAGCGCCGGTGATCCACACCACTTTACCCGCGAGCTGAGTCATGGCGATGTCCTTGGCCGAACGGATGCGGCAACAAAAAGGCCCGCTCGCGGAACAGGTGCGAGCGGGCCCCGGGTTGGAGCAGCGGGCTTAGGCCGCCTTTTCCAGGCTCTTGTCCCACTTGCCCAGCGCCGCCAGGCCATTCATCTTGGCGCGGTGCAGGTGGGCCTGCTTGCCGGCCTCGACGTTCTTGCCGGACCAAGCCTTGAGTGCGGCGGCCTGCAGGGCGCGGCCGTAGGAGAAGGTCAGCTTCCAGGGCACGCCGCCAATCTTGTTCATGGCGTCCAGGTGGGCAGTGGCCAACTCGTCGCCCTGACCGCCGGACAGGAAGGCGATGCCGGGGACCGCGGCGGGGACGCGGCGCTTGAGCACCTTGAGGGTGCGCTCGGCCACTTCCTGCACGCCGGCCTGGGTCGGGCACTTGATGCCGGACACCACCATGTTGGGCTTGAGCACCATGCCTTCCAGCAGCACCTTCTGGTAGTACAGTTCCTGGAACACCTCGGCCAGCACCCACTCGGTGACGTGCTCGCACACTTCGATGGTGTTGTCGGCGTCCATCAGCACTTCCGGCTCGACGATCGGCACGATGCCGGCTTCCTGGCAGAGCGCGGCATAGCGCGCCAGGGCGTGCGCATTGGTGTGGATGCAGTCGTAGGTGGGAGCACCCGGGCCGATGGTGATCACCGCGCGCCACTTGGCGAAACGGGCACCGGCCTCGCGGTACTTCAGCAGCCGCTCGCGCAGGCCGTCCAGGCCCTCGGTGATGGTTTCGTCGGCGCCGCCGCCGGGCAGCGCATGGGCGCCCTTATCCACCTTGATGCCCGGGACGACGCCCTTGGCGGCGAGCAGCTGCGGGAACGGCTGGCCGGCCAAGCTCTTCTGGAACAGGGTTTCCTCGAACAGGATCACGCCGCTGGTGTGCTGCTCGAAGCCGGGGGTGGTGAACAGCATGTCACGGTAGGCCTGGCGGTTCGGCTCGGTGTTCTCGACACCGATCTTGTCGAAACGCTTCTTGATGGTGCCGGTGGACTCGTCGGCGGCCAGCAGGCCCTTGCCGGGTGCAACCATCGCCAAAGCGGTTTCGTGGAGAATCTTTTCCATCACAGTTAGCCTCTGGGTGAGTGTGCGCGAAGTCGAAGGGGGATGCGGGCATTTTACGGGCTGGGCGACATGGGCGCCATGCCGAGCCGGCCCCGCGGTGACGCCGGTGCCCGCTTGACTGCAGCAATTCGTTACTAATATCGTCACGCAATGAACACACGCTTCGCCGTCGCCACCTATGCGCTCACCTTCATGAGCCTGTCGCAGGACCGCATGGTGACCTCGGACGAACTGGCCGCGAGTATCCAGACCCATCCGGCGCTGGTGCGGCGCATGCTCTCGATGCTGCGCGCCGCCGGCCTGGTGGAAACGCAGCTCGGACCGGGCGGCGGCGCGCGCCTGGCGCGCTCGCCGGAGCGCATCAGCCTGCTCGAGGTGTACCAGGCGATCCGCGCCGCCGGCGACCTCTTCGCGGTGGGGCGGATCAGCCCCAATCCGCGCTGCCCGATGGGCGCCGGCATCCAGGCCACGCTGGAGTGCGTGCTGGCCGGACCCGAGCAGGCGCTGCGCGACGCCCTCGGCCGGGTCTCGATCCGGGACCTGCTGAACGAGGCCGGCGCGCGGGTGCCCCGCTACGGTGAGCACGTCCTGCCTGCTCCGGCGGGCGCCGCACGATGACGCAGGCGCCAGCGGTCGCGCCGCCGGGTTACACGCGGACCGCGGTGGCCCTGCACTGGACCGTGGCGGCGATCATCGTCTGCGCCTTCAGCCTGGGCCTGGTGGTATCCGACCTGCCGTTCAGCCCGCAGAAGGTGAAGCTGGTGGCCTATCACAAGTGGCTTGGCATCACGGTGCTGGGGCTGGCGGCGCTGCGGGTGATCTGGCGCCTGTCGCACCGCCCCCCGCCGTTGCCGCCGATGCCGCCCTGGCAGACCTTCGCCGCCAGGCTCAGCCACGCGCTGATGTACACCCTGATCGTGACCATTCCGCTGGCCGGCTGGACCTTCAGCTCGGCCTCCGGTTACCCGGTGGTCTACCTGGGCCTGTGGCAACTGCCGGACCTGGTGCCGAAGAACAAACTGCTCGCGGCCAGCCTGATCGACATCCACGCCACCCTGGCTTGGCTGCTGTTCTACCTGTTGCTGCTGCATGTGGCGGCGGCGCTGAAGCACCACTTCTTCGACCGCGACGATACGCTGCGCCGCATGTTGCGCTGGCGCGGCGCCGCAAGGGAAGGCACGCCATGACCGGACGGAGGCTGCCACGCCTTGGCGCGGCCGTACTGCTGCTGGCGGCGCTGGACGGACTGGCGGCGGACGCCAAGGTAAGCGCCGCCAGGAGCACGTTGAGCGCAGTTTTCACCCAGATGAACGTGCCGGTGGAGGCGCCGTTCAAGCAGTTCTCCGGCAGCGTCGACTTCGACCCCACCAGGCCGGCACAGGCCCGCGCCCACCTCGACATCGACACCGCCAGCTTCGACCTCGGCGACGAGGACTACAACAGTGAAGTGCGCAAACCGGCCTGGCTGGATACCGCCCACTATCCGCGGGCGGGTTTCGAGGCGACCGGCCTGAAGCCGCTGGGCGGCAACCGCTATGAAGCCAGCGGCACGCTCAAGCTGAAGGGCAAGGATCAGAACCTCACCGCCACGGTGACTGTCGGCAAGGACGGCGCGGCCACGGTGTTCGACGGCTCGGTGCCGATCTCGCGCGGCCACTTCGGCATCGGCGACGCGCAGTGGCAGGATACGGTCGCCGACCAGGTCACGGTCAAGTTTCACATCGTCGTGCCGCCGCCTCGATAAACTCGCATCCGCCCCCCCAACCGCTACAGGAGTCTCCACGATGAATCGTTTCAACTTGGGCTTCAACTCGGGCTTCACCCTGGGCTGCGCCGCGCTGGTATTGTTCCTGAGTTCGCCGGCCCGGGCCGAGGCCAAGCACTACAACCTGGACCCCGCGCACACCTACGTCAGTTTCGAGGCGCCGCACATCCAGGCGATCTCGTTCTGGCGCGGCAAGTTCGACCACACCCAGTCCGGCAGCGTGACGCTGGACAGCGAAGCCAAGACCGGCTCGATCGACGTCACCATCGATGCAACCTCCATCGACTTCGGCATGCAGAAGATGAACGACCATGCCAAGAGCCCGGACTTCTTCGACGTCGCCAAGTTCCCCACCGCAGTGTTCAAGTCGGATACGGTCAAGTTCGACGGCGCCACGCCGGTGGAAGCGGATGGCGAGCTCACGCTCCACGGCGTAACCAAGCCGGTCGCACTCAAGATCAACTCCTTCAAGTGCATCCCCGATCCGATGCTCAAGGTGGAACGCTGCGGCGCGGATGCCTCCGCGGAGATCAACCGCAGCGACTTCGGCATCGATTACGGCGTCAAGATGACTGGCAGCGGCAGCGTCAAGCTGGCCATCCAGGTCGAAGGCTTGCTGGCGGACAAGCCGGGCCCGCAGCACTAGCCGGAACGGACCCGACCGCTCACCGCACCGTCCGGCCCACCGGACGACCGGGCCTACTCCCACGCCGGACATGCGGGACAAGCCTTGCCTGTCCCGCATGTCCTTGGCGCTGATTCGTATCGATCGAGCAGAGCCAATATTTCGCCCTACGCATCGAAGCCTCCACCATTTGGGGGACGGTCGTGTTGATACGAAAACAGACCTTGTGCAGACTATCGACGCGACA
Organism: Nevskia sp.; assembly: GCA_031291075.1. Lineage (GTDB taxonomy): Bacteria > Pseudomonadota > Gammaproteobacteria > Nevskiales > Nevskiaceae > Nevskia. Next base: position 22,602 of record JARLJS010000123.1, on the reverse strand, counting down.
GCTTGCATACTGGCGACGTAAAGGGATTCCTCCAGGCCTTTCACAGGCCTGGAACCGTAGGGACACGCGGGCTTGGGGAAGCAGAACGTCGACAGTTCCTCCAGGCGGCGAAATCGTGGCAATCATTTTTGACGCGCTGAATTGACCCGTCGGGACGGCGGGCTGTTCGCGCCGTGCAACCGGGGAAATCTGCATGCCTTACGCGAATCATGGAACTTCGTGGCGGACTGCTGCGCTCGTGGCGCTGACACTGTCGGCCTGTTCGAAAAACTACTACTCGCCCCGGCCACAGCTTCCACATCCGGCGGTACCTCCACCCCAGCGACGGCGCCCACTGGGACCGTGATCGGCACCGTCGTCGACGGCAGCGGCACGCCGATCAAAGGTGTGGTGGTGACGGCGCCGGCGGGTGCCATCGCCAGCGCAGGTTCCTCGTCGTCCTCCGGGTCCTCGTCCTCATCCGGTTCGGGTTCGTCCTCGTCCGGAGGCGGCGCGGTCACGAACAGCGCGACGACCGATGCGAACGGTCAGTTCACGATCGCCAATGTCATCGGGGCCACGTCCGGCATCGATCTCGTGATCACGCCGCCGGCGGGCTATGTCGGCGCGTTCGTCGCCGTGAATCCGCAGGCCCAGACCACGGGCGGCAGCTCGGCCGCGACGTTCGTCAACGGCTTCGTCGCAAGCGCCGGCCTCATCCAGTTGCCGGCAACCACGGCCACCGTGTCGGGCACGCTGCTGAACAATTCCGGCGTTCCGGTTCCCCCGGGTACGCTGCTGACGCTGCAGTTCCAGGCTTTCGCGCCGGTCAGCTCCGGCCGCAACGGGTCCAGCGGCCCGGCCGCCGGCGCGACCACGGTCCTGTACTCGTTCGGCCAGGCCATGTTCACCACGGTCGACGCGACCGGTAACTTCACTTTCGGCAACCTCCCCGACCATTCCTGCTTTTTCCTCGGTTCGCCCGGCCTCAACATCGCAACCAGCGGGGCCGGTGGCGCCTGCCCGATCGCGACGTCGTCGACCGCTCCGACACCCGCCACCCCGCCCGGCACGGCACCGGTATACTCGGGGGCGCAGGGCGGCAGTTCGGTCGCCCTCGGCGGCGTGATCACCGCGCCGGCCACGGTCACGTCCAGCATCGCTCCCTACATCACCGGCGTAACCCAGGTCGTCGGCTCCAGCAACGTCAACCCGGGAGGTCGTGGCGCAGGCCACGGCACCCTCGGCACCGGCACCGACGGCACCGCCGGCATTACCATCAACTTTAGCCAGCCGGTCTCAATCGCGGCCAACTCCGGCATCGTCGTGACCGAGGTGCCGGCGTCGGGCGGCAATGAATTCAGCGTGCCCGTTACGGGCGTGACCGCCGGGACCAACTCCCTGACCGTCAAAACCGCTCCGCTCGCCGTAGGTGACTGGATCACCATCGCAATCCCCCCGCAGTCGGTGACAAACGCCGCGGGCACGCCACTGTCACCCTCGGTTCCCAACACGCTACCGGTGAGCGCCGTCGAACCCAATTACATCGGCAGCGCCGGGGGCTACGTCGATGTGCTGCTGAGCCTGTCGTCGAACGTCGTGACTACCCTGCCGCCGGTGACGGGCCTTGCCCAGCTCAACACCGCGCTGAATCCCGCCAACGATCCGTTTTATCTGACCTCCGGCGCCTTCATCAACACCGTCAGCGCGACGAATCCGGATCCTTTGGGGCTGGCATCGGCTTATGGGAACCAGTTCTCCGCCCTGCAATTGAACGCGCAGGATCCGCTGGCGGATCCTGCCGCCGTCCTGTCGAACTTCGCCAGGCTGCTGGCTGCGGCTCCGGCCGGTACCGCGGAAACTGTCAACACAACCGTCGCCAGCGTTTCGTTCAAGCCTTCCGGCGCATCGGACTATGTTGTCGTCGAAACCGACGGCAAGGGCAACTTCATATCCACAAGCGGCAGGGTGGGAATCGTTTCCACGACGAGCGCGGCACTCGGCGCCGCCAATCCCTCGTCGTCGGCAAGCGCGACCATGAGCGCGCCCTACGGTGACGGGTCGTTTGCATCTTACGATCAGATCATCGCTCCCAAACCGGCCAACGCATCTGGCGGCACGATCACACTCGAGCTGTCGGGAGTCCAGCCGGGATGGACCGTGCAGATCGTGCAGCGCGGCGTCGATACCATCGGCGCACCCACTCTGCCGTCGGACCCGAGCACGGTCGCGGCTGCTTTGACCCTGAATGACATTGCGCCGCCCACCACGGTGGCGCAGGATCCGATGGTGGCGGTCTTCAACGCCGAGGTGAAAGCCGTTGGCTCGGGCAACAGGGGCATCGGCGGTGGCGTAGTGATCCCGGCGACCCAGACAAACGCCGGCATGGCGGTGTTTCCGGTAACGCCGCTGGCGCTGAATATCAACAATACGTCTGCCGGGAGTCTAACCGGCCCTTCGTCACTCGAAGCGTTGTCGGCAGGCGCTGCTGTGCTGCGTTCCGAGTACGGGTCGGTAGTCAATTCCTACCACCCCGCTAGCGACACGTTCTACGATGCCACGGGGGCCACGGCATTCAATCCCACCCCGACCCTTGGCTTCAACGTGAGCGAGCCGCTCAATCCGACTTCGTTGCCGACCCCGCCGAGCACGGGCACCGCGTCATTCTCCAACCCGGGCTTCGTCAAGGACGCCACCTACACGCTGGGCTACAACACGATCACCAGCAACCTGTTTACCGCGACCGTGAGCAGCGTGTTCTCACTGTCCAACGACGCGCGAATGGGCGGCAAGATTGTCGACCTGACCGGTATTGCCGATCTGGCCGGCAATACGGGCAGCAACGCCAAGCTCTTGGTCCGTGATTTCCTGCCACCACTCCTGGTCGCCGCCGGGTTCGACGGCACGAACTTCACGTTTATCTTCAACAAACCGATCACGCTGCGAGCCCCCGGAGTCAACGGAGCGAGCCCGGCCGACTCGCAGTTCACACTCGAAAATTGTGGCCTCACGGTCGATATGTACCTGGCGTCGCAAACGTCGATCAATCCGGCGACCCTGACTAAGGGTGGACTGGTCTTCACGTTGCCGGCGAGCAACCCGCAGATCTCGGGATCCTACCCGGCGTATTATTCATTCCGGCCCTGCTTCGATTTCGTGAACGCGGCCGCGACCTATGCCGAGGCGACCTACGGCCTCGGTGCACTTCCGCATGGTTTCGTGCAGTTCAATGGCGTCTGGGATACGACCGACAACTCGGATATCTTCACCTACAGCGGCTACAGCTACGGTCCGTATTACCAGAACTACACGGTGGGCGCGAATTCCTGGGGGGCGTGGACAAATCTGAACCTCGGGGTTACCACACCGCATTTTGCGATAGCGACGGCCCAATAGGGTTCCTGGTCGATCAGTAGTTGAGGGCCGCTTCGCGGCCCTCTCTGCTGACGAGACTGCCGCATCCCTACGCTGTCCGGCATTGGGGAACACGGGATTGGGCGGTGCCCAGCCCCTACCCGGGCATCCGCAGGATCAACAAACCAAGCGCGAACACCCCGTACAACGTCCCGAACAGCGCCAGCCGTCGCGCCGTCAACGCATCCCGACGCAGCAGCAGGTACAGCCCCGAGATGGACGCCAGGGTGACCGCGCCGGACAGGATCAGCGGCGCGTCAAACATCCAGGGTGTGAAGAACAGGCCGAACGCGCTGGGCACGGTGGTCTGGATCATCATGGCGCCGCTGATGTTGGCCAGCGCCAGCCGCTGCTTGCCCTGGCGGATCCAGATGATCGCGTTCATGGTCTCGGGCAGCTCGGTGGCGATCGGGCTCAGCAGCAGGGCGGTGACGGTGGCGGGGATGCCGAGCCAGGGGCCGACACTTTCGAGCTGGCGCACGAATAGCTGGGACGCGCCGAAAATCACCACCAGCGCCAAGCCGGCTTGTGCCACCACCCAGGCCGATGCCGGGTCGGTATCGCGCGGACGCAGCTTGAGCGGCTCGAGTTCCTCGTGCTCCGCGTCGTCCTCGTGGCCGATCTCCTTCCAGACGTAGAGGGCGTAGACGGCGAGGAAGGCAAAGCCCAACAGCGGCTTGAAGGCGAAGGCGATCAGGCCGAGAGCCATTTTGCAGAGGAAGATCAACAGGAACCAGAACTGGTCGCGACCGAGCCGTTCGCGGTTGACCGTGACCGCAGTGGAACCGCCGGGGCGGGCAGCCAGGGTGGTCAGCCCGACCACCGCATAAGCAACGGTGCTCAGCACCAGCGGCCCGCCCAGCGCGGCACCGACACCGATGTCCTTGGACGCTCCGTCGCGGCCAAAGGCGACCGCGACCAGGGTCACCACGCTCTCCGGCAGGGCCGTGCCGAACGCCGCCAGCACGGTGCCGACCGCGGTCTGCCCCACCCCGGCCTTGCGGCCGAACCACTCCACCCCGTTGACGAAAAATTCGCAGGCGCCGTAGATCAGGCCGGCGGCGCCCAGCAGCAGCACGATCGCGATCAGCATCGAAGCATCCTTCCGGTATGTTCCCTGGGCGCCGGACCTGCACCTTGCGTGCCGGATGCACCATGCCAGGATGGTCGACGCGTTGTCCCGGCCGACCGCCGCCAGTCTACGCCAGCGGCGCGTCGGCTCGCGAACCGTGGGCTACGCTCTGGCGGAGAGGAACTGCGCGACAATGACGCCTTATTCCCGGCAATCTCAAAGAAGACCCATGCAGCACACCCAGTGCGTCACAGCGGACGCCGGCCTGTCGCACCCGGATTTCCAGCCTGGCCGCAAAGCCCGGTCAAACAACGGGGACGGAAGCCCGCGTCGACGCCGCCCATGGCCGGACACGATCCGGGCGGCGATCCTCGCGTTTGGCGCCACGTCGTGGCTGGCCGCGGCGGATGGCACGAGTGCCGCGACGGGCGCCGGAGCATCCCCGCGGGATACCGCGCCGGAACTGGCCGACTGGCTGGCGCGGCTCGGCCTGGAGCACGTGCCGCTGCCGATGCTGACCGGACTGCAGTTCACCATGATCCGGCAGCACCTGTATCCGCTGAACTCTCCCTACGCCAGCAACCTGAGCCTGCCGGCCGACGGCGACACGGCGAACAGTTATACCTACGGGGTCTATACCGGCTGGGAGCCGCTGCGGCATCTCCAGCTTTACCTGGATATCGAGCTGTTCCAGGGTGGCGGCATCGGCAACGTCACCGGCCTGGGCAGCCTCACCAACGGCGACCCCATCCGGCAGGGCGCATCCAGCCTGCCCAAGACCCCTTACGCCGCGCGCAAGTACCTGCGCTACGTGCTGCCGCTGAGCGATTCCAGCCACGAGGTCGAGCGCGCGCAGGACAGCCTGCCCGGCCAGGAGGCCGACACGCGCCTGGAGTTCAAGCTCGGCACCATGGCCGCGCCGGACGATTTCGACAAGAACCGCTACGCCAATTCCACCCGCACCCAGTTCGAGAACTGGAGCCTGTTCCAGAACACGGCCTGGGACTACGCGGCGGACACGCGCGGCTACAGCGGCGGGCTCATGATCGGCTACATCAGCCCGGCCTGGTCGCTGCGCTACGGCATCTACCAGATGCCGAGGTTCGCCAACGGCCAGCCGCTGGACAGCCCCATCACCCATGCCAACGGCCAGCAACTGGAACTGACGCTGCAGCAGCCGCGGGACAACGGCTGGGTGGTGCGGGCGCTGGTCTACCAGAACACGGCGCGCATGGGCCTGTACCGCGAAGCCCTGGCCATTGGCCAGGCCAACGGCACCACGCCGGACATCGTCGCCGACGACAAGCCCTACCGCCGCAAGTACGGCTTTGCCCTGAACGGGGAACTGCCGCTGGCGGACGACGGCGAAACCGGCTTGTTCGCACGCGTGGGATGGAACGACGGCCGCACCGAGTCGTTCGCCTTCACCCAGGTGGACCGCCTGGTCACGTTCGGCGGCCAGCTCGACGGCGTGCATTGGGCACGGCCTAGCGATCGTCTCGGCCTGGCTTACGTCATCGGCAATCTGTCGGGGCCGCAGGAAGAGTACCTGGCCGCCGGTGGCCTGGGCTTCGTGGTCGGCGACGGCAGGATTGACTATGGCGCGGAGCGCGTGCTGGAGAGCTACTACCGATTCGAGCCGTTCAAAGGCGTGCAGCTCAGCGGCGATTTCCAGCGCATCGACAACCCCGGTTATAACAAGGACCGTGGCCCGGCCAACGTGATCGGGTTCCGGATCCATCTCGAGTACTAGCGCGGGCTGCGCTGGAGGGACCGCCCCATTCCCGACCCGGCCAGAGAATCGACCGCCCGGCATCAAATTGTCATAATTCGCATTTATCCTTGAAATTTAATGCGTTGCGCTCGACGGCCATCCACTCGGGAGTCGGCCGGAGGGCTGGCGCGCCAATAAATGATGTGTCCAAACTTGGGCTGAAAGCCGTTCAGGGACCCTCACCATGCCGATTCACGACCACACGCCGTCGCCTCGCGGGCGCGCCTTTCTGCTCGGCGGGATCCTGCTGGGGCTGCTGCTGGTCGCGGCGCTCTTCACCAATGGCTTCGGCTTGTTCGCCGGCCACAAGAAAGCGGCGGCGGAAGCGGCGGCAATGGTGCGCCAGGGCGACAAGATCGTAATTCCGGAAGGTTCCCCGTTGCGCGAGCGACTGACCGTGATGGCGGCGTCGGAGCAGGAGGTCAGTGCACGGCTGATGTTGCCCGGCGTCGTCGAGGCCGAGCCCTCCCGCACGGCCGCCGTGCTGTCGCCGTTGAGCGGCCGCCTGCTGGAGTTGAAGGTCGCGCTGGGCGAGCGCGTGACCCGCGGCCAGGTGCTGGCGGTGATCGACTCGCCCGACCTTGCCCAGGCCTACGACGATAACGACAAGGCCGCGGACAGCTTTGCCCTGACCCAGAAGAACCTTGAACGCCAGCAGGGCCAGGCCGGGATCGGCGCCGCTTCGGATCGCGACCTGGACCAAGCCAGGAGCGACCACGCGCAGGCCGCCGCGGAATACGCCAGGACCCAGGCGCACCTGCACGCGCTGGGGGCATCGCCCGACACCAGGCATGGCGCACGCCAGCTCCTGGTGCGGGCGCCGGTCGGCGGGAGCATCACCAGCCTGTCGGTCGCGCCGGGCAATATGATCAACGATCCGACCCAGCCGATGATGACGATCGCCGACTTGAGCACGGTGTGGGTCACGGCGCTGGTGGCAGAGAAGGATCTGGCCTCGGTGTCCAGAAACCAGGACGCCGATGTCGATCTCAGCGCCTATCCGGGCCAGCCGCTGCACGGCAAGGTGCTGTTCGTGGCCGACGTGGTCGAACCCGATTCGCGCCGCAACAAGATCCGCATCGCCTTCACCAATCCTGACTACCGCCTCAAGCCGAATATGTTCGCCACGGTGACGCTGCAGGGCCCGAAGCGCAGCCAGGTTATGTTGCCCAGTTCGGCCCTGCTGATGAACAACGACCGCACCAGCGTGTTCGTCGCCACCGCGCCCTGGACTTTCGAGCGCCGCACCGTCCAGCTTCAGCTCGAGGAAGGCGCCTCGGTAGCGATCGATTCCGGCGTCAAGGCAGGTGAGCAGGTGGTGGTGAAGGGCGGAGTCCTGCTCAATGATTGACCAGTTCGTCGGCTTCTGCCTGCACCGGCGGATGGCGGTGTTCGTGCTGGCGCTGCTGCTGTGCGGCTTTGGTGCCTACGCCTGGAAAACCCTGTCGGTGGAAGCGTATCCGGACCTGGGCGATGTAGCTGCCCAGGTCACGACGCAAATTCCGGGTCTCGCCGCGGAGGAAGTGGAGCAGTTGATCACCGTGCCGCTGGAGCGCCAGATCAACGGCACGCCGGGACTGCTGCTGATGCGTTCGACCAGCACCTTCGGCCTGTCGCTGATCACGGTACTGTTCCGCGACGGCTATGAGGATTACTGGGCGCGCCAGCGCTTGCTGGAGCGCATCAACCAGGCCGTGCTGCCGCCGGGCGCCTCGCCGTCGCTGGACCCGGTCGCCGGCCCGGCCGGCGAAATCTTCCGCTACACCCTGGAATCGGACACCCGCAACCTGCAGGAGTTGTCGGAGATCCAGCGCTGGACCGTGATCCCGGCGATGAAGTCGGTGCCGGGAGTGGTGGACGATACCAATTTCGGCGGCTTCACCACCGAATATCAGCTCGACCTCGACCCGGCGCAGCTGCAGCACTACGGCCTCGGCATCACCGACGTCATCAACGCCATCAACGCCAACAACACCAACGCCGGCGGCGGACGGGTGTCGCGTGGCGACCAGAGCTATGTCATCCGCGGGGTGGGTCTGATCCACAGCCTGGCGGACATCGGCTCGATTGTCATCACCCAGGTTAACGGCGCGCCGGTGCTGGTGCGCGACCTCGGCCGCACCACCTTGAGCCACCAGGAACGCGAGGGCATCCTGGGCAAGGACAACAACCCCGACACGATCGAAGGCATCGTGCTGATGCTGAAGTACCAGAACCCGTCCAAGACGCTGGAGGGGGTCCATGCCAAGGTGGCTGAGCTCAACAAACAGCTCGCCAGCAAGGATGTGCGCATCGTGCCCTATGTCGACCGCGACGACCTGGTGCGCTCCACCATCGACAAGGTCGGGCATACCATCGCCGAAGGCGTGACCCTGGTGTTCCTGATCCTGATCCTGTTCCTTGGCAGCCCGCGCAGCGCGCTGGTGGTGGCGGTGGCGATCCCGATGGCGTTGGTGTCGGTGTTCTCCCTGCTCAACCTCACCAAGGTCTCGGCCAACCTGCTGTCGTTGGGGGCGATCGACTTCGGCATCCTGGTGGATGGCGCAATCGTGGTGACGGAGGCGGTGCTGCGCCGGCGCGAGGCGATGCCGGAGGAGGAACTGAGCGAAAGCGAAGCCAAGGCGGCCACGCTGCAGGTAACGCGCCCGATTTTCTTCGCCAGCCTGATCATCATCACCGCCTACCTGCCGCTGTTCTCGTTCGAACGCGCCGAGGCCAAGCTGTTCACGCCGATGGCCTACACCATGGCCTACGCCCTGTTCGGCGCGTTGCTGTGCGCGCTGGCGCTGGTGCCGGGGCTGGCCTACATCGCGTTCCGCAAACCGGGCAAGGTCTACCACAACCGCTGGCTGGAACGCCTGACCGAGGCCTACGACAAGGTGCTGGCGGCCTGCCTGGAACAGCCGCGGATCATCTACGGCGTAGCGGCCTTCGCCCTGCTGGCGGTGGTGGGTTTCGGCGGCACCATCGGCCGCGAGTTCCTGCCGGACCTCGACGAAGGTGCGCTGTGGCTGCAAGTGCAGATGCCCACCGGCCTCGCCCTGAACAAGGCCAGCGACATGGCCAGCGACCTGCGCCGGGCCGTGCTGAAGTATCCGGAAGTGTCCTACATCGTGACGCAGACCGGCCGCAACGACGACGGCACCGACTCCTGGACGATGTCCCACATCGAGGCTCCGGTCGGCCTCAAGCCTTATGACACCTGGCCGGCCGGCGAGCCGAAAAAGGAGTTCGTCGACCGGCTGGCCAAGGACCTGGCGAAGGAGCTGCCGGGCTACGACATCGGCATCAGCCAGCCGATCATCGACGGCGTCAACGACATGATCGGGGGCGCGCACAGTCCGCTGGTGATCAAGATTTACGGCGACGACCTCGACCAGCTGCGCGACATCGGCCGGCAGATCGTGGATGTGTTGTACACGGTACAGGGCACCTCCAGCGCCTCGATCTTCCAGGAACCCCCGATCCCGCAGATCAGCGTCAAGCTGGACCGCGAGAAGGCGGCTCGCTACGGCATCAACATGACCGACGTGCAGAACGTGATCCAGACCGGCGTGGGCCAGGCGCCGGTGTCGACCGTCTACGTCGGCGAAAGGACCTATCCGCTGACGGTGCGCTATGTCGCCGCCAGCCGCGACCGGCCGGACGCGCTCGGCAACCTGCCGGTCAACACGAGCGGCGGCGCGCAGGTTCCCTTGTCACAGCTCGCCGACATCCAGGTACGCTCCGGCGAGAGCACCATCACCCGCGAGAACGGCCAGCGCAACCTCACCATCCGCATCGACAACCGGGACCGCGACCTGACTTCCTACTTGCAGGAAGCGCAGTCCAAAATCGCCACCCAGGTGCATTTCGACAAGGACAAGATCCGCCTGGAATGGGGCGGCCAGTTCGAGAACCAGCGGCGTGCCGAGTCGCGGCTGGTGGTGATCCTGGGCCTGGTGATGGGATTGATGCTGATCTTCCTCACCATCGGCACCAAGTCCTTCCGCCAGGCGCTGCTGATCCTCAGCGTGGTGCCGCTGGCCACCCTGGGCGGCCTGATCTCCCTGCACCTGACCGGGCAGCATCTCAACGTCGCCAGCGGCGTCGGCTTCATCGCCCTGTTCGGCGTGGCGGTGCAGAACGGCATCATCATGGTGGCCAATCTCAACCGTATGCGGAAGGCCGGCTTCGAATTGCACGAGGCGATCATGAAGGGCGCCACCGAGCGCCTGCGCCCGGTGCTGATGACTGCCACGGTGGCCACGCTCGGCATGCTGCCGGCCGCGATCCATACCGGCGTCGGCAGCGACGTGCAGCGCGGCATCGCCACGGTGGTGGTCGGCGGTCTCGCCATCTCCACCCTGCTCACGCTGTTCGTGCTGCCCTCCATGTACCATGTGATCGAGCACTGGGCCGAACAACGACACGGCAAGGCCAGGTGGAGCTGATGGAACTGATGACACGTCCCGCAGCATGCTTGTTGATCGCCGGCCTGTCCGCCTGTGCCGTCGGCCCCGACTTCCATCGCCCCGCGCCGCCCGCAGCCGGGGGCTACGGCAGCGCGCCGCAGCAGGGGGAAACCGCTTCGGCCGAAACGACCGGCGGCAGCGCCCAACATTTCGCGGCGGGCATGGATATTCCCGCGCAATGGTGGACACTGTACCGCTCGCCGGCGCTGAGCGGGATGGTCGAGGAGGCGTTGAAGGCAAACCCGGATGTCGCCGCCGCGCAGGCCGCGCTGCGGCAAGCGCATGAGCTGTATTCGGCGCAATGGGCGGGCCTGCTTCCGGTAGTGCAAGGCGGATTCAGCGCCAACCGCGCCAAGAACGCCGACAATTCGATCGCCAATCCCACTGTGGCGGTCAATCCGTTCTACTCGCTTTACACCGCGCAGCTCACTCTGAGCTACGCCCCGGACGTCTTCGGTGGCACGCGACGTGCGGTGGAGGCGGCCAAGGCACAAGCGGAAAGCAGCCGCTTCCAGTTGGAGGCCACCTATCTCACCCTGAGCAGCAACGTGGTGGTGACGGCGGTACAGGAGGCGTCGCTGCGTGGGCAGATCGCCGCCACCGAACGGCTGCTGCAGGTGCAGCAGCAGCTCACCGGAACCGTGCGGCGGCAGCGCGCCCTGGGCACCGCCAGCGAGCTCGACCTGCTGGCGCAGCAGGCCGCCGAAGCCCAGACCGCGCAGAATCTCCCGCCGTTGCAGAAACAACTGGGGCAGACGCGCGATGCCCTGTCGGCCCTGCTCGGCCGCCTGCCCTCGGACGAACCGGCGGAAACCTTCGCGCTACAGGACCTGACCCTGCCGCAGGATATTCCGGTCAGCCTGCCGTCGAAGCTGGTGGAACAGCGCCCCGACGTGCGCCAAGCGGAGGAGAACCTGCACTTCGCCTCGGCCGAGGTCGGAGTGGCCGTGGCTGACATGTTGCCGCAATTCTCGATCGACGCCGGCGTGGGTTCCAGCGCACTCAGATTCGGCGACCTGTTCACGCCGTACAACGGCTTCTGGAACCTGGGCGCCTCGCTCAGCCAGACCCTGTTCGACGCCGGGGCGCTGCTGCACAAACGACGGGCGGCCGACGCGGCTCTCGACCAGGCCGGCGCCCAATACCGGGCTGCGGTGATCCTCGCCTGCCAGAACGTGGCAGACAGCTTGCGTGCACTACAGTCGGATGCCGACGCGCTGAAGGCCAGCGCGGCCGCCGAGCGCGCCGCCAGGGCGACGTTCGACCTGGCGCAACAGCAGCGTGGACTCGGCACGGTGAGCATGGTGGCGGTACTGAACGCAGAAACCGCCTACCGGCAGGCGGAACTGGCCCTGGTACAGGCGCAGGCCAGCCGTTACTCCGACACGGCCGGCCTGTTCCAGGCACTGGGTGGGGGCTGGTGGAATCGCGAGGTGGCTTTCAAATGAACGAGTTGGTCCTGCGGCAGGATGAGGACGGCGCGGCGACTCTGACGCTGAACCGTCCGGACAAGCTGAACGCACTCACCAAGGATGTGTTCGAGGCCCTGGACGAACACATCGAGGCGATCGCACGCGATACGCGCAAGGTTGGCCTGGTGATCCTGCGCGGCGCCGGCGGCAACTTCTCGGCCGGCTACGACATGGCGGAGGTGCTGCAGCACGTCAAGGCGCACGCCAAGCCGCACTATCACTCCGAGGTCATCGACAAACTTTCGAACCTGCCGCAACCAGTGATCTCCGCGGTTGAGGGCCTGTGCTGCACCGGTGCGCTGGAACTGGCGCTGGCGGCCGACCTCATCGTCTCGACCGAGTCGGCGCAGTTCTCCGACGTCTACGCCCGCTGGGGCCTCACGCCGATCTGGGGCCTGAGCCTGCGCCTGCCGCACCGGGTGGGCACCGCCAAGGCGGCGGAAATGATGTACACCTCCCGCACTTATTCCGGCGTGCAGGCGCAGGACATGCACCTGGTCAATTTCTGCTTCCCCGACGACCGCTTCGAACCCGAGCTGGCGGCGCTGACCAAGGACATCCTCGCCAATTCCTGGTACGCGAACCAGGTCAACAAGCGCGCGCTGATTGCCTGCGACAGCCTGCCCCTGCCCCAGGCGCACGCTCTGGAGCTGTTCAAGAATGAAGGCCTGGCGCCGGACGCGCAGCGGCGCGTCACGCAGTTCCTGAACCGGCGCAAAGCGCCTCCGACCTGACCGGTAACGGCCCACCGCCGGCGCTGCCTGCTACTGGATGGCGCTCGCCGGTACGACCGGCAACACCACCGACGATAGGTGCGTGGAGTCGCTGTAGACGGTCAACACACCGACCGCCGACTGGCGCAGCTCCGGCAGCGGCGGCAGACCATGCGGGAAATCGCTCGCGCCCACCGCCACCCGCAGCTTGTGACCGGCGCGGATGAGCGCGCTGGTGGGAAAGATCTCCACCGGCACCTCGACCACGTCGCCGCTACCCACCTTCTGCAGCGAATCCTTGGTGAACGGATGCCAGGGCTGGATCATCACGCCATCCAGGTAGCGCGAACGGCTGCTGTCGACCGCGCGCAGCGCGGCGTCCTGGATGCCGTTGGTGAGGGCGAAAGCCCGGCCCTGCGGGTCGACGTCGTCCACCCTCACCACCACGCCGGCGTCCTGCGCGGTGGTGGAGATCCAGACGTCGGCCATGATTGGTCCGTTGATGTAGAAATCCTGCGGCATCGGCGCGCTGTCGTATTTCACTTCCAGCGTCTCGGCCTTGTTGTCGTCGGTGAAACACGGCAGCGGCAGGAAGCCGGCCAGGCCGGCGGTCCATTGCGCGGTGCTCTCCGAGCAGATGCCTTCGAGGGGCTCCTGCGGCAGCCGGATGGCGGCATCGGTGCCGGGCTGGGTCGTGTCCAGGCTCTTGTCGCCGTGCAGGTACCATTGCTGGGCGCCGGCCTGCGGCAGCGGCCAGTCGGCGGCGGTGACGTAGTGCCCCTGCCCATAGACGTACTGGGTGACATTGGGCTGGGCGTCGGCGCCGGCGCTCATGCTCTTCACGTACTGGTCCATCCACTGCAAGGCGATGTGGTCGAGCACCGGCACGCCGTCCGCCGGCAGGCCACTGCCGAAGGCGGCCTGCACGTGGGTCCAGGGCCCGAGCAGCATCTTGGCGGTGGTGTGGCCCTTGAGCTGCTCGTAGAGATTGGGCTCGCCGCGCTGGAAGATGTCGTGCAGGCCGCCGACGATGAAAGTGGGCACCGTGATCATGGGCGTGCCTTCGATCGGCGAACGCTGGCTCCAGAAGTCGCCGTCGTAAACCGTGTTCGGATCGCCGGCGACCGCCTTGAGCAGCGTCGGTACCTGAAAGTTGGTCACCGCGCCGAGCAGGTGCTCCAGTTCCGCTGCGATACCTTCCACGGGGTCCTGGTGGATGGAAGGATCGATCACGCTCAGCCCGGTGACCAGCGCCAGCCACAGCGGGATGAAACCGATGTTGACCTCACCGCCGTTGAACACGATGTCGCGGTAGCCGTCGCCCATCGGCACGATGGCGAACAGCGCCTTGACCGCGGGATGCTGCTTCCCGGCGGTGAGCGTGGCGGTGATCGCCAGCAGCGAGGCGCCGTACAGACCGATGCGCCCATCGCACCAGGACTGCTGCGCGACCCAGTTCACCGTGGGGTAGTAGTCGCCCTGCTCGGTGTCGCCGAAGGCGGTCCACTCGCCCTCGGAGCGCCCGGTGCCGCGCGTGTCGACCACCACGTGGATATACCCGTGTTCCACCAGGTAGGGATTGCCGCCGCCAAGGGCGGGCACTTCCGCGCCGATGTCCTTGTTGTAGCCGGTCTGCGTGAGGATCACGGGAAACTTCCCCGTCACGGCCTTGCCGCCGGCATCGGCCGGAAAGGTGACGCTGGCAGCGAGCTTGACCCCATCCTTCATGGTGATGAACTGGTTGTCCACAGTGACGGTCTTGGGGTAGAGCGTCGCGGGGTTGTAGTCGGTCCACGCGGTGCCGCCACCGGACAACGGCGCCGGCTGGGGCAGGCTTGGCGCGGCGCGCGTACCGAGGGTGGTCCACCCGGCTGCCGCCGAGGTGCTGGCATTCGGGTTGGAACCGGCGCCGGTCCCGCCAACCTGCGAACTGTCGCCGCAACCCGCAAGAACGGCCGCGACAGCCGCCGCCAGAACGACCGCGATGCGCGAATGCATGACTTCCCCTCCGCCGGTGATGTCGCTGTTTTTTCTCAATCTAGCGGCAAACGCGAGCCCCGACGACCCGGGATTCCCTGGGACCTCCTACTCGCGGCAGTGGCGCACCCGGTGAGGCTCAGTCGCCTTCCGGCACGGCCACGGCCATGGCCATATGGGGCTGCTCGGCCAGGGCGCATTCGCAGCGGTTGCGCCCGTGGCTCTTGGCCCGGTACAGGGCGGCGTCGGCGCTGCGCAGCACTGCGTCAGCGCTGTCGCCGAAGTCGGGGAAGGCGGCGACACCGGCCGACGCGGTGATCGTATCCAAGGTTTCGCCGCGATGCTCAAGCACGGTCCGCTCCAGCTCGACCCGGATCGCCTCGGCACGCTGCAGCGCGACCTGCACGGCTGCGCCCGGCAGCACCAGCACGAACTCCTCGCCGCCGTAGCGGCAGGCGACATCGCCGCCACGCAACTGGCAGCGGACGATCTCCGCCAGCGCGCACAGGGCCCGGTCACCGGCTTCGTGACCGAAGCGGTCGTTGAGACGCTTGAAATGGTCGAGATCGAACATGATCACGGCGAAGCTGCCGCCGTTGCGACGGGCCCGGGTTTCCTCCAGGCGCAGCGATTCCTCCAGGAAACGCCGGTTGAACATGCCGGTGAGCGGATCGCGGATGGATTGCGCCAGCAGCCGCTCGCGCAGCTGGATGTTGGCCAGCGACAGGGCAGCGCGGGCGACGAACGCCGTCAGCAGGGTGCGCAGCTGCGGGTCCTCGATGCTCTGCACGCCGCGCAGCTGCAGCACACCGCTGTTCTGGTTCTCGGCCACCAGCGGGAAGCACAGGTGCCGGGTGTCGCCGGCGGCGAAATAGCGGCAGGGCGGCGTGGCCTGGCTGGTCGCGTCCGGGTGCATCCGCCCCTGGCGCAGCGCCCAGCAGGCCAGGCCGTCGATCGGCGGGTTGGGGGTCGACAGGTCGCCCCAGCCGCTGGCGAATTCGGCACGGCCGCCGGGCTGCTCGGCCATGAACAGGGCACCGGAAGGCGCGCCGCTCCATTCGCGGGCGGTATGCGTGACCAGCAGCGCGAGCTCGCCCGCGTCCCGGCAGGATTGCATCAGCTGGCTGACCCGGTTGAGCCGTTCCAGCCCCTCGCGCTGCTGCTCGATCAGCTCCAGCGATTCCTTCAGGCGCAGGTTGCCCGACTCCAGCTCGCGGCCGTTGCGCTCGCGTTCGTGGATGAACCGGATCGCCACCGGTGCCATGCGCCACAAGGCCACGGCGGTGCCCACCGACATCGCCGCGGTCAGCGCCTTGATCCCCGCCTGGGCCCAGTACGCCGGCCGCCAGACGTTGAGGACGTCCAGCAAATGGATGGTGCCGCAGCCGAAAATGAACAGGCAGAACATCACCACCAGCCCGTCGAAGCCGGCGATCCGCAGCTCGCGCCGCTTCCGGCGCTGCCGGCGAAAATAGAGCAGCGACAGCGGAATACACCAGTAGGACAAGCCGATGAGCAGGTCGGAACTGGCCATCGTCCACAACAGGTCCGGCGACCAGGCGATGCAATACCCCTGCGGCAGAAAACCGTCGGTGGAAAACAGTGTTCCCGCCAGCGGGCGGGCCCAGGTTTGATGAATCACTCCTTACTCCGGTTCGGGAACAGGCCGGCGCTCGATCCCCCGATCGCACCGTACCGCCACACAGCCGCTTGATACAACATGATCCATGGTTAGCGGCAGCGGCGCAGTAGATTACTCCTACTAAAGCAAGTCAACGGACCGGCGGTAGCTCCAAACCCGATATACGGACGGCGAACGGACGGAACCGTTCAAGTTCGGGGCGGCTTTGCCGATACAGCACCAACACTCTGTCCAGATTCCAGATGTCAGCCTCCGCCTACGACAAGCTGTTATTGCGCCTCAAGCAATGGCAGTTCGGCCCCTGCGCCGCCCTCTACCACGTGGACTTGCACGACATCCGCAGCCTCAACCGCAGTGCCGGGCCGGTGGCGGCCGACCGCGTTATCACCGCGGTCGGCAAGGCCATCGCCGCGTGGGCTGGCGAAAGCGGCGTGACCGGCCGCCTGTGGAGCAACGAATTCATCGTCGCCAAGGCCATCGACCATGCGCAGAGCGCGGTGGACGAGGCGATGTCGCTGCGCGAGCTGCTGCTGTCGCTGAAGCTGCCCGGAGCCCTGGCCGGCTGGACCCTGGCGGTGTCGATCGGCGTGGCCTGCAGCAAGCCCGGCGCCGATTGGGCCCAGGTGCTGCAGCAGGCGGGCCTGACCTGCGAAGAGGCCAAGCGCCGCGGCACCAACCAGATTGTCACCCGTGCCCCGTCGCGGGAACGTGGCACCAGCCTGGTCAAGATCGACTACGTCGAGGACTTCCGGCGCCTGCTGTCCTCCGGCGCGCTGACCCTGCATCCGCAGCCGATCTTCGACATCGGCGGCGGCGGCACACGGCTCGCCAAGGCGGAGTTCCTGCTGCGCACCGAGGTCAATGGCGCGTTCGCGCCGCTGCCTATGGGCACCATCGATTCGCTTGAGCACTTCGGCTCCATCACGGAACTGGATCGCTTCTCGTCCCGCTTCATCCTCGACTGGCTCGACGACAACGGCGCCGCCATGCAGCGGCTGGAGAACGTCTCCATCAACCTGTCGGCCCGCTCCATCGCCGACGGCAGCTTCATGTACAAGCTGTTCAACGACGTGCGCTACGCGCGCGTGCCGCGCGGCAAGCTGCGCTTCGAGATCACCGAGACCACCGCCATCGAGCACCTCGACGTCGCCTCCGAGGTGATCGCCGAGCTGCGCTCGCTCGGTTGCGGCTTCAGCCTGGACGACTTCGGCTCCGGCCTGTGTTCCTTCGGTTACCTGCAGTCGCTGCCGGTGGACGAGGTCAAGATCGACGGCCGCTTCGTGCGCGAAGTAGCCACCGATCACACCTCCCGCGAAATCGTCACCGCCATCCACCAGGTGGCACAGGCCACCGGCAAGAAGACTGTCGCCGAGTTCGTCGACGACCGCCGTAACCTGGAGATATTGCGCGAGATCGGCGTCGACTACGCCCAGGGTTACCTGTTCTACAAAGTGGTGACGCCGGAGAAACTGCTGGAGCTGCTGGGGCTGGAGCAGATACCGCAGTAAGCGGTTTCCGGTCCGTTGGTAGGGCGGGCCGTGCCCGCCGTTGAGGAAATTGGCGGGCATGGCCCGCCCTACATCACTCGAACCAGCAGAGAGCGCGGGGTTGCCCCCGCGCTCTTTGTGTCCGCTCGACGGCCGGCTTTCAGAACAACTCGACCGAACCTTCCTGCATCGTCACCTGGCCCACCGGGTTGTGCGGCGGCTGCCGCCAGTCGCCCAGGGCGTCGTGACGGAAACCGTGGCCGAGGGCGGCCGGCACGTGCCCGCACACCAGCTGGGCGGTCTCGCCGTGGATCTGCACCAGGCGCTGCGCATGGGTGTCGGCGGCGGCCAGGGCCTGCAGGCTGATGTCCTCGAACTGCAGGCAGCGTACGGCCTTGGCCACCGCCTGGCCGATCTGCGCGGCCGCGGCGGAAACCTCGCGCATGCTGATGCTGAGGTTGTGGTCCACGCGCTCGATCTTCTGCAGCAGATCGCTCACCTCGCCGCGAGCCTGCTGGCTCATGGTGGTGTCGCGCGCCGCCATGGTGCCGACGGTCTCGCGCACGCCGGCGATCGCATCCTTGGAACTCGACACCAGCTTGCGGATCTGCTCGTTGAAGTTGTTGGAGCGCTCGGACAGGTTGCGCACCTCCTCCGCCACCACCGCGAAGCCGCGGCCGGCCTCGCCGGCGCGGGCCGCTTCGATGGCGGCGTTCAGCGCCAGCAGGTTGGTCTGGTCGGCGATGGTCTTGACGTCGCCCAGCAGCTCGAAGATGGCGTCGAAATGCTTGACCATGGCGTCGATCATCTGCACGCTGGTCCCGCTTTGCCGGCTGGCTTCCGCCAGCACGTTGACGAGGCCTTCCATCAGCTTGCCGGCCTGCTGCGCGAACTGGCGCACGCCCTCGCCGCGCGCATCGTCGCCGGTCTGGCTGACGATGTGCTGTACCGCCGACTCCTGCTCGCGCGCCTGGCGGTTCATGGCTTCGAAGCTGGTCGACAGCTCGCGCGTGGCGTCCTGGATCAGCCCGCGCACCCGCATCACTTCCTTCTGCACGCCGTGGACGTCGCCGGCCAGGCCGTTGCACAGCTCCTCCAGCGACTTGCCGCGCTGCGCCGCCTGCTCCTGTCGCTGGCGCTCCTGTGCCTGGGCTTGGGCCAGCATGCCGCCCACTTTCCAGGTGGTCCACAGCCAGGCCGCGAAGGTCGCGCCCAGCAAGGCCCAATACAGGACCGGTGGCGTTGGGTAAAGCCTGGCGACCAGTGCGGCGAGAGCCAGCCCCAGCGGCGGAAGGAACGGCTTGTAGATCAGGGTATGCATTTTGGAGGGTCTTGGAAGCACGTACTTGTGAAAACGTTAGCGGCTGTCGGCCGCCATTCTTGAACCGTTTGAACCATTTAAAGGACCTGTCGTCCGTCCGCTGACCAGGTCGAGCAGGGCGTTGGCAACCATCACCAGGGGCACCACTTGCTGCGCCGCACCAAGCCGCACCGCGGCGCCGGGCATGCCCCACACCACGCTGCTGGCTTCGTCCTGCGCCAGGGTGGACGCTCCGGCCTGCTGCATCGCCAGCAGCCCCCGCGCCCCGTCTTCGCCCATGCCGGTGAGGAGCGCGCCGACGGCATTGTGGCCGGCCTGCTCGGCAACGGAGCGGAACAGCACGTCGACACTCGGCCGGTGGCGGTTCTCGGGCTCGGCGTTGCTGAGCCGGCAGACGTAACGGGCGCCGCTGCGCGTCAGCAACAGGTGGCTGTCGCCGGGGGCGATGTAGACGTGCCCTGGCACCACCTGCTGGCCGTCCTCCGCCTGGCAGACCTTCATCGCCGAATGCTTGTCCATGCGGGCGGCAAACGCCGCCGAGAAGGCCAGCGGGATGTGCTGCGTCACCATGATGGCCGGCGCGTCGGCCGGCATCTGCTCCAGCACCTCGCGGATCGCCTCGGTACCGCCGGTGGAGGCGCCGATGGCGATGATCTTCTCGGTGGTCCCGAACAGCCGCGCCGGCCGGGGCGCGGCCGGCGGCGGCGCCGCGCCGCGCTGCCGTATGCGCGCCCTGGCCGCCGCCTTGATCTTGGCGATCAGTTCGCTGGCATACGCCGCCATGCCACGCGCCACGTCGAGTTTGGGCTTGGTCACGAAATCGATGGCACCCAGCTCCAGCGCCTGCAGCGTTACCTCGGCCCCCCTTTCGGTGAGCGACGACACCATCACCACCGGCATCGGGTGCAGGCGCATCAGGTTCTCGAGGAAGGTGAGGCCGTCCATGCGCGGCATTTCGACATCCAGGGTCAGCACGTCGGGATGCAACTGCTTGATCATGTCGCGGGCGGCATAGGGATCCGGTGCGGCGCCGACCACCTTGATGTCGGGGTCGGCCGACAGGAACTCAGCGAGAATCTTGCGCATCAGCGCCGAATCGTCCACCACCAGCACACGGATCGCCTGCGTCATGAAAACAGCTCCACTCCGCCCGAACTCGGCTCCTGCCTCAGACGGGTCTGGTACAACGTCTCGCCCGCCACCACTTCGGCCTTCTGGGCCGTGGGCAGCCGTTTGAGCATAACGCGTCCGGAAGACGGGAAATAGTGCACCCGCCGCGGGCAGGTATCGCCGAGATCCTGCGCCACCACCGGGATGGACTCCGCCGACAGATAACGCTTGACGAATTCGACGTTGCGCTCGCCCACGTTGCTGCTGCTGAGCGTGGCCATCACGGCGCCGCCGCCGAACACCTTGGCCTCCAGCCGGTCGCGCGCGGCGCCACGCTTGAGCAGGTCGTTGATCAGCATCTCCATGGCGTAGGCGCCGTAGCGGGCGGAGCCGCCGTCGCCGCTGTCGCGGTCCGGCAGCATGAAATGGTTCATGCCGCCGATACGCGACAACGGATCGCGGATGCAGGCCGACACGCAGGAGCCCAGCAGCGTCACCAGCATCACGTCCTCGCCGGTGACGATGTATTCGCCCGGCAGCACCTTGATCGCGTGAGCGCCGAACTTGGGGTCATAGTAGCCGCCTAGCGTGCCATCGCCGCTCTGCCCCGCCTGCCGCGCCTTGCGTATGACGTACATTTCAATTTGCCTGCACGCGGCGGTAGATGGTGCGGCCGCAGGACTGCAGCAGGTCGGTGGCGTGGAAGAAGCTTTCCGAGTGCCCGGCGAAGAACAGGCCGTCGCGCGCCAGCAGCGGCACCATGCGGCTGAGAATACTGTACTGGGTGGCCTTGTCGAAGTAGATCATCACGTTGCGGCAGAAGATCGCGTCGAACGGCTCGCGCAGGTGCCATTGCGAATCGAGCAGGTTGATTGGCTTGAACTCGATCATCCGGCGCAAGCCCTCGACCACCCGGCAGTAGCCTTCGTTCTGGCCGGTGCCGCGCAGGAAGAAGCGGCGCCGCCGCTCCAGGCTCAGCTTGTCCAGGCGCTCCAGCGGATAGACGCCGCGGCTGCCGGTGTCCAGCACGTTGGTGTCGATGTCGGTGGCCAGAATCGTCACCGGCGGGGTGAAGCTGCCGAAATGCTCGACCGCGGTCATCGCGAGCGAATAGGGCTCCTCTCCGGTCGACGCCGCCGCCGACCACACCCGTAACGGCCGGTGCGGCGACAGTCGCGCGAACAGCTCGCGCAAGGCGTCGAAGTGATGCGGCTCGCGGAAGAATGCGGTGAGGTTGGTGGTGAGCGCATTGGTGAACGCCTGCCACTCGGTGCCGTCCGAATGCTCGAGCATGTCGAGGTATTCGCGGAAGCTGCTTAGGCCGTGTTGCCGCAGCCGCCGCGCCAGCCGGCCGTAGACCATGTCCTCCTTGCCGGGGGCCAGGGAAATGCCGGCGCGGGCGCGGATCAGCGAGCGCACCCGCTCGAAGTCCTGCCGCGAGTATTCGAACTCTCGGTTGGCGGCGACCTCGCTCACGGCCTGCCCTCCGGGCACGGTCCGCTGCGAATCGCAGTGCTGGCGACGAGGAGGTTCAGATCTCCTCCCACGCGTCGGCGGCAATGGCCGCGCCGCGGCTGGACCAAGCCAGCGCGGAGCCGTTGCCCCTGGACCTGGTGGGATTCATGGCAACCAGCTTGGGCGTCCTGACCGATGGCGTGACCGGCAGTAATTTTTTCATGTCCAACGCCCAACCTGCTGCACAATAAACTTTGCCGGGAGGCCTTTGGGCCACCCGGCGCCAGATTTCGTCGATGCCGGCGAAACCGTCTGCTGGAGGGAAGCGGACAACAGTCGATCCCTCCGGAATACGTCCATCTCAGAACTCCGTCCAGGTGTCCCCTCCAGCGGCGGACGGCGGCAACGGCTGCGCGCCCCCCTTGCCGTTGGCCATGCGCTTTGCCGACGGCCTGGACCCGGCAGGCGCCGCCTTGGCCGGTGGCGCTGCGGCCGGGGCGGCCACGGGCTTGACGACCTTGAGCCTGGCGGCAGGCGGTGCGGCAGGCTTTTCCGGTGCCGCCGGCTCCTGCTCCAGCACGAAGCGCCGTACCGAGGCGACCAGCCCCTCGGACTGCTGCTCCAGGGCCTGGGCCGAGGCCGAGACCTGCTCCACCAGCGCGGCGTTCTGCTGGGTGGCTTCGTCCATGTGGGTAATGGCCTGGTTGACCTGTTCGATGCCGCCGCTCTGCT
>JARLJS010000122.1 GCA_031291075.1 Nevskia sp. | reverse complement strand
CGGCCGCGGCACCGGCCGGCCGGCCGCTGGCCGCCGCAGCGCCAGCCGCCGCGCGGCCCGATACCTTCGTGCGCGATCTGCCCAAGGTCGGCCGCAACGACCCCTGTCCCTGCGGCTCGGGCAAGAAGTTCAAGCAGTGCCACGGGCGGCTCGCTTAAGCGAGCCGCCTGCGGCACTGCGGTTTCCAGTCGGCAGTTTTCGGCGTCCGGGAAAGCAGGTCCTGCTGCGCTGCAGCGCGGGCCCCTCTGGAAACTGGAAACCGGAAACCGGAAACTAAGGCATGGCCGTCAATCTCAAACCCCCCGAATCCCTTCTCCCCGTCCCCGGCGTCCGTCTCGGCGCCGCCGAGGCGGCGATCAAAAAGCCGGGCCGCAAGGACCTGCTGCTGATCGAGCTGGCGCCCGGCAGCCGTGTCGCCGGGGTGTTCACCCGCAACGCGTTTGCCGCCGCGCCGGTGCAGCTGTGCCGCGAGCGGCTGGCGGGTGACGGTGCCATCCGCGCGCTGGTGATCAACGCCGGCAATGCCAATGCCGCCACCGGCGAAGGCGGCCTCGACGATGCGCGGGCGGTGACCGCGGCGGTGGCCCAGGTGCTGGGCTGCGAGCCCGCGCAAGTGCTGCCGTTCTCGACCGGCGTGATCGGCGTGCGCCTGCCGGTGGAACGGATGACGGCGGCCGTGCCCCGCGCCGGCGCCGAATTGCACGCCGACGCGTGGCTGCAGGCGGCCCAGGCCATCATGACCACCGACACCGTGCCCAAGGGCGCCAGCCGCCGGGTACACACTTCGCAAGGCGAGGTCACGGTCACCGGCATCGCCAAGGGCGTGGGCATGATCTGCCCTGACATGGCGACCTTGCTGGCTTTCGTCGGCACCGACGCCAGGCTCACGTCCGAGGCGGTGAACGAGTGCCTGCGCCGCGCGGTGGAGGTGTCCTTCAACAGCGTCACGGTCGACGGCGACACTTCCACCAACGATTCCTGCGTGCTGTTCGCCACCGGCCGGCAGGGTGAGCGCGACGTCGGCCCGCAGGATCCCGATTTCGGCGCGATCTGCGCAGCGGTCACCGCGGTGTGCACGGAACTGGCGCAGGCGGTGGCGCGCGACGGCGAGGGCGCCACGCGCTTCATCACGGTCGAGGTCGGCGGTGCGCATAGTGTGGCCGAGGCGCGCCAGGTGGCCTATTCCATCGCCCACTCGCCCCTGGTCAAGACCGCCATGTTCGCCGGTGACGCCAACTGGGGGCGCATCATCATGGCGGTGGGCAAGGCCGGGGTCGAAGGGCTGGACCCGCGCCGGGTTTCGGTGGCGCTGGACGAGGTCCAGCTGATCGAGAACGGCGAGCCCCATCCGGCTTACCGCGAGGAGCTGGGGGCGGCGGTGGTGGCCAAGCCCGAGTTCAGCATCCGTGTCTCGCTGGGACGCGGCGCGGCCCACGCGCGCGTGTGGACCTGCGATTTCAGCTACGACTACGTCAGGATCAATGCCGAATATCGGAGCTGAGGCCTGCCGACCCGCGGGCACCGCAGGCTGCGCCTCACCGCTGCGGAGCGCCTGAATTGAACGCGCGTCCGGTCATCGCGGTCGCTTGCGGTGTACTGGTCGACGCCGGCGGCGAGGTACTGGTCGCGCAGCGGCCGCAAGGCAAGGTGGCGGCGGGCAAGTGGGAGTTCCCGGGCGGCAAGATCGAGCCGGGCGAGGCGCCGCTGCAGGCGCTGGCGCGGGAGCTGCGCGAGGAGCTTGGCATCGAGGTACGCAAGGCGCGACGCCTGATCCGCTTCCGCCACGAATACGTCGACCGCGTGGTCCGGCTCGATACCTGGGTGGTGCACCGCTACGAGGGCGAACCGCACCCGCACGAGGGCCAGACTTTCGCCTGGATCCAGCCGGACAACCTGCATGCCCTGGATACCCTGCCGACGGTGGCGCCGATCGTGCACGCGCTGCGTCTGCCGTCCCACTACGTGTTCACCCCGCCCAACGTGACCGAAGCCGTGGTGCGGGCCGGACTGCCCAAGCTGCCGGCCGGTTGCCTGCTGCGGCTGCGCATCCCGGCCCTCGAGGACGAGGCTTACGCCGAGATCGCGGGGCGGCTGGTGCAACCGGCCGCCGAATGCGGCATCCGGCTGATGCTCGATCGCGACCCGCGTATGGTGGCGCAGGTCGGCGCCGCCGGCTTCCATGCCACGCAGCACGCGCTGCTGATGCAACGCCGTTCCCGGCCCCTGCCCAGGCCGCTGCTGTTCGGGGCGTCGGTGCACGACAGCTTCGGGGTGGGGGAAGCGTACCGCCTCGGCGCCGACTTCGCCGTGCTGAGCCCGGTGCTGCTCACCGCCACCCATCCGCACACGCAGGGCCTGGGCTGGGAGCGCTTCGAGGACCTGGTGGGCGAAGTGCCCATGCCGGTCTATGCACTGGGCGGGGTGGGGCCACAGCAACTCGATGTCGCCTTCGAGCACCGCGCGCAGGGCGTGGCCGGGATCAGTGCTTATTGGAGTCGCTGACTGGCGCCGGCGCTTCCTCCGCCGGCAGGGTGTAGCGGCCTTCCAGCCAGTTGCCCAGGTCGATCAGTTTGCAACGCTCGGAGCAGAACGGGCGCCAGGGGTTCTGCGCGTCGAGGCGTGCCTTGGCGCTGCAGCGCGGACAGGCTGCCGTAAGCGGGGCTTCCATCGGCGGTTTCAATGCGACAGCACGCAGCACTGCAGGCGGAACGGGATGTTGCCGGTCGCCTGCTGGTTGCGGGTGTTGACGTCGCCCAGCCGCATGAAGCGGATCGACACGCGGTGCTTGCTGGCGCTGATCTCCGGGTAAACGTCGGCCGCGGTCGGCACCATCACCCGTACCAGCTGGTAGGCGGCCTGCGGCACATGCAGGTAGACCCCGCCCTCCGCCACCTGCTCGCCCGCCTCGGTGCTCTCGCGCAGCAGCCGCAGGTACAGGTTGATCGCGTGCTGCAACGGCCGCAGGCTGGAAAACCAGGCTTCCACGTCGCGCTGCGTGTCGTCGTGCGGCCGCATCAGCCAACGGTAATAGGCCGGCAGGTCGAAGCCGCAGGCGCCGCCCGGAATCGAGCTGCGGTTGAGGATGGCGAACAGGAATTCGTTTTCGCGCAGCATCATGGCCGGATGCGAGCTGCTCATACCCTGCAGCTGCGTGGCCACCCGGCTCAGGTCTTTCAGCGTCTCGCCGAGCCGCTCGCGGCTGATGTCGGGCGATTTGCTGTAGCGCGTGACTGCCGCGTGCTGTTCGAGGATTTCCTTGAGCAGGTCGGTGCGCAGGTCGGAGCGGCCCATCACCGACAGGATGTCGAGCAGGGTGTGCAGGCTGGCGCGCAGTCCCCAGGTCGATGAGTCCTTGCGCTCGTGCTGATATTGCTTGAACAGGAATTCAAGGCGCAGCAGAAAGCGGATCCGCTCACTCAGCGGATGCTCGAAGGAAACCCAGTCCGTGCCTTGGTCCATCGGCCCACGAGTCTACGGATATCGGGGCATTGTGGCGTGCCGTGAGGCACAGGGCAAACCCGCGTCTTTTCAGGAGGCGCCGGCGATCTGCAGGTAGAGCCGGTGCAGGCGCTGCACCTGCGGCGGCAGCGCCGGCGGCGGCTGGCTGTTCTCGATGGTGTCGTCGGCGCGCGCCAGCCGGTCGCCGCGCCCGGCCTGGGCCGTCATCATTTGGCGCGCCAGGGGCTCGGTGATGCCGTCGCGGCGCAGCAAACGCTCCAGCTGGACCGCCTCGGGCACGTCCACCACCAGGATCCGGTCCACCAGGGTGTCCATGCCGGCTTCCACCAGGATGGCCACCGAGATCATGCAGTAGGGAGCGGTCTGGGCGTCGCGCCAGGCGACGATGCGCTGGCGGATGAGGGGATGGGTGATCGCCTCCAGGTCGCGCAGCGCCGCGGGGTCGCCGAATACGATCTGGCGCAGGCGGCGGCGGTCGAGGCTGCCGTCGGCCTGCAGGTACTCCGGGCCGAAACGGCCGGCGATCGCCGCCAGCGCCGGCGAAGGGGGAGCGACCACCTCGCGCGCCACCTGGTCGCCGTCCAGCAAGGCCACGCCCAACCCGGCGAACAGGACTTCCACCGTGCTCTTGCCGCTGGCGACACCGCCGGTCAGCCCGACCGTCAGAGGCCCCGTGCGCGGCCCGGAACGGGTCATGGCAGGGCGAGGCGGCGCAGAGCCTCACCCCACATCAGGGTCAGCCAGCCGGCTCCGGCCAGGTAGGGTCCGAAGGAGATCGGCAGGTTGCGATCACGCCCGCGCAGCAGGATCAGGCCGATGCCGACCATCGAGCCCACCAGGGAGGACAGCAGGATGATCATCGGCAGCGCCGCCACGCCGAACCAGGCGCCGAGAGCGCCCAGCAGCTTGAAATCGCCGTAACCCATGCCTTCCTTGCCGGTGAGCAGCCGGTAGAGGTGGTAGACCGACCACAGGCTCAGGTAGCCCACGGCCGCGCCGGCGATGCTGGCCACGGGTTTGACGAATACGCCGAAGCAGCTCAGCAGCAGGCCGATCCAGAGCAGCGGCTGGGTAATGTCGTCCGGCAGCAGCTGCTCCCGCAAGTCAATCACCGCCAGCGCCAGCAGGGCCCAGCTCAGCACCAGCCCGGCGGCAAGCTGCGGCCCCCAGCCCAGGCGCCAGGCGCAGGCGGCGGACAGCAGGCCGGCGGCGAGCTCGACCAGCGGGTACTGCATGGAGATGGCAGCGCCGCAATCGGCGCAGCGTCCGCGCAACCACAGCCAGCCTAGCACCGGGATGTTGTGCCAGGGCCGGATGCGCGCGCCGCAGCTGGGGCAGCAGGACGGCGGCGACCACAGGCTCGGACGCGCCGGCTCCGGTTGCGGGTCTGTTCCCGCCGCCTGCAGCACCAGCCGGGCCTCACGTTCCCAGTCCGCCTGCATCATGCGCGGCAGGCGCAGGCTGACGACGTTGAGGAAGCTGCCGACCACCAGTCCGAGCAGGGCCGCGGTGCCGATGAGCAGCGGGGGATCGGCGCGTAGCGCCTCGACCAGAAACATGCCGTGGATCGGGATGGCCTAGATCGCTTCGCCCAGCTTGAAGATCGGCAGGTACATCGCTACCACCAGGCCGCCGACCAGCACGCCGAGCACGACCATGATCATCGGCTCCAGGAGCGCGGTAAGGTTGTCGACCATGACGTCGACCTCCTCCTCGTAGAACTCCGCCACCTTGGCGCACATGTGGTCGAGCGAGCCGGATTCCTCGCCGATCGCCACCATCTGCACCGCCATGTTGGGGAACAGGCCGGTCTGCTGCATGGTGAGCTGCAGCTGGGTGCCGGTGGCGATCTGGTCGCGCATGGTCATGATGGCCTCGGTGAAGATGATGTTGCCGGCGGCCTTGGCCACCGAATCCATCGCCTCCACCAGCGGCACGCCGGCGGCGAACATAGTCGACAGGGTGCGCGCAAAGCGCGCCACCGCGGACTTGTAGAGGATCTCGCCGACCACCGGGATCTTCAGCATCAGCCGGTCGACCAGGCGGCGGAATGCGGCGGAGCGGATATGCGCTTCGCGGAAGGCGAAGAACGCCGCGATGAGGCCAACCACGATCCAGATGCCGTCCGTCTGCACGAAGTTGGACAGCGAGATCACCATCTTGGTGAAACCGGGCAGGTCGGCACCGAACCCGACGAAGAGGTCCTTGAACTGCGGGATGACGAAGTACAGCAGAATGCCGGTGACGATGAATGCCACCACCAGCACCGCCGTTGGGTAGGTGAGCGCCTTCTTCACCTTCTTCTTCAGGGATTCGGTTTTTTCCTTGTAGGTGGCGATCTTTTCGAGCAGGGTTTCCAGGGCGCCCGACTTCTCGCCGGCGTCCACCAGGTTGACGAACAGGTCGTCGAAATAGCGCGGGAACTTGGCCAGGCTCTCGGCCAGGGAGGAGCCGCCCTCGATGCTGGCTTTGACGCTCATGATCATCTCGCCCATCGAGGGGTTGGCGTGGCCGCGGCCGACGATCTCCAGCGCCTGCACCAGCGGTACGCCGGCCGACATCATGGTGGCCATCTGCCGGCTGAAGATAGCGATGTCCTGCCCGGTAATCTTCTTCTTGCCCTTGCCGAACAGCTTGGTCTGCTTGCGCACGCGCAGGGGGTTGATGCCTTGCTTGCGCAGCTGGCCCTTGATGTAGCTCTCGCTGGGACCCTCGGTCACGCCCTTGATGCGTGCGCCCTTGCGATCGACGCCTTCCCAGATGAACGAGTATTCCTTGACCTTGACCGGTGCTGCTGCTGCCATCTCGATCCTCCCCCCGTCCTCTAGCGCACGACCGCGCCGGCGGCGCCCGCTCTGCATTTACGCAAGAATAGTTTAATCCGTGGTGACACGGTTGGCCTCGGTCAGGTCCAGCGCGCCGTCGCGCACCTTCTTCAGCGCCGACTGCCTCAGATCGGACACGCCTTCCCGCCGCGCCTGGTCGGCGATCTCGATGGCGTTGCCGTTTTCCATGATGATGCGTGCGATCGCATCGGTCACCGGCATGACCTGATAGATGCCGGTACGGCCCTTGTAGCCGTCATTGCACTGCTCGCAGCCGACCGCCTTGTAGATCACGAAGTCGGGCGAATCGACGTCCGCGGGGGTGAATCCCTCGCGCAGCAACTCCTCGCGCGGCACCGAGTCGGGCTGGCGGCAGATCTTGCACAGCTTGCGCGCCAGGCGCTGGGCGATGATGAGGGTGATGCAGGACGCCACGTTGTATGCCGGCACGCCCATGTTGAGCAGGCGGGTCAGGGTCTGCGGCGCGTCGTTGGTGTGCAGGGTGGACAGCACCAGATGGCCGGTCTGAGCCGCCTTGATGGCGATCTCGGCGGTTTCCAGGTCGCGGATCTCGCCCACCATGATCACGTCCGGGTCCTGGCGCAGAAAGGCCTTCAGGGCGGCGGCGAAGGTCAGGCCCACCTTGGGGTTGACGTTGACCTGGTTGATGCCGGGCAGGTTGATTTCCGCCGGATCCTCGGCGGTGGAGATGTTGCAGTCCTCGGTGTTGAGGATGTTCAGGCCGGTATACAGCGACACGGTCTTGCCGGAACCGGTCGGGCCGGTGACCAGGATCATGCCCTGCGGCTTACCCAGTGCCTTGAGGTAGTGGTCCTTCTGCACCTGCTCGTAGCCGAGGGCGTCGATGCCGAGCATGGCGCTGGACGAGTCCAGGATACGCATCACCACCTTTTCGCCCCACAGCGTGGGACAGGTGCTGACGCGGAAGTCGATCGACTTGCTGGCCGACAGCTTGAGCTTGATGCGGCCGTCCTGCGGCACGCGCCGCTCGGCCAGGTCCAGGCGCGACATCACCTTCAGGCGGGCGGCCAAGCGGCCGCCCAGTTGCACGGGCGGGCTGGCGATCTCCTTCAGTTCGCCGTCCATCCGGTACCGTATGCGGTACTTTTTCTCGTAGGGTTCGAAGTGGATATCCGAGCAGCCGCGGTTGATCGCGTCGATCATCACCTTGTTGACGTAGCGGATGATGGGCGCATCTTCCTCTTCGCTTGCGGCGGGTTCGTTGGCGGCGCCGGCTTCGTCGCCGGCCTCGATGCTCAGGTTCTCCAGGTCGGAGTCGCCGGTGCCGATGCTGGAGGCCTGGATGGCGCTGGCGGCCACCTCGATCGCCTTGGCCAGCTTGTCCTCTTCCACCAGGATCGCCTCGGTGGCGAAACCGCTGGCGAACTTGAACTCGTCCAGCGCCTGCAGGTTGGTCGGGTCCGACAGGGCCAGGTACAGCTTGCGTCCGCGCTTGAACAGCGGCAGCGCGTGCTGGGTACGGATCAGCTTCTCGCCGAGCTCGCGGATGGCGTTGACGTCCGGTTCCACGCTGCTCAGGTCCAGCAGCGGCGTGCCAAACTCGGTGCTAGCGACTTCCGCCAGCCGGAACGCAGGGATCAGCTTGTCGTCGATCAGCTGGGTCACGAAGGGCCGGCTGTTGCGCAGGGCCTTGGCCTGGGAGTCGCGGGCCTGCTCCTCGGACAGCAGTTGATTGGCCACGAAACGCCGGGCGAGACCGCTCAGCGGCGGTGCGGAAACAGTAGCGTTAGGACTCAGGGCCACGGTATACCGGATGCTCGACGGAGAAATGGGATTTTAGGTGAAAGAACCTATACTTACCGCCGCACAGCGTCAATGCCGTGAAACCGCGCCGGCCAGCCGTCCAGGCTGCGGTTCGCTACCGCTGGGCCGTACAATGAATAGCAGATGCTCCAAACCGGCCGTCGAAGAGCCAGGATAGGGCCTCCCACCCGCCAACGAGGATAGCGTTTGATCAGCATAGTCCTGCCGGCCAAGAATGAAGCGGCGGCCCTGCGCGGCCTGCTGCCGAGGCTGCGCATGGCGCAGCCCGGCGCCGAGATCATCGTGGTCGACGACGGCTCCACCGACGAGACGGCCGCCCTCTGCCGTGAGCATGGTGTGCGCTGCCTCAGCTCGCCCTATTCCATGGGCAACGGTGCCGCCATCAAGCGCGGCGCCCGGGCCGCCGGCGGCGACATCCTGGTGTTCATGGACGCGGACGGGCAGCATTCCCCGGACTGCATCCAGCCCCTGCTGGACCGCCTGGAGCAGGGCTATGACATGGTAGTGGGCAGCCGCTCCTGGTCGGGCCAGGCCGGGGTGGGGCGCGGCCTGGCCAACACCCTCTACAATCGCGTCGCCACCTGGATGACCGGTTTCCGCGTGCTGGACCTCACGTCCGGCTTCCGCGCCGTGCGGGCCGACAAGTTCCGCGAATTCCTGCACCTGCTGCCGAACGGTTTTTCCTATCCCACCACCGTCACCATGGCGTTCTTCCGCAGCGCCTACGCCGTGCGCTACGAACCCATTCCGGTGGCGGCGCGCATCGGCACCAGCCACATCCGGCCCCTGCGCGACGGCGTGCGCTTCCTGCTGATCATCTTCAAGATCGCCACGCTGTATTCGCCGCTCAAGCTGTTCGTGCCCGCCGCCGGCGTGTTCTTCGCGCTCGGCCTGGCGCACTACGTCTATACCTTCATCACACTGCACCGGTTCACCAACATGAGCGTGCTCTTGTTCAGCGCAGCGGTCATCGTGTTCCTGATCGGCCTGATCTCCGAGCAGATCACCGCGCTGACTTACCGCCGCCAGGACTGAGCAGGCCGAGAGATATGCCGCCGGGCAAGCCGCGCGTCCTGGTCGTGACCCGCAACCTGCCGCCGTTGCGCGGCGGCATGGAGCGCCTGAACCACCACCTGCTGCGCGAGCTGGCCGCCGCGTTCGAGGTGCGGGTGTGCTGCCCGCACGAATGCCTGGCGGCGTTGCCGCAAGGCCTGGTGGGAAGCGGGGTGCCACTGCGGCCCCTGCCCGGTTTCGTCGCGGCCAGCGCGGTCAAGGCGCTGACCCTGGCCGTCCGTTTCCGTCCGGACCTGGTGCTGGCGGGCAGCGGCCTGACCGCGCCGATGGCCAGGCTGGCCGCCGCGGCCGTGGGTGCGCGCTCGGTGGCGTACCTGCACGGTCTCGATATCGCCGCCGACCACTGGGCCTATCGCCGCCTGTGGGTGCGGCAGTTTCCGGCGCTGAGCGCGGTGCTGGTCAACAGCCGCCATACCGCCGGGCTGGCGACGCGGGCCGGTGTGCCGGCGGAGCGGGTCAGCATCGTCCACCCGGGTGTCGAGCTGCCGCCGTGGGAGCCGGCTCTCGGCGCCGAATTCCGACAGCGCTTCGGGCTGGGCGACCGGCCGCTGCTGCTGTCGCTGGGCCGGCTCACCGCCAGGAAGGGGCTGGTGGAGTTCGTCGAGCAGGTGATGCCAGGCCTTGCCGGGGTGCTGCCGGAGGTGGTGCTGGCGGTGATCGGCGGCGAGGCGGTGCATGCCTTGAAGGGCGGCGGGGGCGGACAGCTTGAGCGCCTGCAGGCGAGCATCCGGCGCCTGGGCCTCGAACGGCAGGTGCGGCTGCTGGGGGAACAGGACGATCGCACGGCGCGCGGCGCCTTCTTCGCGTCGAGGGCGCTGGTGTTTCCGGTGCTGGACCTGCCTGGCGACGTGGAGGGTTTCGGCATGGTCGCGATCGAAGCGGCGGCGCACGGCGTGCCTACCCTCGGTTTCGCCGTCGGCGGCGTGCCGGACGCGGTGGCCGAGCCGCGCTCGGGCAGCCTGTTCCGCCCCGGCGACTACGCCGCGCTGGCGGCGGCGCTGCAACGGCTGTGTGCGGCGGCCGACGAGGATGAAGCGGCGCGCCTGCGCCGGCGCGACTTCGCGGCGGAGTTCGAGTGGAGCCGTTTCGGCCAGCGCATGCGGGCGGTCTGCGGCGCGGTGCTGGCCGGCCCGGGCGGCCTGGGGGCCGCGGCGTGAGCGGTTCCGTGGCCGCCGAGCGCAAGCCGCACGCCGTGCTCGACGCGCCGTCGCGGCGGCTCAAGGCGCTCAAGATCGAGCGGCTGCTGGAGCTGCGGCCGCAGTCCCGGCCCCTGCGTATGCTCGAGGTGGGTTGCGGCATCGGCGGCATTTCGCACTACTTCGGCACCCATCCTGACCTCCGCTGCGAGGTCGACGCCGTGGATCTGCACGATCTGCGGCAGGTGACGGAGGGGTATCGCTTCACCCGTGTCAGCGACACGCGGCTGCCGTTCGCCGCCGGCGAGTTCGACGTGGTCATCAGCAATCACGTGATCGAGCACGTCGGCGATCGCGCCCGCCAGGCCGACCATCTCGCCGAAGTCCACCGCGTGATGAAGCCGCAGGGACGTGGCTACCTCGCCGTGCCCAACCGCTGGCAACTGATCGAGCCGCACTATCAGCTCGCCTTCCTGAGCTGGTTGCCGCGGCCGTGGCGGACACCGTACCTGCGGCGCATGCGCGGGGCGGAGTTCTACGACTGCGAGCCTCTGACGGCGGGCGAACTGGAGCGGCTGTTGCGGCAGGCGCAGTTCAGCTTCGAGAATGTGTGCGCGCGCGCCACCCGCCTCACCTTCGCCATCGAGCGCCCCGGCTCGGCCGCGGATGCGCTCCTGGAGGTCGTACCGGAGTCCTGGCTGCACGCGCTACGACGGGTCATCCCCACCTTGATCTACCTGCTGCACCCGGCGGGAGCCGACGGGCGATGAACGCGCGTACCGACCGCGAGCCGCAGGCGGCCAACCCCGTCGCCACCGCGCCACGCGATCCCGTCGCCGCGCCGGGCGCGCCGGCACGCCTGCTGTTCCTGGGCAAGCGCTTCTACACCAACAAGGACGCCCTGAGCGAGCGCTTCGGGCGCATCCACCACCTGCCGCTGGAGTGGTCGAAGCGCCTGCCGCAGGTGCGGAGCTGGCTGGTCGACTATCACAGCCGCGAGCCGCGCAGCGTGGAGGAAGGCGCTCTGCGCATCGACAGTGCGCCGGCGCTCGGCTGGTCCTGCCTGCGCCTGTTGCGCGCCGCCCTGCGTTTCCGCCCCGAGGTAGTGGTCGCCAGCGGAGACTGCTACATCGGCCTGCTCGGCTGGGTGCTGGCCCGGGCCTGCGGCGCCACCTTCGTATTCGACATCTACGACAAGTACGATGATTTCGGTGCCTACCGTACGCCGCCGGGCTTCGATCTGTTCGGCTTTCTCAGGCGCGGCGCGGACCGCTGCCTGTTCGCCAGCCGGGCCCTGGCGGCGAGCTATGCCGGCGAGGCCCGCCGCGGACCGCCAGACGCCGCGGTGCCCAACGGCATCGATCCTGCCGGGTTCCGGCCGCTGCCGCCGGAGCGCTGCCGCGCCGAGCTTGGCCTGCCGGCCGCCGCGCGGATCGCGGGCTACTTCGGCGGGATGGAAGCGGACCGCGGCGTGGCCGACCTGGTGGCGGCGGTGGCGCTGCTGCGTGCGCAAGGCCTGGACCTGCGCCTGCTGATCTGCGGCAAGCGCCACCCCGACACCGCGCTCGACCACGACTGGATCGACTACCGCGGGGTGGTGCCGCACGCGCAGATGCCCTTGTACGTCAATGCCTGCGACGTGGTGGCGGTGCCGTACCGCCGCACTTCGTTCATGGACATGGGGGCTTCCTGCAAGGTGGTCGAATACCTGATGTGCCGGCGCCC
Source organism: Nevskia sp. (assembly GCA_031291075.1). Lineage (GTDB taxonomy): Bacteria > Pseudomonadota > Gammaproteobacteria > Nevskiales > Nevskiaceae > Nevskia. The sequence goes on along the minus strand of JARLJS010000122.1, from coordinate 48,024 downwards.
GGTGGTGAGTTCCCGCACGCCCAACTTCGTCGGCAACTTTCCCCGGCAGGCAGCCGAGCTGGAGTCGTGCCTGTTCGAATGCGGCGATGTGGAGGGCCTGGCGCGCGCCCTGCGGTTGCAGCTCCAGGCCCCCGTGCTCGCCTCGGTACCGGCCGACTACAACTGGGAACGGATCGCCGCCGCGGCGCTGGACGCCGTCGTCGACGCCCATGCCGCGCGCCTGGTGCGGAGCGTGGGGAGGGTCGCAGTATGACGGCCGCGCCCGCCATCGCCTGTATCGTCGGCACCCGGCCGGAGGCGATCAAGATGGCGCCGGTGATCCGCGCGCTGAAGGCTTCGTGCTGGGCGCGCTGCCTGGTGGTGGCCACCGGCCAGCACCGCGATCTGCTTGACGGACCGCTGGCGGGCTTCGGTATCGTGCCGGACATCGACCTGGACCTGATGACCGAGGGCCAGACCCTGACCGATCTGACGGCCCGGGTGATCCCGGCCGTCGCTGGCGCGCTGGCCCGGATCAAGCCCGCGGCGGTGCTGGCCCAGGGCGACACCGCCACCGTGTTCGCCGCCGCGCTGGCGGCGTTCTACGCACGCCTGCCGTTCGGTCACGTCGAAGCAGGCCTGCGCACCTATGACCTGGAGCAGCCGTTCCCTGAGGAAGCGTTCCGCCAGATGGTGGCGCGCATCACGCACTGGCATTTCGCGCCCACCGCGGGCGCCGCCGACAACCTGCGCGGCGAACGCATCGCGGCCGCCGCCATCCACGTCACCGGCAACACCTCCATCGACACCCTGTTGTCCAGCGCGCAGCAACTGCCCGAGGCACCAGTGGGCGATGAGCGCGGACGCCTGATCCTGCTTACCGCCCACCGGCGGGAAAACTTCGGGGCGCCGCTGGAGCGGATCTTCGCGGCAGTGCGCGAGCTCGCGGACCGCTATCCCGACATCCGTGTGCTCTACCCCGTGCACCCCAATCCGGCGGTCCGCGGCACCGCCGGCAGGCTGCTCGGCGGCCATGCGCGCATCGAGTTGTGCCCGCCCCTGGACTATTTCCAATTTGTTGCCGCCATGCGCAACTGCCACTTTGTGCTGACCGACAGCGGCGGCGTGCAGGAAGAGGCTCCCGCCCTGGGCAAGCCGGTGCTGGTGCTGCGCGAGCAGACCGAGCGGCCGGAAGCGGTGGCTGCCGGCGTGGCCAAGGTCGTCGGCACCTCGGCCGAGCGGATCGTCGAGGAGAGCTGCCGTCTGCTGGACGACCCGGCTTACTACGGTTCCATGGCCCGGGGTGTGTCGCCCTACGGCGACGGGCAGGCGGCGGGGCGTATCGAGGCGGTGCTGCGGCGGGACCTGTGCGTGCCCGGGCCGGTGAACACCGCGCGATGATCTCCCGGGAAGCGCTGTGGGCGCCGCGCACGCGCCGGCTGTTTCTGTACGCGGGCGCGCAGTATCTGAGCCGGCTGGGCGGGTTGCTGGTGACGCTGTTCACCATCCCGATGGCCTACCGCTACCTCGGGCCCGACCGTTTCGGCGTGTGGATGACCATCAGTTCCTTCACCGGCTTGCTGGCGTTCGCCGACTTCGGCCTGGGCAACGGCCTGGTCAACGTGATCACCGCCGCCAACGCCCGCGGCGACACCCAGGCGCTGCGCGCGGCCACCGGCACCGGCTACCTGGTGATGCTGTTGATCACCTTGCTGCTCGGGGTGGCCGCCGGCGCGGCCCTGTCGGCCGACGCCATCGCCCTGGTGTTCCGCAAGCTCGACCGGCGGATGCTGGACGAGGCCGCCGCGGCGCTGCTGGTGTTCGTGTTCTGCTTCCTGGCCAACCTGCCGCTGGGGTTGGTGACCAAGCTGCAGCATGGCCTGCAGCGCGGCTACGTGGGCGGGATCTGGCAGGGTTCGGCTTCGGTTGCCACGGTGGTCGCCGTGCCCCTGGCGATCCGCTTGGGCGTAGGACTGCCGGGACTGGTCGCCTGTCTCTACGTGCCGCAGACCCTGGCCCACCTGGGCAACACCGTGCTGTGGTTTTCCAGGCACGCGGGCTCCCGGCCGGCGTTCCGCCGCGCCAACCTGCAGCAGGCGCGGACCATCGTCGGAACCGGCGTGCTTTTTTTCGTGCTGCAACTCGCGGCCGCCGTGGCCTACCAGAGCGATACCGCCCTGCTGGCGTCGATGGACGGGCCGCAGGCGGTGACCCAGTACTCGGTGGTACAGCGTGTGTTCCTGGTGCTGTCGATGGTGGTGTCGATGTCGATCAGCGGCCTGTGGCCCAGCTACGGCGATGCCTTGGCCAGGCGCGACTACCGCTGGGTGCTGGACACCTTCCGCACCTCCTTCGCCGCCATCGGCGTCTTCGGCCTGGCGGCCTGCGCAGGCGTCTGGTGGGGCTTCGACAGCATCGCCGCGATCTGGCTGCACGCCCCGGTGGCGGTTCCAAGGCCGCTGGTCACGGCATTCGCGCTCTGGACCTTCATCGACATGCTCGGCACCGCCTGCGCCGCCGTATTCAACGCGGCCGGCGTATTCGTGTTTCAGGTGACAGTGGCCACGGCCATGGCCGCGGCGGCATTCGCCGGGAAGCTGTACCTGATCCCCATGTATGGACCGGCGGGCGCCGTGGGCGCGACAATCGTCGCCTATCTGCTGATTTCGGCTTCCGCGCAGTTTATTTTCCTGCGACGCTACCTGCTCGGCCTCCGCAGAGCCATCCATCGACCATCGCCGAACCCCAGCCCATGACCGACATCAGAATCCCCGTCTACCAGCCCGAACTCGGCGAGGTCGAGAAGCGCTACGTGATGGACTGCCTCGATTCGTCCTGGATCTCGTCCAAGGGCAAGTACATCCCGGCGTTCGAGGAGCGTTTCTCGGAGTACGTCGGCGTTTCCTATTCGGCTGCGGTGTGCAACGGCACCGTGGCTCTCCACCTTGCCATGCTGGCGCTTGGCATCGGGCCGGGCGACGAGGTAATCGTACCGACGCTCACTTACATCGCGTCGGTGAATGCCATTGCCTACACCGGCGCCACGCCGGTGTTCGTCGACTCCAATCCCGTCGACTGGCAGATGGACCCGGCCGACGTGGAGCGCAAGATCGGCCCGCATACCAAGGCGATCATGCCGGTCCATCTGTACGGTCATCCCTGTGACATGGAAGCGCTATGCGCGCTGGCCAGGAAGCACAGGGTATTCCTGATCGAGGATTGCGCCGAGGGCATCGGCACGCGCTACCGGGATCGCCACGTCGGCACTTTCGGCGACATCGCCACCTTCAGCTTCTACGGCAACAAGACCATCACCACCGGCGAGGGTGGAATGGTATCGACCAGCGACAAGACCTTGTTCGAGCGCACCAAGCATTTCAAGGGGCAGGGGCTCGCCGCGTACCGGGAATACTGGCACGACGTCGTCGGCTACAATTACCGCATGACCAACATCTGCGCGGCGATCGGCTTGGCGCAGCTCGAGCGCGTGGAGGATTTCATCGGCCGCAAGCGCCGTCTCGCCGAGCATTACCGCAGGCAGCTCGCCGGCCTGCCGGTGTCGGTACACAAGGATTTCGAGGGCGGCCGCCATACCTACTGGATGATCTCGATCCTGGTCGAGCGCCCGGAGCAGCGCGAGCCGTTGCGCCGGCACCTGCGCGCCCGCGGCATCGAGACGCGCCCGCTGTTCTACCCGGTGCACACCATGCCGATGTATTCGGTGCGTTACCAGAAGCATCCGGTTGCCGAGGAACTAGCCTGGCGGGGCATCAACCTGCCGAGCTGGCCGGCGCTCGGCGAAGATGGTGTCACGGAGGTCGCCGACGCCATCCGTGATTTCTTCGCCCGGGCGGCATGAAGCTCGGCATTGTCGCGGCCGGGCTGACCGGCTGGGCCGGCGGCCTGGATTTTCTGCGCATGATCATGGATTCGCTGTACGCCGCCGGCAATGATGTGGAACTGCACCTGCTGGTGCCTGCCGCCGGGCCGTTGATCAATCTGCGCAACCTCAAACGGGCGATGGAGCGCCGCACGCGTCCGGAATTTCCGGCGCCGGCAGCGGAGCTGAAGCGTTACCACGAGTTCTTTGCCGAGCAGTTTCCGCAGCTGCATATCCACGTCATCGACCTGGGCCCGCTCGCCTTGGCGCGCGCCGCAGGGCGGCTGCGGCTCGACTGCCTGCTGCCTGCCATGGATGCGCCCGGGCCGGTGCTGCGCCAGCCGTGGCTCGGCTACATCTACGATCTGCAGCACCGTCACTACCCGGACTTCTTTAGCCGCCGGCAACGTCGGGTCAGCGACGCCCGCTTCACCGGCGTGCTGCGCAGGGCCAGGGCCGTGCTGGTGAACGCGCGCGCCGTCGCCGACGACATCCACCATTTTTATCCAGGCTACCGGACCCGGCTGGTGGCCCTGCCGTTCGCGCCGGCGCCGCGGCGCGAGTGGCTGGAGGCGCTGCCCGGCGTAGTGGAGAAATACGGCATTGGCGACGGCTTCTTCCTCATCAGCAACCAGTTCTGGCTGCACAAGAACCACCGCTGTGCGTTCGAGGCGCTGGCGTTGCTGCGGCATCGGTCGGAGGTGGAACTGGTCTGCACGGGCGACACGCACGACTACCGCCATCCGCGCCACTTCCAGGAACTGCGGGCGCTGTTGGACCGGCACGGCGTCGCCGGCCGCGTGCGCATCCTCGGTCACATCCCCAAGCGCGAGCAGATGGAACTGGTCAAGCGCTGCGTGGCGGTGATCCAGCCGAGCCTGGTCGAGGGCGGGCCGGGCGGCGGCGCGGCCTACGATGCGGTATCGGTGGACACGCCGTTGCTGCTGTCCGACATCCCCGTCAACCGCGAGATTGAGTCCGGCTATCGCGCCTACTTCCGGCCCGATTCGCCCGAGGAACTGGCGCACCGCATGGAGCAGGCCCTGGCGCTGCCGCAACGTGTTCCGGCCGAGGCGCGGGCCGACAGCCTGTTGCAGGCAGGACGCTCGCGTCGGCGCCAATGCGGGGAGGTTATCCTGGAGGCCATCGCCGCGGTCAGTGGTTGATTCTTAGGCCCGTTGCTTTTGCGCGCCCGGACGCGAGAGCTGCTCACAGAGAAATTTCGATGCAAGCGCGATACTATCTGGATTCGAAACTAATCGCCGCGATGCGCTGGCTCGGCTTCGACATCCATCGGCGCAGCCTGGCGCATTCCGGCGCGGTGCGCTTGGGCGCGATGCTGCGCAATCACGGCATCAACCTGGTTCTCGACGTCGGTGCGAATGTCGGCCAATTCGGCCGGGAGCTTCGCGACAACTACTCCTATACGGAGCGCATCGTTTCGTTTGAACCGCTCCAGGCTGCTCATGCCGTGCTCAGTGCGGATGCTGCGAAGGATCCCCTGTGGGACGTGGCGCCGGTCGGTGCCATAGGTGCCAGTGATGGCGAGGTTGAGATCAATGTCGCGGCCAATTCCGTCAGCAGTTCGATCCTGCCGATGCTGGAATCGCACTCCAGCGTCGCGCCGCACTCGCGCCGCCTCGGCGTGGAGAAGGTTCCGCTACGCCGCCTCGACACGGTCGCGGCGGACTATATCGACGAGCGTTCCGTGATTTTCCTGAAGATCGATACGCAGGGCTACGAACGCCAGGTGCTTGACGGGGCTTCCCGCATCCTTCCACGCTTGATGGGCATCCACCTCGAACTTTCCCTGGTGCCGCTCTATGCCGGACAGCAATTGATGCCCGAATTGATCAAGTTCATGGATCATGCGGGTTTTGACTTGTGGGACATCTCCTCGGACTTAGTCGATCCTTCCAGCGGCAGGGTGCTGCAGTTCAATGCCACTTTTTTCCGGCGCCAGGACGCCGCCCGGCCTTGCGCTTGGGACTGACGAGAGAATCCTGTGGCCGAGCGCCGCGGTTGCACCAGCCGACCCTGTTCGAGGGTGGCCCGGGCGGCGGAGCGGCCCATGACGTGATATCGAAGGTGATCGTGGAGACGATCACCGGGGCCGCCCGGTCTTGGGGAACCTAGGTCCGGCGTGGATTGACCGTGTAGGGGCCGCGCGACGAGATTATCTGCCGGTCCTCCGCGCTGGCGCGCACCGCGGTATGCGAATCCACGACGCATTCCCGCCCGATCGTCACCCGTGGAAATAGCGTGGCACGTGTGCCGAGGAAGCAGCCGGCGCCGATGGCGGAGTCGCCGTTGAGATCGGCGTAGGGTGAGAGCACGGAGAAATCGCCGGCGGCGGCGCCATGGCCGACGCAGCAGTGCACGTTGACGAGCACGCCGTCGCCGACGCTGGCGTTGCGGTTGACGATGGCATAGGGACAGACGATGGTGCCGCGCCCCAGCCGCGCCGCCGGCGATACCAGTGCCAGCGGGTGGACGTAGGCCGGCGTGACGGCGCCGAGCTGCCACAGCGTGTTCAGCACGTTGGAACGTCCCTGGGGCGAACCGATGGCCACCACCACCCCCTGGTCCGCGGCGGGTCGGTAGGCGTCGATGCGGCCCAGGTGCGGACGGCCGGTGCCCGGCGGCGGCAGCGCTTCGGGCCGGTCGTCGATGAAGCCCAGCACTTCGGGGCCGTCCCGCTCGGACAGCAGGTAGTCGAACATCTCCAGGGCAAAGCCGCCTGCACCTGCGATCACCACGGAGCGCACCGCCGGCGCATTCAGCAGCGGCATGGGCATTCCTGCAGCACGTGTTGCCGTGATCGTGGGAGTCTGCTCATATCACCGTCACCTCGCGTGCGAACACTCGCATCAAGTCAAAACCGTCCCACACCGGCGCGAATTCGAGAGCCCGGCCGAACGGCACGAACCGATCGACTCCGGCCAGCGGCGCGGCGGCCACGAAGGCGCGCAGCTCGTCGCTGTCCAGCCCCGCGTAGCATACGGTCTGCAGCTTGCGGTCGAGCAGGGGACGCAGCTCGTCCAAGGCGGCGATGCGCGATTCCAGGAACAGGCCGGCTCCGCAGAAGTGCGGCACGCGCAGGCCCGGCCGGTCCACCCACAAGCGCGTAAGGTCGTTGTTGGCCGAGGCTTCGATCCGCACCGGCAGCTCGATTGCGAGCGAATCCGCGGCCACCAGCTTGTCGACATAGTCGATGTCGCTGAAGCGTTCCTGTCGGCGGGCGATCACCCGTTCCACCCGCGGCCAGAAATCGGCGCGCGCCTGCGCGGTCGCCTCCGCCGTCCCCAGCCACAACACCACGCGCGGGGAGGAGCAGGCCATCTGTCCGAACCAATAGGCGTCGGTATAGAACGACTCCGCCAGCCCGTCGCGCCGGGCCTGGTCGAACCCGTTCCAGCGGGCCGCGTCAACCAGCGCGATCGACTGCTTGTCGGCGAATGCCACCTCGATCGCGGTGGCAGGCAGCGGGATGCGCCGGATCTCGGCCACGGTGGCGTCGCCGCCCCACACGATACGGGCGTCGCACTGCGCCGACAGCCGCCCGGTGAGGGCGTCGTCCGGAGCATAGCGCAGCAGCAGGGTGCGCTCGCCGACCGTACGGTGCGCGGCGTCGCCCAGCAGCGCTGCGATGGCATCCAGCAGGACTTCGGTTTGTGGCGACGAACGGCTGGACAGACGCACGATGTTACGGTTGCCCGTCAGCAGCGACAGGGCCCAGGAGTATACGAAGATGGTGTCGACGTTGGCCGGCGCGATGTGGAACACGGTGCCGCGTGCCAGCAGCAGCGCGGTGCCCTGCCGCGCCGCGCAGTCCGCCTGCAGGCGGCGGATCGAGGCGCGGCGCATCCAGTAGGCCAGCGCGGTGAGTTCGGCATAAGCCCGGGCGCTGCGCTGTTGCAGCAGCAGGTCCGAGAGGGCTTCGAGGAAGGCGCAGGCTTCCGGCGCAAACGGCCGCAACGGAGCCGCCGCCCTCAGCAGCTCCGGCGCCGGCGAGCCGGGGACGAGTGCCTCGTAGGGCTCGCTCACGCGCTGGCTCCGGCGACCTGTTCCACGGCGGCGGCGTGGGTGTCGCTGCAGCCGCGCAGCTCGGTGCGAGCCGCGCGGCCATGCACCTTGAACGTGCGTCCCAGCCGCCCGCAGGGACAGTCGTCGACCCCGGTCCACTCGCCCAGATCCTCGGTCAGCAGGCTGTGCCCCGGGTAGCTCGCCGGCAGCAGCGACAAGGCCTGGATCAGTCCGGTCTGGCCGGGGGGCAGCGTCAGCCCGCTGCGCGCGTCGCGGATCAGCACGTCGGCAAAGGCCGGCGTGTGCAGGCGCCCATGCTCGCACTCGACGAAGATCGAGCCGACCTGCTCCACCATGCCATAGAAGTTGTGAACCCTGGAAACCCCGGCGAACTCTTCGAGCGCGCGGCCGAAAGTGGCGGCGTCCACCGCCTCGTCCTGCAGCTTCTTCCAGCCGCCGCTGTGGATCAGGATGGCGTCGCTCAAGGGCGTCCGCAGCGGCGTCCGGCGCAGCGCGCCGACGAAGTACTTCCACACCATGAAGGTGAAGCCGAACAGCAGCACGCGCTGCCCGCGGTGCCGCTCGGCGAAGGCCGCGACCGCCTCCAGGTCCGCCGTCATGTCGTCGCGCAGGGCGTAGACGTGGTCGCGCCCGAAGCTCGACAAGCCCAGGATGCCGGCGCCGCGCGCCGAATACGAGCGGCGGTCCTTGATCACTCCGGGATGATCGAGGATCAGCATCGGCAGGCGCGCCTTGCCCAGGAAGTCCTGCAGGATCAGGACCAGGGCGCGGGTCTGCGCCTGCGCGGTATCGCGATCCAGCACCACCCGCGACAATTGCTGCGAGGAGGTGCCGGACGAAGTCAGTACCTTGAACACCGCCGTGTCGGGGACGGATTTCAGCTCGTATTGCTTGAACAGCCGCACCGGCAGCAGCGGCACCGCTTCGAGGCCGTAGTCGCGCATGGGGTCGACGCCCAGCGCCTGCACGATGCGGCCGTAGGGTTCGCAGTTGCGCGCGTGCAGGCGGGTCAGTTCGCCCAGGCCGCGTTCCAGCCGGCCGCGCTTGTCGGCGTCGGCGAGGCCGAAGACGGGCCAATCGAAGCAGCTGCGGTCCACGTCCATCCTCAGCCGCCCTCCGCCGCAGGCGCGATCTCCCGCAGCAGCTCCTCGTAGCGCGGCTTGCCGTTGCCCGACAGCGGGATCTCGGCCGTGTGCACCGCCCGGATCGCCGAGCGGTGCAGACGGAGGCGCGCCGACGCCTCGGTGGCGATCCGCTCGGCATCGGCCTGCGGGTCCTTCACCGCGATGGCGAGCAGCCCGTCGCGCCCGGTCACCACCACGTCGTGCCCCGCCGCGCGCAGCAGCGCTTCCGCCTCGTCGAGGCCGATGCGGTTGCCGAAGATCTTGATGAAACGCTTGAGGCGTCCGGCGATGCTGTAGAAGCCGTCGTCGTCGCGCCAGGCGATGTCGCCGGTGCGCAGCACGCCGTGCAGCGCGTCCCCGGCCGCCAGGTCCCCGGCGCAGGATGCGTAGCCGAGCATCACGTTCGGCCCTCGGTAGACCAGCTCGCCGCGCGTGCCCGCCCCGGCGATGGCATGGCCGCTTTCGTCCACCAGCTCGAACGCGCCGCCCGGGATGGCAATGCCGATGGTGGACGCTTTCTCCGGCAGCCGCTGGTGCGGCACATAGGCCAGGCGCGCGGTGCCCTCGGTCTGGCCGTACATCACGAAGAATCGCTGGCCGCGCTCCGCACACAGCGCGGCGAACCAGCGCACCTGCTCGGCGTCGAGGCGGCCGCCGGCCTGGGTGAGCGTGCGCAACGAGGGCAGCGCCATGCGCTCGAAGCGCAGCCGGCGCAGCATCAGGTACATCTCCGGCACGCCCGAGAAGCTGGTGGCTTCCTGCTGACGCAGGAAATCCCAGAACGGCCGTGCCGCGATGGAATGCGCGGTGAGCAGCAGCGTGGCGCCCACGGCGAGATGGCTGTTGATCACCGACAGGCCGAACGAGTAGTGCATCGGCAGCGCGGTGATCGGGCGTTCCGCCGCCGTCAGCTCCAGGTAGGCGGCGATGCTATCGGCGTTGGCCTGGAGGTTGCGGAGGCTCAGCCGCACCAGCTTGGCGGCGCCGGTACTGCCGGAGGTGGACAGCAGCAGCGTCAGCTCAGCGTGCAGCGGCGGCGGACTGCAGCCCTGGCCGGCCCAGGTGCCGCCGGCCTGCCAGACGGTGGCGACCTGGTAGTGCCGGTACAGGTGCCGGCGCAGGTCGTCCGGCAGGCCCGCGTCGACCAGCAGCGCCGGATGTCCCGCCCGCAGGGCGCCGAGATAGCCGCACAGGGCCGGCAGAGTGTTGTCGCATTCCACCGCGATCAGCGTGCGCGGCGCGGCCGGCGCCCCGGGCGAGGCGAAGACGCGATCGGCGGCTTGCGCGAGTCCGGCATAGCTCAGGCGCGAGCCGTCGTCTGCGATCACCGCGGGCTGATCGGCGAACTGCTCCAGGCGCGTAGCAAAACTCAAATCAGCATGCCTCCGTCGACCCCGATGACCTGACCGGTGACATACGAGGAAAGCTCCGAGGCCAGGAACAGCGCCACCCTGGCCACCTCCTCCGGAGTGCCGATCCGTCCGAGTTTGATCGAAGCGACGCGCTCGGTGAACTTGTCCGGCCCGATCGAGCGAGCCATGCCGGTGTCGATGAAACCCGGCGCGATGGCGTTGACCCTGATGTTCTGTGGTGCCAGTTCCTTGGCGAGCGAACGGGTGATGCCGATGACGGCAGCCTTGCTGCCTGCATATACGGCCTGCCCGACGTTGCCGGTGACGCCGATGATCGAGGCCAGGTTGACGATGCTGCCGCCGCCCGCGCGCTGCATCAGGCGGCTGGCGTACTGCGCGCAATACAACACGCCGAAGGTATTGGTTTCGAACACGCGCCGGATCTGCGCCTCGGTCACCATACCGATGAGGGCGTCGTCGAGTACGCCGGCGTTGGACACCAGCACGTCGAGCTTGCGGGTCAGCTTGAACACCGCCTGGAAGGTGTCGCGCACACTGTCCGGCCGGGATACGTCGCACACCAGCGGGGTCAGCTGCGCCGCCGGCTGTTCGGCCGCGATGCCTGCGCAGGCGCCGTCGAGCTGGGCCTGGTCGCGGCCGGTGACCACCACGTGCGCGCCCTCGCGTGCGAGCACGGCCGCGGTGGTCAGCCCGATGCCGCGGCCGGCTCCTGTCACCAGCGCCACCTTCCCTTGCAGCAGCATGGCCGGTCTCAGAACTCGACGCCGTGCTTGGCCAGGATCTGCCTGGCGCGGCCGAAGGAGCTCATGTCGATGATATCGTCGGTGTCCAGCATTACGTCGAAGGTCCGCTCCAGCTCGGCTACCAGGGCCATGTGGGCGACCGAATCCCATTCCGGGATGCTGTTGTAGGCCAGTTCGTCCGCGATCCTGCCGGAATCGATGTAGAGCGCGCGCGCAAAGGCGGCGCGAAGCTTGTCCGTGGCGTTCATTGTGCGGCGGTAGTGTCCTTCGGAATCCGGTTCGGGTGATGTGGCCATATTAAAGGGGCGCCCCGCCCGCCGTCTAAGTCGCCGGTCCGGCGCCGCCTGCCGCGCGCCCGGACAGGCGCCGGCCCAGCGACAGCAGCAGGTAGCGCAGCACGAACAGGAACACGCCCACGCGGTACAGGCCCGGGATCGGATAGTGCTTGCGGAACAGGGCGCTCTGGGCGTCGAGATTGCGGTGCGAGCGCGGCTCGGACAGCAGGCGGCGCAGCTCCGCCAAACTGTGCGGGGCGCCCGCCGCGGCCAGCGAGGTGCGGGCGGAGTCGACGGTCACCCAGGCATCGCCGGCTATCAGCAGCGGGACGCCCAGCTTGCGGCAACGGAAATAGAAGTCGTTGTCGGCGGCATAGTGCGGCAGCCGCTCCTGGTCGAACAGCCCCACCCGCTGCAACACCGCGGCGGGGATGAGCACGCCGCGGCCGCCGCCGATCAGCCGCACCGGGATCAGGCCGTCCGCGTCCGGCCGCGGTGCCAGGGCGCGGGGCAGGCGCAGGTTGGAAAAGCCGAGCAGCAGGCAGCTCGCCATGCGTTCGACCGCGGCGTCACCGCCCCTTTCGTCGCACTGGCGCGGCGCGATGATGGCGTCGGGGCGGTGGCGGTGGTGTCGCAACAGGTGCTCCACCGCATCCCGCTCGAGGTAGCAGTCGTTGTTCAGCAGCATTACCAGTTCCGCCCCGGCGGCCAGCGCGGCGCGGATGCCCAGGTTGGTGGCCCCGGTCCACCACAGGCTGCTGTCGCCACACACGATGCGGACCTCGGGAAACTGCAGCGGCAGCTCCGTCCTGGTCGCATCGCTGGAGCCGTGGTCGACCACGATCACGTGCAGCAGACCGGCGCTGGCGCGCAGCGCCAGCAGGCAGCGGCGGGTCTGTTCCCAGCCGTTGAAGACCGGGATCACCACGAACGGCAGGGTATCCATCAGTGAGGGCCGGCACCGCTGCGGATCCGCTTCACCTGTTGCTCTTCGTCGCGGCTGAGCGAGCGGGGGTCGAGCGCATCCAACGCCTGCAGGGCCTGGGCTTGCTTGCCTTCCAGCAGCAGCACGCGCGCGAGGTCGAGGCGGAACCCGGCGCTTCGCGGCGACATCGTCGCGGCTTCCGCGAACGAGCGCTCGGCCAGGGTGTAGTCGCCGAGCTGGTTGGCGGCGAAGCCGCCATAGATGCCCAGCAGCCGGGCCGACGGATGGGGGTGGCCGAGGGCGGCGAGGAACGCCGAAAGCAGCGGCTGCGGGTTGGCGTCGCAGTCGCCCTTGCGCTGGCACTCGGACAGCGACAGCAGGCCTGAGATGTCCTCCGCCGAAGGTGGTTGCGCGGCCAACCGCCTCGACAGCTCCTGCCACCATTCCGCCGGCACCGGCTGGTGCATGTGGCTGGCGACGATGATCATGCCGGCCAGCGACGAGGCGTCGCCGCCGGAGAGCCGCGATGCGCGCTCGAACGCTTGCAGCGCCGGCGTGATCAGCTTGGAATCGGGGCGGTAGCCCGAGGTTATCGCGAGGGTGCGGCCGAGTTCGTAGTTGGCACGCGGCGAAGCAGGATGTTCCAGCGCCTCGCCGTAGGCGAAGCGCACCGGGTTGCCCCAGGCAATCGAGCGTGCGACGGTGCCCGTCGCGAACAGGGTCAGTCCCAGCAGCGGGATGCTCCAGCGCAGCAACGGCAGCCCGGGGGGAATCTCCAGGATCAACGCGCCGGCAGCCAACAGCAGGCCGACCGAGGCGAAGTAGTTGCGGTGCTCGAACACCAGCTCCAGCGGGATGACGGTGGCGGTGAGCAGGTGCGCCGCGAAGTACCAGCCGATGCCGAGCGCCAGCAGCGGCAGCCGGCGCCGACAGATCGCCGCCGCCATCCAGCTCGCGCCGATCAGCAGCGCGCTGGCCAGCGTCGCCGGCGGACTCAGCCAGCCGCGCGACAGCGCGATATCGTCATGGTAGAAGCCAAGCTGCTGCGGCAGCGGCAGCAAGGTCCAGCGCACGTAGTCGAGCAGGATGCGGGTTTCGGTCAGCAGCCGCTGTTCGAGCGTGAAGGGGCGGCTGGCATAAGCGGCGGCCGGCAGCGTGCGCGGCAGCAGCCAAGCCAGTCCGGCCGCCGTGGGCAGGAACAGCAGCAGGACGTATATCGTCCATAGCTTGCGGCCGGCGCCGGGTTCGGCGCCGGCGAAGCGCAACAGCGTCAATTCGAGCAGGAAGGCGTACACCGGCAGCAGTACCGATGACTCTTTGCAGCCGAGCCCGAGCACGGCGCCGAGCGCCAGGCCCGCAGCGCAGCGCAGCACGCCGGTCTGGCCGCGCAGCATCCGCTCGCGCCCGTGCAGGTAAACCAATAGGCCGGCCAGCACGAACACCTGCGCCAGGCTCTCCATGCGCTGTACCACGTACAGCACCGAGCTTATGTTGATCGGGCACAAGAGCCAGGCGGCGGTCAGCCCGAGCGCCGCGTTGTGCAGGGTGGACTGCGGCAGCGGCTGCGCGCGCCGTTCGTTCCACAGCCGCAGCACCTTGCCCAGCACCGCCCACAGCAGCAGGCCGTTGAGCAGGTGGATCGCCAGGTTGCACAGCTTCATCGGCCGCGGGTCGGAGCCGGTGAAATAGTAGTTGGCGGCGTAGCTCAGCATCGCCAGCGGCCGGCGCAGGTCCGCCGATGGCGAGGCCAGCGCCGCCTGCTGCCAGTCGCGCGCCTCCAGAGTGGTGACGTGCACGGCGTCGTTTTCGACGATGTTGGGGAAATCGTCGAACAGGTAGCCGCCCGACAGGCCGGGCCAGTACACGCAGGCGGTCAGCGTCAACACCGCGAGCAGCAATGCGGCGGGGGACGAGAACCAAGGTCTGGCGCGCGCTGTGCTCACGATGAGGGGGGGCGGCTGGGATGGGGGGGCTGGTCGGCGGCGTCCTGCCGCAGCTGATTTTCCATGTGCCGGAACTCGGCGGTCCAGTAGCCGCCGCGCTCGAGCAGCCACAGGTGCAGGGCCGGCATGCCATGCAGGCCACGGTAGGCCGGTGGGAGTGTCCGGTACAGGTCCAGGTGCTGCAGTCCCAGGGCGGGAAAGCCGGCCGAGCCCAGCAGCGCCGCATCCACCAGCGCTCCGTCGGGTGTCGGGGACAGCCTGAGGCCGGCGTCGAGGTGGCGCAGCGCGGCCTGACCGTCGCCGTGGGCAAGCGACAAGCGTGCTTCCAGTTCCTCCACGTCGCGGCTGTGGCCGGCGCCCTTGGAGTAGTGGGGGTTGGCGCGCATCGATGCGACCAGGCTGGCGATCGTGTCCAGGTCCAGGCCGCGGCAACCGCCGCGGGCCGCGAGCGCGATCGAGCCGACCAGCCAGCGCTGCACCAGCTCGGCCTGTTCGACGTTGTGGGACAACGCGTAGCGGGCGGCTTCGAGAGCCGCCGGCGTGGCGCCGCCGGCAGCGCATTCGGCGCTGACCAGGTTCAGCGCGAGTTGCGCCTCGTCTGGTTTGCGTGCGGTGGCCTCGGTCAGCCGCTTCACCGCCAGTCCCGCGCGGCCGTGCGCCACCTCGTAGGAAGCCGCGTTGGCCTGGGCGCGCGGCGAGGCGGCGTCGCTCGCCGCCAGCAGCAGCGCCTGCTCGTAGGGCGCGCCCCACAACACGGCACGCGAATGGCACAGCCCGGCCAGCAGCAGCGGCAGCAGCATCGCCAAGCCGCGGCGCACCGCGATCAGGCCGCCGCTGCCCGTGAGCCACAGCGCCAGCGGCCAGAACATCGGCAGCGCCGGCAGGTAATTGCGATGCTCGAAATAGAGTTCGAGCTGGATGACGGTGCTTTCCAGCAACTGACCGGCGAAATAGAACAGGATGGCGAATGACAGCGCGGGATGGCGCCGGCGCAGGGCCAAGCCCGCGCCGAGCAGAGCCAGCACGCCGATCAGGCAGGGCAGGGTGGCGGCGGGCTGCAGCCAGCCGGTGGAGGGGCGGAAGGCGTCGTTGAACAGGCTGGAATTGCTGGCTCGCGGCAGCCACAGCGAGGACAGGTAGCTCGCCAGCACGCGCGGCTCCGTCAGCAGCCTTTGCCCTACCGTCCAGGGGCGGCCATACGTTTCACCAGTGAATGCCGCCGGCAGTTTGGCCAGCAGCCACAGCGCCAGCAGGGCGCTCGGTATCACCAGCAGGACGATGCGGCTGCGACGCACGGCGAGGGTTCGTTCCGGCCGTGGTTCACACTCCGGCAGTGTCCACTCCATCACCAGCAGCAGCAGCGGCAATAGCACGCCGTTGGCCTTGCACAGCACTGCCAGCACCGTGCAAGCCCAGGCCCCGGCCACCATGCGGGCCAAGGCGAAACGACGTCCCTGCTGCAAGCGCTCGCCGCCATCCAACCACAGCAGCATGCCCAGCAAGGTCAGCGTGGCCGGCAGCATCGCTTCCCGCTGCACCACGTACAGCGTGGTCGAGACCAGCAGGGGGTGCAGCGTCCACAGCGTAGCCCCGAGCAGCGCCGCCGCCAGCGCACGCCCTTCACTGCAGCCCAGGCGCCGCCCCAGTCGCCGCAGCAGCAGCGCCAGCAGCACGCCGTTGAGGAGGTGCAGCAGCAGGTTGGTGTGCTTGAATGGCGTCGGGGCTGCAGGCCAGTTGTCGGCGTCGAGGAGAAAGCTGAGGAGGGACAGCGGCCGCCCAACCGGATCGGCATTGCCGGAGCTGAGGTAGAACAACAGCGTGCGGAAATTGTCGACCCGGCCGTAGGCGCCGAGCTGGCTCAGGTTGTTGAAGTCGTCGAACAGGAACGCGCCGTGCAGGCCCGGCGCATAAGCCCACCAGGCCAGCAGTAGCATGGCGCCGAGCCCGGCGGCGCACGCGGCAAACTTGTGCATAAACAAAAAGGGCCGCTCGCGCGGCCCTTTTGCAACGATCAGATCGTTAGGAACGGCAGGCAGACGGCAGGTACTTGTTGGGAACGTAGGTGCCGGTCGGGGCGGTACCCGACTGGCTGGCCTTGCAGTTCCACAGGATGCTGCCCTGGGTGCTGGAGGCGGCGGCCGAGAAGGCCAGCACGTCGCCGAACACCTTGGCGTTGACCTGGTTGCCGCCGAAGGTCACCACGGCCTTGCCCGGGATCACGCCCACGTCCAGCTGGCTCACATACTTGCCGACGATCGAAGTCTTGGCCTCCAGGCCCGCGCTGGTGTTGGTGGACGGGAACTTGCCGTAGTTGTTGTAGTACTCGGTCATCGCCGTCTTCACGCCGTCAGCCAGGATCGCACCTTCCGACACCTCGGAACGGATCGTGTAATCCTGGTAAGCGGGGATGGCGATGGCCGCCAGAATACCGATGATCGCTACCACGATCATCAGTTCGATCAGCGTAAAACCCTTTTGCATCGTTTTCATGGTCCTTCACTCCGTAGATTGCTTGCGTAAACTTTGAATTCCTTTGCGGTCCGCACCGCCAACATATCCAGAAGCAGCCTTTGTGCCTAATATAAATACATTTAAAATCAATAACATAATATTGAAAGCGGGATCATTGTGGCGCCTTCTGTCAGTAAGAAACTGACATAAATTGTCAGTCAGCATCACCGCCGGGGGCGCCCGTGCACAATCCAGAAACGAGAAAATGAGCCAAGCATGAGCACTCCCTTCCGGCGCGATGACGCGCCCGTCACCCGCCACCACGCCGCGGCAATATGGATCGGCACCGCTTTCGTGGTCGCCGTTGCGTTCGCGATGCGGCTGTGGTTCCAGCGCGGCGGCCTGGTGGCCAATCCGATGATCGGCGATGCCATCCAGTACTGCGACTACGCCTGGAACCTGGCGCACTATCACGTGTTCTCCATGGCGGCCCCGGGATCCGACAGTGTTCCCCCCGATGCCTTCCGTGATCCGGGCTACCCCCTTTTCCTCGCCTCCCTGTTGCTGGTCTGGGGCTCCGGCGACCCCTGGTATCACACGGTGCTGCTGGTGCAGGCCCTCATCGGCGCCCTCACCGCCGGGCTCACCGTGGCGCTGGCGCTGCGCTGGCTGCGGCCGCGCTGGGCGCTGGGCGCCGGGCTTGCCGTCGCGCTGTGGCCGCACAACGTCGCCATCGCCGGCTACCTGCTCAGCGAGACCCTGTTCGGCTTCATGGCGCTGCTGGCGCTCTGGCTGTACGCGTGGGCGGCGGGTTCCCGCAGCGTCCCGCGCTGGATCGGCGCCGGTGTGGGTTTCGGCGCCGCCGCCATGGTGAACGCGACGCTGGTATTGCTCGGTCCGCTGCTCGCCCTGAGCCTGCTCGTACGCGGGGCGGCGCCGCGTCGGCTGGCCCTGGCCTTGCTGCTGGGCTCCCTGCTCCTGCCGGGCGCCTGGGCCGTGCGCGGCGCAAGCCTGCCGGCCGGCGGGAGCAACCGGGCGATAGTGAACCTGGTGCAAGGGAGCTGGCCGGCTTATCACTCGTCCTACATCAAGTCATTCTTCGGCGACGCCAAGGCACAGCAGGTTCAGTCCGACGTGGCGAAGGATGTCGAACTCGCCGGCACCTCCCCGCGACGCTGGCTGGCGGCGACCGCGCGGCGCTTCGCTGCCGAGCCAATGCGCTACCTTGGCTGGTATGCGTGGAAGCCGGCATTGATGTGGGCCTGGAGCATCCGCATCGGCGTGGGCGACGTCTACCCCTACCCCACCGAGCACCCGATCTACAACAGCGTGCCCGCTTTGCGCCTGTTCGAGTCGCTGTGCGTTGGCGTGAACCCGCTGCTGTTCGCGTTGATGGGCGGCATGGCACTGCTGGTGCTGGCCCGGCCCGCGAGGCTCGCCGCGGCGCCCGCGCTTTACGCCGCGGCTCTGCTGGTGGTCTACGAGACGCTGATTTACACCGTGCTGCAGTCGGAACCGCGTTACTCCATACCGTTCCGGCCGCTCGAAATCATTCTTGTTGCTACTGCGCTTGCCGGGGTATCAACCTACTGGCAGCGGCGCGCATGACCCGGTCGGCGCCAGGCATTGGCATACGGTTTGACCTGTCGGACCGACCGCGCCGGTCTCACGCGCGCACGATATTCGCCCCGGGTCTCCGGTATACCCCGCGCGTGTCGATCACCGTCGGCGCGTGCGCGGCGATGGCAGCGTAGTCGAACGCATCGTGGTCGGCGGCGATGATCACGGCGTCGCTGGCGGCGAGCACGGCCGGGGTCAGTGCCACGCTGCTCAAGGGGATGTGGCCGCGCCGGAGCGGCGGGATGGCGGGGATGTGGGGGTCGCTGTAGTCCACCTCGGCGCCGAGCTGCTGCAGGCGTTCCAGCAACTCCAGCGCGGGTGATTCGCGCAGGTCGTCCACGTTCTTCTTATAGGCGATGCCCAGGATCAGGATACGGGAGCCGCGCACCGCCTTGCCGCGCTGGTTGAGGGCTTCCGTGGTCTTGTGCAGCACCCATTCGGGCATGGCGTGGTTGATCTCGCCCGCCAGTTCGATGAAGCGGGTGTGCACACCGTACTCGCGCGCCTTCCAGGTCAGGTAGAACGGGTCGATCGGAATGCAGTGGCCGCCCAGGCCGGGGCCGGGATAGTAAGGGACGAAGCCGAACGGCTTGGTGGCGGCGGCGTCGATCACCTCGAAGATGTCGAGGCCCATGCGGTCGGCCACCATTTTCAGCTCGTTGACCAGTCCTATGTTGACGGCGCGGTGGATGTTCTCCAGCAGCTTGGCCAGCTCGGCCACGCGGGTGGAGCTGACCGGCACCACGCGGTCCACGGCGAGGGCGTAGAGCGCTTCGCCGATCTCCCGGCAGGCTGCTGTGCAGCCGCCCACCAGCTTGGGGATGTTGCGGGTGTCGTAGCGCTTGTTGCCCGGGTCCTGCCGCTCCGGCGAGTAGACCAGGAACACGTCCGTGCCGACCTTGAGTCCGGTGCTTTCCAGCACCGGCTTGAGCTCCTCGTCGGTGGTGCCGGGGTAAGTGGTGCTTTCCAGGGAGACCAGTTGCCCGGCACGCAGGTGGCGGGCCAGTTCGCGGGCGGTATCGAGCACGTAGCTCAGGTCCGGCTCGCGGTGGCGGTCGAGCGGGGTCGGCACGCAGATGATCAGGGCGTCGGCGTCGCGGCTGCGGGCGAAATCGGTGGTCGCTTCGAAGCCGGCGGCGAGGGCGGCGGCGATGGCGGCATCCGGGATGTAGTTGATGTAGCTGGTGGCGGCGGCCAGCTTGCGCGGCTTTTCCGGGTCGATGTCGAAGCCGACGGTCTTGATGCCGGCCTCGGCGAAGCGCAGCGCCAGAGGCAGGCCGACATAGCCCAGGCCCACCACGCCGACCACGGCGGTGTGGGAGCGGATTCGCTGCAGCAGGTTGTGGGCATGGTCGATCATGGGCCGCAGGGGTTCTCTCTCGAAACGGAATCTATTGGGGTCTTAGCAACTTGCCATACCGGCAGTCTAAACTACACGCTTTCCGAACCGGCCGTTCCCCCCATGCAGCAGGAGTATTCAGCGCCCGAGTGCGAGCGCGCCGCCCAGGCGTATTGGCAGGACCAGCAGAGCTTCCGCGCGGTCGAGGACCCGGCGCGGGAGAAGTTCTACTGCCTGTCCATGTTCCCGTACCCGAGCGGGCGCCTGCATATGGGGCACGTGCGCAACTACACCATCGGCGACGTGATCACGCGCTACCAGCGCATGCGCGGCCGCAACGTGCTGCAGCCGATCGGCTTCGACGCCTTCGGCCTGCCGGCCGAGAACGCGGCGATCAGGAACGGCGTGCCGCCGGCGGCCTGGACCTACTCCAACATCGACTATATGTGCGGCCAGCTGCGCCAGCTCGGCTTCGCCTACGACTGGGAGCGTAAGTTCGCCACCTGCGAGCCGGACTACTACCGCTGGCAGCAGTGGTTCTTCACCCGGCTGTTCGAGCGCGGCCTGGTGTACCGCCGCAACTCGATCGTGAACTGGGATCCGGTGGACCAGACCGTGCTGGCCAACGAGCAGGTCATCGATGGCCGCGGCTGGCGCTCCGGCGCGGTGGTGGAGCAGCGCGAGGTGCCGCAGTGGTTCCTCAAGATCACCGCCTATGCTGACGAGCTGCTGGACGAGCTGAAAAACCTGGAACACTGGCCCGACGCGGTCAAGACCATGCAGGCCAACTGGATCGGTCGCAGCGAGGGCCTGGAGATCGACTTCCGGCTGGCCCGCCCCGCCGCGGATGGCAGGGATCACCTGACCGTGTACACCACGCGCCCGGACACCCTGTGCGGTGTCACCTACCTGGCGGTCGCCGCCCAGCATCCGCTGGCGCTGGAAGCGGCGCGTGCCGATGCCGCAGTGGCCACCTTCGTCGAAGAGGCCAAGCACGGCGACGTCACCGAGGCGACGCTGGAGACGATGGAAAAGCGCGGTGTGCCGCTCGGCATCGACGTGATCCATCCCCTGAGCGGCGAGCGCGTGCCGGTGTGGGCCGCGAACTTCGTGCTGATGGGCTATGGCAGCGGCGCGGTGATGGCGGTGCCGGGGCACGACCAGCGCGACTGGGAGTTCGCGCAGGCCTACAAGCTGCCGGTGAAGCCGGTGATCGCTCCCGCCGCCGGCGAGGAAGCCGGCCGCGCCCCCGATCTGTCGCGGGCCGCCTACGTCGAGAAGGGCGTGCTGATCAACTCCGGCGAGTTCGACGGCCTGGACTTCGCGCGCGCGTTCGATGCCATCGCGGCCAAGCTGGCGGCGCAGAACCAGGGCCGCCGCCGCACCAACTACCGCCTGCGCGACTGGGGCGTGTCGCGGCAGCGCTACTGGGGCTGCCCCATCCCCATCATCTACTGCCCGGACTGCGAGGCGGTGCCGGTGCCGGACGGGCAACTCCCGGTGCGGCTGCCGGAGGACCTGGTGCCGGACGGCCGCGGCAACCCGCTGGCACGCCTGCCCGGGTTCGTCAACTGCGCCTGCCCGCGCTGCGGCAAGCCGGCGCGGCGCGAGACCGACACCTTCGACACCTTCGTCGACTCCTCCTGGTACTTCGCCCGCTTTGCCAGCGCCGGCCAGCAGCAGGCGATGCTCGACGACCGCGCCGCCTACTGGCTGCCGGTGGACCAGTACATCGGCGGCATCGAGCACGCCATCCTGCACCTGCTGTACGCGCGCTTCTTCCAGAAGCTGATGCGCGATACCGGCGTATCCGGTGTCGGCGAGCCGTTCAAGCGCCTGCTCACCCAGGGCATGGTGCTGGCCGAGTCGTACTACCGCACCAGCGAGGGTGGCGGCCGCGAGTGGATCGCGCCCAAGGACGTGGAAGTGGAGCGCGACGCCAAGGGCCTGGTGGTCCGCGCGCTGCACAAGGCCACCCGCGAGCCCGTCACGGCGGCGGGCCTGGGCACCATGTCCAAGTCGAAGAACAACGGCGTCGATCCGCAGGAGATCATCGACTCGCACGGCGCCGACGCCGTGCGCCTGTTCATGATGTTCACCGCGCCGCCCGAGCAGACGCTGGAGTGGAGCGACGCCGGCATCGACGGCGCCGCGCGTTTCCTGCGCCGGTTGTGGAAGCTGGTGTACGAGCACGTGCAGCGCGGCCCGGCGCCGGCGCTGGACGTCGCCGCGCTGACCGCCGCGCAGAAGGACCTGCGGCGCAAGCTGCACGACACCATCGCCAAGATCGGCGACGACTACGAGCGGCGCTTCAGCTTCAACACGGCGGTGGCCGCTTGCATGGAGCTGTTCAACGCGCTGGCCCGCTTCGAGGATACCGGCGTCAACGGCCGCGCCGTGATGCAGGAGGCGCTGGACGCGCTGGTGCGCATGCTGTCGCCGATCGTGCCGCACATCGCCCACCGCCTGTGGTTGGATCTCGGCCATACGCAGCCGGTGATCGACGCGCCCTGGCCGGCGGCCGACGCCGCGGCGCGGGTGGCGGACGTGGTGGAGATGGTGGTGCAGATCAACGGCAAGCTGCGCGGCAAGATCGTGGTGGCGAAGGACGCCGGCGAGGAGGCCATCGTCGCCGCCGCGCTGGCCGACGAGAACGTGCAGAAATTCCTCAACGGCCAGCCGATCCGGAAGACCATCGTGGTGCCGGGCAAGCTGATCAACTTCGTGGTGTGAACATGGCGATGGCGCACAGTGGCACTTGGCGGTCCGGCCCGATCGGGCTGGGCGCAGCGCTGTGCGCGCTGCTGGCAGGCTGTGGCTTCCAGCTCGCCGGTGAGCGGCCGGTGCCGCCGGCGCTGAGTTCGGTCTACATCGACCTGGTGCAGCCCTACCGGGTCGGCACACCGCCGCTGGAGACTTCGCTGCAGGCTCGCATCGGCGCGCGCGGCGGCCAGGTCAAGTCGCACGCCGAGGACGCGCGCGCGGTGCTGCGCCTGTCCGACCTGAGCGAGACGCGCGAGGTGCTGTCGGTGGGGCCGGACGGCAAGGTCAACGAGTACCGCCTGGTGACTCAGGTCACCTTCGAGCTGCACGACGGCGCGCACGAGCTGGTGCCGCCGCAACCGCAGGGCATCTCCCGTTCCTACAGCTTCAGCGTCGACGAGGTGCTCGGCACGGAGGCGGAGGAGGACCGCCTGCGCAATTACATGCAGGACGAGCTGGCGCAACTGATCCTGCTGCGGCTCGACGCCGCCCTGATGCGGACGGTGCCGTCGCCGCCGGCGCCCGAGTCCGCGCCGCCGGCAACGCCGCCCGCGCCGCCGGTCACGCCATCTGTCGTGCCAGTAACGCCAGCGGGTGCAGCACCTCCGTCCTGAGCCCGCTGCGGCGCAGGCCGCCGGCGAGGTGCAGGCTGCAGCCCACGTTCGCGCTCACCACCAGGTCCGGGCGCAGCGCGCGCGCCGCCGCCAGCTTCGGCTCCAGGATGCGGTCGGCGGCCTGCGGCTGCGTCAGGAAGTGGCTGCCGGCGGCACCGCAGCAGCGCTGTGCCGGGTCGAGCTCCACGATGTCCAGCTCGGGGATGCGGCCCAGCAGGGCGCGCCAGGCGCCGTTGTCGCCGACCACGTTGCGCAGCGTGCAAGGCAGGTGCAGCGCCGCGCGCGCGGGCAGCGGTCGAAAGCGTAGCGCCGCCCCATGCTGCAACAGGAACTCGCCGGGATCGCGCAGGCGTTGGCGGAAGTGCTGCGCCTCCGCGTCGCCGAGCAGGGTGGGATAGTCGAGCAGCGTGGCGGCACAGCCGCTGGCCAACGGCAGGATCGGCGCGTCGTCGTCGCCGAACGCGCGCAGGTTGCGGCCGGCGAGCGCCGCCGCCGCGTGCGGCCGTCCGCCGTGCTGGTCGAGCGCTCCGCAACAGGTTTGCCGCGCAGGCGCCTCGACGGCGTAGCCGCAGGCCTGGAGCAGCCGGGTGGCATCCGCGGCGAGCCCGGGTTCGGCCAGGTCGGTGGCGCAGACGGTGAACAGCTTCACCCCCGGCGCGCCGGGCAGCGGTGCCGGCGCATGGGCAGCGCGGCGGACCCCGGGCGGCAGCAGCGACTCCAGCCGCGCCAGGCGGCCTGCGCCGAGCAACCGGCCGCCGCGCAAGACGGCCTGTGCGCCGCTGTGCTGGTAGGTCCACAGCAGAATCGCCAGCAGCCGCCGCAGCCAGCGCCGCGACAGTATCGCGCTGAACAGGGCGCCGATGCGCCGGCGCCGCGGCAGCTGCCAGGCGAGCAGTACACGGCCGGCGTCGATCAGGGCGCCGTAGGGTACCCTGGCCGGGCAAGCCTTCTCGCAGGCACGGCAGCCGAGGCAACCGTCCAGATGCGCCTGCAGACGCGGCGTCGGCCCGACCGTGCCGGCGGCCAGCGCCTGCATCAGCGCAATACGGCCGCGCGGCGAATCGCCCTCCTGGCGCAAGTCGAGATAAGTCGGACATTGCGGCAGGCACAGGCCGCATTTCACGCACAGGTCCGCGAATTCGAGAGGGAACGCGTGCGGGTCGGACGAGGACATGGCGAATCCTACATCAGAGCGGCTTTCGTATAATTCACCCCCACGGGCGGCGCGTCGCCGCACCGTTTCGACATTCATTCATGACACTCAGGAGCACGCCGACATGAAGCGTTGGCAGTACATCACCCTGGCCGCCACTTTGCTGCCCGGGCTCAGCCTGGCCGACTCGCCCTGGAGCGGCGACGCCTCGGCCGGCTACATCCGCAGCACCGGCAACACCGACAGCACCTCGCTCAACGTGAAAGCTGCGCTGGACTGGAAGTCGGGCCCGTGGGACAACCAGACCAACGGGCTGTCGACCTACGCCAGCAGCAAGGGGCAGACCACCGCCGAGAGCTACCAGTTCGGTGACAAGCTGACCCGCAACGTCTTCACCGACGATTACGTCTTCGGCAGTGTCGGCTTCGCCGACGACCGCTTCGCCGGCGTAGTTTCGCGCTGGTCCGAGGCGGTCGGTTACGGCCGGCACTTCATCAAGACCCCGACGCAGACGCTCGACATCGATGTCGGTATCGGTGACAGCCAGCAGCGCAATGCCGGCGACACCGACTACAGCAGTCAGCTCATCGGCGTGTTCAACGCCGCCTACCTGTGGAAGTTCAGCCCGACGGCGCAGTTCAAGCAGACGCTGCACGTCGAGTCCGGCCGCGACAACACCTTCATCAACCCGGTGAGCGAACTCAAGCTCACCGTGATCGGCAACGTCTTCGCCGGGCTGGCGTATGATTGGCGGCACAACACCTCGGTGCCGGCGGGCAACGTGCACACCGACACCGTCACCACCGTCAATTTCGGCTACACCTTCGGCAAGAAGCCGACCTGAGGCATCCGTGAGCGGTTACTACAAGCACCACGTGTTCTTCTGCTGCAATCAGCGCGAGGGCGGTCGCACCTGCTGCAACGACAAGGGTGCCACCGCCCTGCGCGACTACTGCAAGAGCCGCGTGCGCGAGCTGGGCCTGGCCGGCCCGGGCAAGGTCCGCATCAACATGTCCGGCTGCCTCGACCGCTGCGAGGAAGGACCGACCGTGGTGGTCTACCCGGAAGGCGTGTGGTACCGCTACGCCGATCAGCGCGACATCGACGAAATCGTCGACCGCCACCTGGTCAACGGAGAAGTGGTACAGCGTCTGCGGATCTGAGCACCGCGGTTTCGGCGGGCGCCTTGGCCGAGGCGACCGGCTGGCCGGGGCCGGCGGGCTTGCCGTCGGCGTCGGTCTGCGTCATCCAGGACAGCATGTCGTAATAGTTGCGCACGTTGCCGACAAAGCCCACCGCCTCGCGGCCGCGGGCATAGCCGTGGCGCGTCTTCTTGAACCAGCGCTCACGCGTCAGCAGCGGCAGGGCGTTGCGCACGTCGACCCAGCGGTTGGGGTCGCCGCCGAGCTGCGCCGCCAGTTCGCGCGCGTCGAGCAGGTGGCCGATGCCCTGGTTGTAAGCCGCCAGCGCCATCCAGGTGCGGTCCGGGTCGCCGATCTGCGGCGGCAGTTGCGCCAGGATCCGCTGCAGGTAGAGGGCGCCGCCGCGGATGCTCTCCGCGGCGTTCTCGCGGTTCACCTCCATCGCCGCCGCCGTGTCGGTGGTGAGCATCATCAGGCCACGCACCCCGGTCGGGCTCACCGCGGCGGGATTCCAGTGCGATTCCTGGTAGCCGACCGCGGCGAGGATGCGCCAGTCCAGTCCGCAGCGGGTGCCTGCGGCCACGAAATAGCCGCGGTAGCGCGGCAGCAGTTCCTGCACGTCGGCGGTGAAGCGCGTCACGCCCTGGTAATCCGTTTCCCCCATGTGGCCGAAGTAACGGTCGCGCAACCGCGCCAGTTCGCCTTCGCCCAGCTCGTGCAGGTACTTCTGCACCGCCTTGTAGAGCGAATCGTCGGTGTCGAGCGGCAGCGCCCAGGCCACCTGCTGCGTGTCCGACACGGTGAATCCCACGCGCAGGTTCGGGTAGTAGCGCTGGTTGATGGCGACCACGTCGGAACTGGCGATGGTGTAGTCCAGCTCGCCGTTGGCGACCTGGTACAGCAGGTCTTCCACGTCGTTGTCCGCTTCCGCGCGGTTCCACTTCAGGTCCGGATAGCGCGGCTTGAGCGCGGTCAGAACCTCCTCGCCGCCGCTGCCCGGTACCACCGCCAGCTCGCCGTCCAGCTCGCCGAAATCGTGGGGTATCTCGTTGCCGCCGCGATAGACCAGCTGCAGCACCACCTGCTGCAGCGGCCGGGAGAAGCGCACGCGCTGGCTGCGCGCCGCGGTGACATTGATACCGGCGGCGCCGAGTTCGACCTTGCCCTGGGCCACCGCGTCCACGGTTTCCGGTGTGCTGTCGAAGATACGCAGATCCAGCTGCACTCCCAGCTTGCGGGCAAGGCCCTGCAGCAGGTCGCACTCGAAGCCGGTAACGCCTTGCGGGCCGTCGTAGCAGGTGGTGGAACTGTTGGTGGTCGCCACGGTCAATTTGCCCAGCGCCTGCACCCGCTCAAGCACGGTGGGCTTGGGTGAGCAGGTCGACAGCGGCAGCAGGCTGCACAACAGCAGCCAACGTGAAACTGTGGTGCTCGTCTGGCGCAACAGGGCTTTCATCGGCTATGGCGGGGCGGTTTTCCGGCTGTGTGCGGCCGGGGCAAACCCCTTTGACCGCGGAATTCGGCTCTGGATTCCGTGCCGTCGACGCCCTTGCGCCGGCGCCCCCGGCGCCGGCCAATGCACAGGATCGATGGCGAAACTGCTAGAATAACCTTCCCTTCCGGGGGGTGCGGGCGGTGGAAGGCCAGTTTTAGCGCAAAGCCGCGCCGGCCGTCACGCTGCAGGGCAACAAATCCGGAGAGGTACCGAAGTGGTCATAACGGCGCCGACTCGAAATCGGATGGGGGACGAAAGTCCCCACAAGGGTTCGAATCCCTTCCTCTCCGCCAACTCTAACAAGATCAATATGTTAGAGGCAAAGCAGCAGTTTCGGTGTTAGGCCGCCTTAGGCCGCTGACTCTGCTTTTGGTGCAAATTCGGTAGTCCCTCGGTACGAACGCGAGGGGCACCGCACTGTGGCCACTATCCGGACAAAACGCTGGGGCTGAAGGGCGACGAGTTGGCGTCCCCGGCGAGTCGATCAGCGCTTGCCAGGACCATTTTTCATGAGCTCCGTCGTGCGCGGCCATGAGTGCACGCCGTAGTCCCCTGGCTTCAGCGGGCCGTGTGGGTTGTCGGAGTAGCCATTGCCGTGCTGTATGGGAGCATGGGCTTCCCGCTCCTCCCTGGCGATCCGCTCCTTCGTCACGCCGGCGATCGTGATGTCGACACCGCCCCACTCGGCGCAGTCACTGCGCCGGATTGGCAAAAAGAATTTCAACGGTTCGCCGCGCTCGAGCATTGCGTTGGCCAGCGGGCTCTTCAGAAAAGACTCGGCGAACGACCTGACGTTGAAGGCGTTGACGCTGTATACATGCCCGGCCAGGGTCACTACGCCCTTCCTGACCTCCGCACCGAACTCGGAGGCGCTGACCGAGGGCTTGCGCTTCCGGTTCGCAGGCACGTGCTGCTGAATCTGCGTATTGGTTTTCATCGAGATGTCTCCGTTCGTCGGCGGGTTTTCAATCCTGCGCCCAAGCGTTGAAAAAGTCTGTTCGCCAGCGCGCAGATGGATCTCTGTGTTCAGGCCGTTTTGGAGGCCCATCGAGGCGGCCTGCGCGCACCCCGGGGGTAAAAGACTGCCCAACCACCACTGCTTTCCTTCAAGTTCATTCCGGCCGCCTCAATAACGGACTTTCTCCGGTTCTTTGCCATGACGCGCAGGCCACGCCCTTTCGTCGTCAGCGCGAGCGCGGTCGATTTTCACTTCCACCAGGTGTCTTCCGCGATCGTCCGTCAGCGGAATGGCGCCATCCGCTCGCGCGATGCCGTCGAGCGTGACGGTCGTCGTCGTGGCCGTCGTTCCTTCCGCGGCAGGCGTTTGCAGGACGACGATCTGGTACGTCGTGTCGCGATGACGGTAGCGCAGCGAGAATGTTCTCCAATCCTCGGGGAGGCACGGCGTGAAACGCAGGCTGCCGTCTTCCAGCTTCAGTCCCAGCAGTGATTCGATGATCAGGCGATACAGCCAGCCGGCGGAGCCGGTGTACCACGTCCAGCCACCGCGGCCGGTATGCGGCGGCACGGCGTAGACATCCGCGGCGACCGCATAAGGCTCGGTCTTGTAAGCGACCACCGCCTGCATGGTCAGCGCTTGGTTCACCGGGTTGATCAGCGCCAGCAACTCCCAGGCGCGGCGGCTGTCGCCCATGGCGGCGAACGCCATCGCAGCCCACACCGCAGCGTGCGTGTACTGTCCGCCGTTCTCGCGCACGCCGGGGACGTAACCCTTGATGTAGCCCGGGTTCATCGCCGACTTGTCGAACGGCGGGTCAAGCAGCTGGATCAGGCCGCGATCGCGGCGTACCAGGCGCCGATCCACCGCGGCCATCGCCGCGCGCGCATGCTCAGGGGTAGCCGCGCCCGACAGCACCGACCAGCTTTGCGCGATGGAATCGATCGAACATTCGGGGTTGGCGGAGGAGCCGAGGGGCGAGCCGTCGTCGAACCAGGCACGGCGGTACCATTCGCCGTCCCAGGCGTGCTGCTCTATATTCCGCCGCAGTTGCGCGGCTTCCCGACGGCACCGTTCGACGAAAGCCGGGTCGCCGTGGATGGCCGCAAGCTTGGCGAAAGACGACAACACCTCGTAGAGAAAGAATCCGAGCCAGACGCTTTCGCCTTTGCCGTGGATGCCCACCAGGTTCATGCCATCGTTCCAGTCGCCGGAGCCCATCAGCGGCAAGCCGTGCTCGCCGAATCGCAGGCCGTGCAGGATTGCACGCACACAATGCTGGTACAGGCTTGCCGCTTCCGCGGAGCGACCGGGCTGGTCGTAGTACGACTCTTCCTCGGCACCGAGCGGACGGCCGTTGAGAAAGTGCGCGCTTTCCTCGAGCACGCCGGTGTCGCCGGTGCTCAGTACGTAGCGGCAGGTCGCCAGCGGCAGCCACAGGTAGTCGTCCGAACAGCGCGTGCGCACGCCGCGTCCGCCTGGCGGATGCCACCAGTGCTGGACGTCGCCCTCCGGGAACTGGCGCTCCGCGCAACGCAGCAGGTGCTCGCGTACCAGCCCGGGCTCCGCGTGCACCAGCGCCATCACGTCCTGTAGCTGGTCGCGGAAGCCGAAAGCGCCGCCCGACTGGTAGTAGCCGCTGCGCGCCCAGATACGGCAGGCCAAGGTCTGGTAGAGCAGCCAGCCGTTGGTCAGGACGTTCAGGGCCGGATCGGGCGTTTCGACCCGCACGGCTCCCAGGGTGTGCTTCCAGTATTTCTCCACCTTCTCCAGCGCGGCGCGTGCCGAGCCCGGCTTGCGCAGCCGCCGTGCCAGTTCGCGGGCGTGATCGCGGTCGCGACCCGCGCCAAGCCTGAAGATGATCTCGCGCTCCTGGCCATCCGCCAGATCGAACGGAACCTGTATTGCGCCGCAAGGGTCCAGGGCCGCGCCGAGCCTGCCGGAAAGCCGCGACCGGGTCATCACGTCGGGATTCCGCAGCGTGCCGTTGCGCCCGAGGAACTCGGTGCGGTCGCCGCTCAGGCTGCGCGACAGGCTGTCGACGTCGAAGAAGGCGACCCGCTCGCCGAATTCGGTGTTGTAGGCATTGCGCGCGAACAGCGCGCCGCTGGCCGCGTCGATTTCCGTGACCACGTGCATGGCCGATTTCGGCCGCAGGTCGCCGAGCACCCACTCGACGTAACCGGTGGCGGAGAGCCGCCGCATCCGGCCCGAGCCGTTCCGCACCTTGAGCACCGAGAACTTGACCGATTCCTCCAGGTCGACGTAAACCCATAATTCCGAACGGATGCCGCCGGCGGTGTGTTCGAACACGCTGTAGCCGAATCCGTGCCGGCTGAGGAATGGCGCCGCTCCGCCGCAGGGCTGCGGCGTTGGCGACCAGAAGTGCCCGGATTCCTCGTCGCGCAAGTAGATGGCCTCTCCGCCCGAGGCGCCGACCGGATCGTCGCTCCATGGCGTCAGCCGGAATTCGTGGGCGTTTTCGCTCCAGGTGTAGCCGAGACCGCTCTCCGACACGACTGTCCCGAAGCGCGGGTTGGCGAGCACGTTGACCCAGGGAGCCGGCGTCATTTGCGCCTGCGCGGTGGTGATCACGTACTCGCTGCCGTCGGCGGTGAATCCCCCCAGGTGGTTGCGGAGGATGAGGTCCGGTCGCGGCCTGTCGGGCAAGACCGTGGATTCGGCACGATGCGGCCTGCTGGGCGTCAAGCGTGCCATCCTCTTGTCCGCCAGGCCGCGGCGGTTGACCTGCTCCGCCAGCGTTCCGCGGCCGTCGGCGATGATGGCACGCGCGACCGCCTGCAGCAGAATGCGGTCCTCGTTCGGAATATGCTCGGCGGAGCGTACGAAGATGCCGCCGGGCCGGTCGATCGCATTGGCCTCGGTGCCGGTGGCGATCAGTCCCATGATCCGGTCCTGGATCTGCTGGCGGTAGCCACCGTGGTCCTCGTTCCAGATCACCAGATCCACCGCCAGGCCTTTCAGTCGCCAGTAGGCATGGCACTGGATCAGTTGGCGGGCCAGATCGACATGGGCGATATCGGTGATCTTCAGCAGCACGATCGGCAGGTCGCCGGAAATTGCGTAGCCCCAGAGACCGGACTGGGAGCGCCGGTTCTGGATCATTACGGCGGCCTCGGCACGCAACGAGGTATTGGCGTAGAGGACGGAGCCGGCAAGGCGCGTATAAAGCTGCACGTCGGATTGGTCGGCGTTGATCTGGCGCAGCATCACACCGCTGTGCGTCCAGGCAAGATC
Source organism: Nevskia sp. (assembly GCA_031291075.1). Lineage (GTDB taxonomy): Bacteria > Pseudomonadota > Gammaproteobacteria > Nevskiales > Nevskiaceae > Nevskia. The sequence goes on along the minus strand of JARLJS010000122.1, from coordinate 16,942 downwards.
GAACACGCGGTCGGCGAGGTGCCGGTCCTGGTATTTGTCGACCAGCGCGACGCACGCATCGCGGCTTTCCCCGGCACCGGAGACCAGATCGATCGTTGCGGTTTGATCGGGATCGAGCACAATCCGGCAGCGGATGGCGACGATCGGATCCAGCACCGACCCCTCGCTGCCGGACAGCGCGGCGGCTCCAGTCATCGCCTGTGGCGCCGCGACGGTGCGCCCGCGGCCTATAAAGCGCATGCGATCGGTTTCGTAGGACACCTCGCCAATATCCGTGCCGTGCGCTGCCAGCAGGTGAAGCATCCACGGCGTATGTTCGCCGACGGAGCGCGGCCGCCGCGTGCAGAGAACGGCGCGGCGGGCACCCATGATTTCCGTCTGCACGAACAGGTTTCCGAACGAAGGCTGCATCATGTCCGCGGCTGGCGGGGCGAGCACCACTTCCGCGTAGCTGGTGACCTCGATCGTTCTGCGCGTGCGTGAACGGTTGGTGATGCGCACCCTGCGCAGCTCGATGTCGTCTTCCGGCGAGACGGCAATCTCGGAGTACGTCTCATAGTCGTGATCGCGGCGGCGGTATTCGACGCGGCCCTCGGAGAATACCGCCTCGTAGCTCTCCGCCCGCTTGAGCGTCGGCTGGTGGGTGGCCGACCAGAACTCGCCGCTGGCGACATCACGGAGATAAAGAAACGTGCCCCAGTTGTCGCAGGTGGCGTCTTCCCGCCAGCGGGTGACCGCGAAATCCTTCCAACGGCTGTAGCCGCCGCCGGAGTTGGTGACCATGACGTGGTAGCGGCCATTCGACAGCAGCTGCACCTCAGGCGTCGGCGTATCCGCGCCGATGGGCGCCAGCGCCGACCTTTCCGGAGCATCCGTGAAAGCGCGGCCTTCGGCCGATTCGGTAACGCGCGTGTAATGACCGGAGCTCTTCGGAATCCGTTCCTGCAGCAGCAGCAGGGTTGCCTGGAACAAAGGTTCCGATTCGAAACGCCGCTGCATCGGCCGGTCCAGGATCAGATACGCGAGCGAGAGCAGGGTCATGCCCTGGTGATGCGCCATGAACGACCGCACCACGGCGCTCGATTGGCCGCGGGCCAGCCGCGAGGGCGTGTAGTCGATGGCCTCGTAGAACCCGAACCGGCCCTCGAACCCGCCGGCCGCCAGCCGCTGCAGATTCGCGCACGCCGCTTCGGGCGCGACCATCAGGGCCAGCGCAGACGCATACGGAGCGATGACCAAATCCTCCGCCAGGCCGCGCCTCAACCCGAGGCCCGGCACGCCGAACGCCCGGTATTGGTACGCAAGGCTCGCATCAAGGGTGTTGTAGCCGGACTCCGACACGCCCCACGGCAAGGAGCGCTGGCTACCGTATGCGATCTGCCGCGCCACCGCTTCCTGGCAGGTCTGGTCGAGCAGCGTGCCGTCGTAGGCCGGCATAACCAGCAGCGGCATCAAGTACTCGAACATCGAGCCGCTCCACGACACCAGGACCGGGCCGCCGCCGGCAGTCGTCAGCAAACGGTCCAGCGCAAACCAGCTTTCCTGCGGCAGTTGTCCCTGGGCGACGGCGACGAAAGTGCTCAACCTCGCCTCCGAGGCAAGCAGATCGTAGAAGCTGGCATCCCGCCGCTGCTCGTCGACGTTGTAGCCGATCGACAGCAGATGGCGTGCCCCGTCGTACAGGAACCCGTACTCCATCGTCGCGAATCCGGTCGCCTGCCGCGCCAGGCGGTCGCCGGCCGCGATGCGCTCCGCCGCCCGGTCGCTCGCCGTGCCGATATGTCTGCGAAGCTCGATCAGCCAGCCCCGTTCCGGCACCGTCATATCCTGGTCGAGCCGGGCATCGATGGCGGGCAGCAAGCTGACGGCGCGTCCCGCCAGGCCGCGCAGCGTCGGGATGTCGTCCAGGCCCGTGAGCTTGCTCAAACCGTCAGGGGCGCAAGGCAGCGCCAGCCATGGCGCGAGAAACGTCAACTCGTCGAGCGCATCCCGGCACTGCTGCAGGAACACGCCCGCCCACTCCAGCGCCTCACCCTCAGATTCGGTGCCGAACGCTGCGCTCATCGTCGCCGTGCAGCCTGCCAACGATTCGAGACATTGCAATACTGCCTGCAGCGTCGCTGGACGCAGGGCGCAGGCGGCATCCAGCAGCGCCTGCAATCGGGCGAGCGTCGCCTGGCCCGGTGCGAGCGCGGCATCGGCGAGGGCGTCGGTAAGAATGCCGAGCGTATCGGCCAGTCCATCGAACAGGCGCGTTCCAACGATCTCTTGATCAGGCAGGGCGAGCAGACCCGAACGCAAGGTGAGCAGATGGCCGGCGAGATTGCCGCTGTCCACCGATGAGATGTAACGGGGAGATAGCGGCCTCAGGGACCGGGTGTCGTACCAGTTGTAGAAATGCCCCTGGTGGCGCTCCAGCGCCGCCATCGTGTCGAACGTTTTCGCGGTGCGCTCGATCAGCGATCCCGCCGGTATGTAGCCGAAGTCGGAGGCGGCCAGATTCGCCAGCAGCGCCAGTCCCATGTTGGTCGGCGAGGTGCGATGCGCGATCTCCGGACCGGGGTGCTCCTGAAAGTTGTCGGGCGGAAGCCAATGCTCCCCGGCGACGACGAAGCGCTCGAAGAACGCCCAGGTCTTGCGGGCGATTTTGCGCAGGAAGATCACCTGGCCCGCCGCCAGCCTGGCCTTGCGGCGAGCCAGCGGCCGGCTGATCCACCACGCAATAGCCGGGGCCGCCAGCCACAGGCACAGAACCGGCGCGGCGGCAGCCAGCGCATCGGGCCTGGCCCGCCAGACGGCCACCGCGGCCGCGGTGACGGCGGCGACAGGGGCGATCCACATCGACCGGTACGATGTCGCGATTCCGCCTTCGGGTTGGTGCGCCTGTCCGCCGGACACACTCCATTCCAGCAGCCGCCGGTGCACGACCAGCATGCGCCAGGCCGTGCGCAGGATCGCGTCCAGGCTGACCTGTGCCTCGTACGGAAGGCATGCGATCCTGAACCCGGCCAGCGCGAAGTTGCGTCCCGCCGAATGCAGTACGGACGCCAGATGTTGGCGCAGGGACATTTGCCCGGGTTTGCGCAGCCCGTCCACCAGGCAGACCAGCAAAGGGGGGATCAGGACGACGCCGACCACCGCCAGGGTCCAGAGCCACGGTCGGGGCAGCACGGACCAGCCGAGAAGCAGCAGCAGCGTCGAAGCCCCAGGGACGAGACTGCGCCGCAGGTTGTCGAAAATCTTCCAGCACGACAGCGCCGACAGCGGATTCCGCAGCTTCCGCCCGTCCGGGCCGGGGATGTACGACAACAGCCAGTGCGCGATCTGCCAGTCGCCGCGGATCCAGCGGTGCTGGCGCTTCACGTCGTCCTGGTAGCGGGCGGGATACTCCTCGAACAGATGCACGTCGCTCAGCAGCCCGGAGCGCGCGTAGCAGCCCTCCAGCAGATCGTGGCTGAGAATCCGATTGTCGGGAAAGCGTCCCTTGAGCGTGCGCTCGAACGCATCCACGTCGTAGATGCCCTTGCCGATGAACGAGCCCTCGCCGAACAAATCCTGGTAAACGTCGGAGACCGAGCGCGTATACGGATCGATGCCGGGCTCGCTGCCGCACAGTTGCGCATAGCGCGACCGGTTTGCCCCGGACAGGCTCGCGGCCATGCTCGGCTGCAGAATGCCGTAGCCGCCGCAGACGCGCTGCCTGACCTCGTCGTAGCGCGGACGATTCAAGGGGTGCGCCATGGCGCCGACGAACTGCCGGGCCGCGTCGCGCGGCAGCTGCGTGTCGGTATCCAGCGTAATGACATATCTCACGTTCGACAGCGCTTCGATGCCGCCGCCGACGAGTGAAAAGTGCTCCAGTCCGCCGCCGCGCAGCGCCGCGTTCAAGTCGGCGAGCTTGCCCCGCTTGCGTTCGTAGCCCATCCAGGTCCGCTCCGGCGGGTTCCAGCGGCGCGGGCGATGGAACAGGAAGAACCTGTCGCTCCCTCCATCCCGGTATTTTCCGTTCAGCTTCTCGATTCCATCACGGGCCATGCGCAACAGCGGCTCGTCCTGCGCCAGCGTTTCCTCCTGCGCGTCCGGGAAATCGGTGAGCAGGCCGAAGTGCAGGTGTTCGTCCCGGTTTCCCAGGAACCGGACTTCAAGCGCATCGAGCAGCTCATCGACGTTCTGTGCGCTGCCGAGCAGCGTCGGGATCACCACCAGGGTGCGCATGTCCGGCGGAAGCCCCCGCGAGAAGTCCATGCGCGGCAATAGTTGCGGCGTCGTCAGCAAGGTCGCAAGCCAGTTCGTCAGCGCCGACGCCAGTTGGCTGGCACCCAGCAGCGCCGGGATTCCAAGCAATACGAGCCGCCATCCGTCCACGCCGTCGGCATGCGCCCGTGCCAGCAGGCATCCGGCGAAGAACGCCGCCATCAGCAGGATGGAACCCAGATGCAAAACCAGCGGGGCGCGGCCGATCCACCTCCGCGCCAGTTGCACGACGGAAGGGCGTGCCTTGACCGCGTGCTCCAGCTGCGGCAATCCCCGATCGACGAGGTAATAGCCGACGTGCGCGGTATGATCGCCGCCGCCGTCCTCGGCGACGCTGCGATGGGCCAGCCTGACCGCTTCACGCGCAACTTCCGGTTCAGACAATGGACTGCGTTTCGCCAGCTTGTCGACGACATGGCGGTAACGGTCGCGCGTGGCGAAGTCCATTTCGCGATAAACGCCGCCGAAGTCCTCCAGCAGCACCCGTTCGACGAAGCTCATCGTCTCGACGAACACGCGCCAGTCCATCGCCCCGAGGAAGCGGAGACTGCCGATGCTATTGCTGATCGACACCTGGTCCGCCGCCTGCTGCTGGTTCTCCGACAGTACCATCTGCTCGATCGTGAGGCTCGATTCGGCGAGCCGTTGCTCGATCCAGGTGAGCGGCAGGGCCAGTGCCGGTCCATGGCCCTGCAGGCGGCGCACCAATTCGGCGACAAACGGGCTGACCATCGGCGGGTTCGACCGCGCCATGTCTGCAATCACCAGGATCAGGCTCTTCGGGTCGCTTTCGGCGATCTCCATCATCCGGTTCGCCCAGTCTTGCGCCTGGTTCAGGTGGATCCTGGCGGCGGTGATGCGCGTACCGACACGGCGCAGATTCTCGATCAGCGCCAGGCGCAGCATGATCGGGATCGCCCACAACTCGCCCAGCGCGAGCGGCGTGACCGATTGATACGCCGCAACGAAGCGACCGAGCGTTTCCGAATCGATGCGCCCGTCGCCGTGGGAAATCGTCTCCAGCGCGAGGTCGTAGACGCGCGGCAGGCCGGCGGACGGACCTAGCGCCAGGCGCGGCAATTCCCGGCTGTAGCCCTTGGGCAGATGCTGCCTGGCGGTGCGTATCTGCTCTTCGACCAGGTAGAAATTGTCGAGCAGCCACTCACCCGCGGGGGCGATGCGGAGCTTGGCTTTGACCGCCGCCGTCAGTACGCTGCAGGTTCCGATCAGGGTCTGCTCATTCTCGTCCAGTCGCTTCAGCAGCCGGTCCCGTGTACCGGATCGGCCCAGAACGTGGGCGCCGGCCAGGTCCTTGCCGTGTTGCTCCATCTGATCGGCGCTGAAGAGTTCAGCGCGCAGCGGGGTCTGATCGTCAGGCTCATCCTGGCCGAAGCGCCTGCGGCGCCACCTGCCGGAGCGCGCCGCGGCAGCCGGGATAAAGGTCTTGAACAAGTGTCCGCCGCTCATCGTCTACGTCCGACAACTCAAATCCAACATGGGCCGGAAGGTGGATCACGGCAAGAACCGGTGCTTTTCGAAAAGATCGCCCGCACGCCGCTGCGCCTCCGCATGGGGTGCTTGCGCGGATCGAGCTGTAGCGGCTTCAAACCCTTTTCGAGAAGTGGCCGGAGCCGCACAGATCTCGGGCCTGGCGGCGATCTATATGAATACACTCGATTTCCCGCAGCGTCTGTCTGGTAGCGCACATAACGAACCTCTTCAACGACAGACTTCTCGTGGCTACCGCATGGTTTGGAGCCTGGGGAACTGACGCACGGCCGCGCCTTTCACAAATATCCGGCGCACGCCTGGCACCCAGGCGCTGACGGGCCGCAGAGACCATGCGCTACGCACAAAGGATGACACATCTACGCCGCTCACCACATGATGCGATTGCTATGTGCGATACCGCACTGAGTGTCCGCGCATTTGAGCACATAAATGAGCGGTTGCCTCCGCTTCAAACATCACTTCGGAGGTTATACCCAATCCGGGCGTCCCGCGCTCTCGCGGGCCACCTGAACTCGTAAGGACCGCCATGAATAAACCAAGCGAACAGCACGCAACCATTCCGCCAACGACGGGCACGACCTCGGCTACAAGCTCTATGGCGGGTATCGGTTTTACAGGTATTTTGCCCTTGAAGGCGGTTATTTTGACCTGGGGCGGTTCGGCTTTACGGCTAACACGGCGCCGCCCGGAACGCTGGCCGGCAACATCCGGCTCAGGGGCCTGAATTTCGATCTGGTGGGCATTCTGCCCATCACCGAAAGGTTCTCCGGCTTCGGCCGCTTCGGATTGAATTACGCCGAAGCCAAGGATTCCTTTGCCGGAAGCGGATCGGTCAATGTACTCGATCCAGACCGCCGTACGCGCACTGCGAACTACAAATTCGGCCTGGGATTCGAATACGACTTCATCAAGTGTCTCGGATTGCGCGTCGAGGCCGAACGCTACCGCGTCGACGATGCCGTCGGCCACAATGGCGACGTCGATCTTGCCTCGGCCGGCTTGGTCTATCGGTTCTGGAACACGCCTCCCGCGCCGCGCGCAGCGATGCCCGAACCTGTTGCCGCGGCGCCTGCGCCCCAGCCGGTAGCCGCACCGCCGCCGCCACCTCCGCCACCACCCCCGAGAAAGGTGACCTTCTCCGCGGATTCTCTATTCGACTTCAACAAGGCAACCGTGAAGCCTGCAGGCAAACAGGCCCTCGACCAATTCGCCGCGGATCTGCGTGGCGCCAGCTTCGACGTCATCACCGTAACCGGACACACCGACCGGATCGGCTCGCACGCGTACAACATGAGGCTTTCGACGCAGCGCGCCGAAGCCGTCAAGACCTACCTGGTGGAATCCGCGGGAATCCCTCCCGGCAAGATCGCGGCCAAAGGGACGGACGGATCGGATCCCATGACGAAGCCGGGTGAATGCAGGGGCACGAAGGCGACCAAGAAACTGATCGCCTGCTTGCAGCCTGATCGGCGCGTGGAAATCGAGGTCTCCGGCACAAGATGATGCGTCGTCCGTGCCAGAGCCAGGGGCTTCCTGTATGCCGCACCGGGCAAAAGACCGCCAGCCTTGCCGACAGGCGAGTCTGCTATGTGTGCGTGAACGCACAGAACAAAATTCCGTGTAGACATACCATCGTTGATGGCAAGTCGGATACGCGCAGATCTCCCCCGACGAGCCTCCCGTTCGGTGTCCCCCGAGCCACAGCTCAGCGCGGATTCGATTTTGGCCCGTCCGCGGGATATCTCGGCGGACGGGCCCTCTTATTCAGTCCTCCCGGGGGGACGGATTTACTGCCAGTAGGCCGGCCGGTGGTAGTGCCGATACAGGCTCGCCTCATACTCACGCGTGAATTCCAGCGCCGGATCGAATTCGGGTGCGTCCCGCACCGCATCGCGCGTGACGTCGACAATCAAGGTCAGCCCCGCCCAATCCAGCCGCTTGATCCATTCGGGCGGAATCACCACGTGCTTTCCCGGCCACCAGTTGCGCGTATCGATGACGATATAACGTATCCCCCAGCTTTGATCGTCGATCAGAAAATCCTGCAGATGCCCGATCGAATCATCCGTGGCCTGAACGCGATAGCCGGTCACCTCCCGGGCACTTCGCAGATGCGGATCGGCGGGGGCCGGCTTGGCGCCTGCGGCCAGCGGGACGTTGGCGGATGAACTGGTGACCGCCGGCATCAGTGGATAAGGCATCGCACCCCATAGCATGGAGCCGCTCCAATAATCCGGGTAGCCGTAGTAGTTGTAAAACTCCATCTCATGCTGCCGCGAGACCGGCTTGTCCGTGTCGATAGGCGGACTATCCTTGATCCGCTGCCTGGTTAGATTGAGGTGGATGACGCGATAATCCCAGTCGATGCGTTCGATGGCGAACGGCGAGATCAGCACGCTCCTGTCTTCAAGCCAGCCACCCACGTCTACCACGAGATAGCGCGCGGCCCAGCGATGATCGTCAAAATAGACGTCCTTGACCTTGCCGATATCTCCGTCAGATGCGCTGATCGACATACCCACCAGCTTTTCCATACGATAAAGCATGGTTCTTCTCCAGGTAGGCGGCAAGAAAACACTGTACCCCGCCGGAATGCCCAGCAGGTCGGATATTACGAAGCCTCATTTGGAAGCAGGTGCGGGGGTGGGGGTGCCGGCCGCGCAGCTCAGGTCCGGCTGCCGGTGCGACGCTTAGTTAGGAGGAGGATAGGGGTAGTAAACCACTCCCGGCGGCGGTGGCGGCGGGGGTGCCGTGTAAACCACGACCGGCGGCGGCTGCGTTGCACCGACAATCGCCGCGCCGACCACCGCCCCCAACAGTATGCCGCCAACCACTCCGCCGCCGCCGCCGCGACCATGGTAAGCCTGCCGTCCACGGCCGCCACCGTGCCAACCGCCGTGTTGCGCCTCCGCCGGCAGCATCGATGCCACCGCTCCGACGGCGACGACCGCCACAGCCATCCGGCGGTAGAAGGAGTTTCGAGAGGTCTGAGTCATAACGGTGTCTCCTGCCGCTTCTTCGTCATCGTATGCGTGAAGGCAGCAGCATTAATATGTCACAGGAAAAATGGGCCGTCTGTTCGGTAGTTAACAGCCATTTGATTGCCAAGCACCAAGGCACGACGGGCCAGGCTGCAGCTCAGCATTAACGGCGCCCCCCACCCGAACGCGAACCCGACGGAATGGATGGCATCGGGTGGGATGCCGGTGCGGGTCTGTAAGCATGCGGCGACGGGCGGCTTCCGCCGCCGCCGCCGCGATGATCCGGACCTCCGCGCCTGCCGCGAGGCGGCCCCACGCGGTAGCCAGGTGCCCAGCCGCCGTAATCGGCACCGTAGGGTTCATAATAGTCCACGCCGACGCCCACGCTTTCGTCGTAGCCGTAGCCGCCGCCGGTTACGGCGCAGCCGGACGGCAAGGCTGTGAACAGCCCGATCACCAAGGCGACAGCAGACCGGCGGAGGATCAAGGTATTCACTGGGTCACCTCTTTGCTCTCGCTGTCCGGCCATTCGAGCAGTCCGAAGGGTGCCCCCAGCGGATCGGCGACGACCGCGACCTTGCCGCCATGGCGATCGACCCGCGGCTCCACCAGCACACGGCCGCCGAGTGCGACGACCCTTGCAGTCATCTTCGCCGTATCTTCGACGCGTATGTAATTGAGCCAGTGGGGATGGACATTGGGTTTGTTCGCAGGCGGCGTATTCGCGCTCGCACGGGCATAGTTGTCCGACGCCAACAGGAGATGTTGGGCGCCGTCGTCGGCGGGCAGATCGAACACTTCGTAGTCGAATAGCGCCTGGTAGAAGGCGGCATCGGCGTCGGGATCGCTCGTAATCAGGGAACTCCAGATCCATTCCCCGGGTGCGGCCAGGACATCGGGCGGGTCGCCGCTGCTGGAAGCAAGCACCGCAAAAACCGCACCCTGCGGATCCGCGAAGACCGCCTCCCGGCCCCGGTTGGGGATGCTATGCGGCTCGAACAGCACTTTCGCCCCATTTTTCACCGCCATCGTCTTTGCCGAGTCGACGTCGCTCACGGCGATGAAGCTCAGCCATGCCGGCTGCCGATGCTCGCCCGCCGGTACATCCTTGTGAATCAGCCCTGCGACCGGCCGGCCATCGACGGATGCCTCGGCATACTCGGTCCCGCCGGCTTGAATGTCGCGGAATGTCCAGCCAAACAACCCGCCATAGAACTGCTTGGCGGCGGCGAGGTCCGGCGTTACCAGTTCGACAAAGATCACTTTGCCGGTGTGATGCTCCTGGCTGGCGGGCTCGACAAGCGCCGGCAGCTGAAGCGGTGAGGCCATCACCGGCGCCGCAGCCGCAAAACCAAGCAGCGCGACGAGCATGCCTTGCCTGACAAATAGGCGGGCCCGTCCAGCCCGCAGGTTGCGTCGCCTGAACTCATTTGGGGCGCTCGGACCGTTCGGATTTGAGCTGGGTTGCGGATGCATCGTGGTCTCCACGTTGTTGTCCTTCAGTCCCGTAGTGTGGCGGCTTCAGGTATGGCCTCGTCCGCCCAATGCCCTGCGTTCTCGGTGGCGAGGACAGACGGACATTGGACGAATCGGTTTTAGACTCCAAGCATCGCAAGTCCGACGCCGGCTGTCGGTGCGCTTGCGCACTCAGGCCTGGTCCGCAAGGAGTGGATCGATCGGGATCAGGCGGGAAAGCGTCCGCCGAAGTGTGGCCTAAGCGTGCTGCCGCACCGAACCGGGCATTGCTTCCGCGCAGGATTGTCAATTGATACCGATCAGGGGCCGACAGGCCCGGACGTTCCCGGGTCTGACGGTATTTCGAGCCATTCAGCATTCTTGTAAGGAAAGACCATGAAAACAAAGGATTCATCCGTGACAGCGCCTGATTCATCCGTCTACGTGTTCAACACGCACGTCGAAGCCGAAGAGGCCATCCGTTCCCTCAGCACCTCAGGTTTCGACATGAAAAAACTATCCGTGGTCGGCAAGGGCTATCACACCGAAGAGCACCCGGTCGGCTTCTACACGACAGGTGATCGCGTAAAGGCCTGGGGCGGCATGGGGGCCTTCTGGGGCGGAATCTGGGGCCTGCTGTTCGCGCCGGCGGTTTTCTTCCTGCCCGGGTTGGGCCTGATCGCGATGGCGGGGCCGCTGGTGGCTACGCTGGTGGGGGCGCTCGAGGGTGCCGTGGTCGTGGGTGGTGTGTCGGCCCTGGGCGCGGCGCTGAGCAAAATCGGCGTTCCAAAGGATCAGGCGATCAAGTACGAGACGGCCCTCAAAATGGACAAGTACGTTCTGCTGGTGCACGGAACTGAAGACGAGAAGGCCAATGCCCGCTCCGTGCTGGCAAAGTCCAGGACCTTGGAAACAGCATAAGCATCGGGAACCCACAGGTACGCAAGCCCTTTTTACTGAGCCTGCGGCATGAGCAGAAGATCAAAGCCGTACAATACGGAATGAATGCGTTGTCTGCGGCAAGCGCCTTGCCCGCCACATCGGCGGGCAAGGTCAGCGCCGGCCTGCCGGACGGACTGACGTCGGATGAGGCCCGCCGTCGGCTGCAGAAGTGCGGTCCGAACGCAGTGCCGGACACGACGGTGCATCCTTTGCGCAGGGCCCTGGGCAAGTTCTGGGCGCCCGTTCCGTGGATGCTGGAAGCTGCGGTCGTGCTCCAGCTGGTGCTGGGTGACTACACCGAGGCGGCAATCATCAGCGGCCTCCTGGCGTTCAACGCGGTGATAGGACTGGTCCAGGAAGGACGGGCCCAGGCCACCCTTGCCGCACTGAAGTCGCGGCTCGCGCTGAGCGCGTCCGTGCGGCGCGACGGCGGCTGGGCAACCATACCCGCTATCGGGCTGGTGCCGGGCGATGTGGTCAAGCTTTCGCTTGGCGGCGTGGTTGCCGCAGACGTGCGGCTCACCGGGGGAGAGGTCCTGCTCGACCAATCCATGCTCACCGGCGAATCGGTAGCCATCGAAGCCGGCCCTGGCATCGAAACCTATGCCGGAGCCCTGGTACGGCGCGGCGAGGCTGTGGCGGAGGTCACGGCGACCGGAACGCGCACCAAGTTCGGCCGTACCGCGGAGCTTGTCCGCACCGCCCATGTCGTGAGCTCGCAGCAGAAGGCTGTGCTGCGCGTGGTGCGCAATCTCGCCGTGTTCAACGGCGGCGTCATCGCATTGCTGGTGGCCTATGCCTTCTTTCTGAAGATGCCGCCCACCGAGATCATCCCCCTCGTCCTGACGGCGGTCCTGGCGTCGATCCCGGTCGCACTGCCGGCCACCTTCACCCTTGCGGCAGCGCTCGGCGCGCAGGCCTTGGCAAAGCTGGGCGTACTTCCGACCCGGCTGTCCGCGGTCGATGAAGCGGCAACGATGGAGGTCCTGTGTGCCGACAAGACCGGTACGCTGACGCGCAACGAGCTGACAGTGGCGACCGTCCATCCCATGCCCGGCTTCGACATCGCGCATGTCCTGGCGCTGGCCGCGCTGGCCAGTTCGGAGGGCGGGCAGGATCCGGTGGACGCAGCCGTTCGCGCGGCCGCCAGCGGCAAGGACATCGGCGATGTTCCAAAATTGGTGAGCTTCGTGCCGTTCGATCCGGCGACGAAGATGTCCGAGGCGACGGTAGCGGCTCCGGGCGGGACGCAGCGGCTTGTGAAGGGCGCATTTACCGTGGTCGTCGGCCTCGCCCAGCCCGCGCCGGGTGCGGCGGCGGTGGCGAAGGAACTCGAGGGGCAGGGGTTCAGAGTGCTGGCGGTCGCGGCCGGACCGCCGGCGACAATGACGCTGGTCGGGCTCGTCGCTCTCAGCGACCCGCCCCGCAGCGATTCTGCGGCGCTTGTCGCCGAATTGCGCGGCTTGGGCGTGCGCACCGTGATGGTGACGGGCGACGCTCCGGCCACCGCGGCAATCGTAGCCCATGCGGTGGGGCTCGACGGCGCGGCCTGCCCACCCGGGCCGATTCCGGAGGGCGTTCGCCCGGCGACGTTCGCGGTCTTCTCCGGAGTTCTTCCGGAAGACAAGTACAAACTCGTCAAGGAGTTCCAGAAGGGCGGCCATACCGTCGGCATGTGCGGCGACGGCGCCAACGACGCACCGGCGTTGCGCCAGGCGCAGATCGGAATCGCGGTTTCGACGGCAACCGACGTCGCCAAGTCGGCAGCCGGCATGGTACTGACCCAACCCGGACTCGGCGGGATCGTTGCCGCGGTCAAGGAAGGGCGGGTGGCGTTCCAGCGCATCCTGACCTACACGATCAACTCCATCACCAAGAAAATCGTGCAGGTGCTGTTCCTGGCGGTCGGCTTGATCATGACCGGACATTCGATCCTGACGCCTTTGCTGATGGTCATCATCATGATCACCGGCGACTTTCTCGGCATGTCGCTCACGACCGACAATGTGCGGCCGTCGCCGTTGCCGAATGCCTGGAAAATAGGCAACCTGACCGTCGCCGGCGTGGTCATGGGAATCGGCGAGCTGGCTTTTTGCGTGTCCGTGCTGGTGTTCGGCGCCCACAGGATGGGGTTCGACATGGAGACGCTCAGGACACTGGCTTTTGTCGTCATCGTGTTCGGCAACCAGGCGACGACCTATACCAATCGCGAACGCCGGCGGCTGTGGTCCTCCCGTCCGAGCTTCTGGCTGGTCGTTTCATCCGTCGCCGATGTCCTGATCGCCTCGACTTTGGCCGTCGGAGGATTCGCAATGAAGCCCTTGCCGGTTCTGGTCGTGATCGGCACGCTCGGCGCGGCCATGGCTTTCGCCGTCGTCCTGGATTTCGTCAAGGTCCCGGTTTTTCGCGGCCTGCGGATCAACTAGGTTCTCCCGGCCTGTACTGCTGGCGATCCGCAAGCAGCTGGCGAATGGGGAACAGGCCCTGGGCCAGCAGCTCGCCGATGCGCCCGATGCTCAGGTCGGGTTCCGGATCGATCGCCGTGCCCGCCGATTCGAGTGCGTAATGGCCCTGGCGCACGAACACCGTGGTCAGGCGGGCGCCGAGGATCCGCTTCGTCGCCGCCAGCAGCTGCGGCTTGTCATCGACCATCACGTAGTGCGCGGCCGGGTAGCGCCGCTGCACCGCCTCCAGCGCACGCTGCTTGTGCACGTGGATCTGCACCCGGCCTGCTACCGCGTCCCAGATCCCGGAGCGCTGCACCTTGCGCGGCTGGAACACCACGTCGCCGTCCGACAGCACCACCGGCAGGCCGAGCGTGTGCAGGTGCGCGATCGTTTCGAGCGCGCGCGGGTACAGCCGCTCGGTGAACGGGTAGTCCAGCAGGAAGGCCGACATCCGCAGCAGCTTCGGATCGTCGTCGAGCCCGCTGCGGAACAGCTGTAGCGCACCGAGGTAGTCCGCGTAGCCGAGTTCGTCCCGCAGCTTCGTGTAGTGCGCCCAATAGCGATCATGTCCGGCGGCGCCGAAATCCTGCTTCAGCCGTGTACCCAAGTCCGCGCCAAAGCGGTCGTTGTCGAGCAGGGTGTTGTCGACGTCGAGCAGGAACACCGCGCCGCCCGCCGCCGCTGCCTGATCTAGCATGGTGCGCTCTCCTCCGGCTGCGGATCGTGCCAACCCCCCTCGTTGTGCACGATGCGCGCGGCGGCGTCCGGCCCCCAGCTTCCCGGCGCATACGCGTGCACCGGCTCGACATTGCCAAGTATCGGCTCGACCACCCGCCATGCCGCTTCCACGCTGTCGTCGCGGGTGAACAGCGAGGGATCGCCGTGGATCGCGTCGCGCAGCAGGCGCTCGTATGGCAATGCGTCGTTGCCCGGCTCATGGCGGGCGACCAGCTCCACCGGCTCGCCGCGCATGTCCTCGCCGGCCTGCTTGACCCTCGCCCCCGCCGAGATCACCACCTCGGGGCTGAGCCGGAAGCGGAAATAGTTCGAGGTCGCCGCGCTGATCTCGTCGAAGATCGCCAGCGGCGGGCACTTGAGGTCGACCACGATCTCGGTGGCGGTGATCGGCAGGCATTTGCCGGCGCGGATGTAGAACGGCACGCCAGCCCAGCGCCAGGTATCGATGTGCAGGCGCAGCGCCGCAAATGTCTCGACCCGCGAGTCCGCGGCCACACCGGGCTCGTCGCGGTAGCCGTGGAACTGGCCGCGCACCACCTGGGCCGGGTCCAGCGGGCGCATCGCACGGAACAGCCGCAGCTTCTCCGTGCGCATCGATTCCGCATCACGGCCTACCGGCGCCTCCATTGTCAGCAGGGCAATCACCTGCAACAGGTGATTCTGCACCACGTCGCGGATCGTCCCGACTTCCTCGTAGAAGGCGCCGCGGCCCTGCACGCCGAAGTTCTCCGCCATGGTGATCTGCACGTTGTCGACGTACCGGCGGTTCCAGATCGGCTCGAGGAATGCGTTGGCAAAACGGAAGTACAGCAGGTTCTGCACCGCCTCCTTGCCCAGATAGTGATCGATCCGGAACACCGCGGATTCCTGGAACACCTCGTGCAGCTCGCGATCGAGCGCCAGGGCCGACGAAAGGTCGCGGCCGAATGGCTTCTCGACGACGACGCGAGCGCCTTCAGCACAGCCGGCCTTCGCCAGCCCCCGCACCACGGGGCCGAACATGCTGGGAGGGATGGCGAGGTAGTACAGGGGGTGGGCGGTGCCGGCCAGCGCCTGCTTCAAGTGCTCGAAGGTCGCGGGATCCTCGTAATCGCCGTCGACATATTTCAGTTGCGCCGACAGCCTGGAGAATGCCGCCTGGTCGATGCCGCCGTTCTGTTCCAGGCTGCTGCGGACACGTTCGCGCAACTTGTCCAGCGTCCACCCGGCACGGGCCATGCCGATGACCGGCATGCCCAGCTCGTCGCGCCTGATCATGGCCTGCAGCGCCGGAAAGATTTTCTTGTGGGCCAGGTCGCCGGTGGCGCCGAACACCACCAGTGCATCAGAATTCGGAGTCGTCATCCCGATCCACCTTCTCTGCGTCCGTCATCGGCGCGTCGCTGAAAGGGAGTCGCGTACGCTCACGTTGCAGCAGTGCGCACCGTATCGATTCTCACCGGGGTTGCCAATCGGCGGCTGCGGCGATTCAAATGAATCCATGCCGCGGTCAAGGCAGCCAGCCAGCCCAGCAGCAACAACGTAACAAGTATGACGATCCCCCAGGGAACAGGTTCCGTAGAAGTGCTCAGGACCGCGCGTATTGTGACCATATCGTCCGCATACGCCTTCAGGCCCTCGGCGTCGGCGGAAGGTGCGGCGTTCAGCACCGCCGATGCGGTGGGAATGGCCGCAGCATAGGACTTCTGGAGCAAATCTCCAAGGCCGGTCATAAGCTGCCCCCTTTCGCCGGATTTTACGGCTCCAGAGCCTGCCAGCCCGCCTGGGCGGACCGGCAGGCGTTGCGGCCTGCTTCAGGACTTGTGCTTGGCGAAGAAACTCTTGACCTGCTTGTCGGCTTCGTCGCGCGTGACGGCGTAGCGCTCCTGCACCAGCCCCGCCAGTTTCTGCTCATGTCCTTCCGACTTGAGCAACTCGTCCTCGGTCAGCTTCCCCCAGGCGATCTTGGCGTTGCCGACATGCTGCTTCCACTGGCCCTTGATCGCGTCCACGCTGGGGATGGACTGGTGCTGCTGCTTGCTCATGATGACGTCGTCGCCCTTGGCTGCGAGCGGCGGCGGGGTCGTGACTTTCTTCGCCGGGATCTGGCTGAACGGACCGCTGCCGACGGGCGCAGGCCCGCTGTTGTTGAGCACCGATTTGTCGGCCTGGCCGGTGGCCGTGGATGCGTTGTGCTGGTTTGAATTGTTCATGGTCGACCTCTGAATCCCGCGACCCGCGAAATTGCGGTTCACCGGGATGTATGACCTACACACGATAGCGGTGAACGAGCACGGCGTCGGTGCGGTGCCGCTTATATTGAAGCGGAATTTCGAAGACGGCTTCGACATGGGCCGCGGTTTGGGCGTGAGGCACTTGGGTTAATGTCCCCACCACGGCAGCCAGACCCGATGCCTGCCCGCGGCTTCCGGGCCGCCCTAGTGGGCGGGGACGTAAGGCAGCAAGCGATCGGTTTCCTTCTTGACCACGGCATAGCACTCGCAACACAGCTTTTCGAGCTTCGGCCGGTCCAGCACCGTGATCTGGCCGCGGCTGTATTCGATCGCCCCCAGCTTCTGCAACTTGCCGGCGGCGGCGGTAACGCCTTCGCGGCGCACACCCAGCATGTTGGCG
>JARLJS010000121.1 GCA_031291075.1 Nevskia sp. | reverse complement strand
TCCCACTCGATCGTCGCCGGCGGCTTGCCCGAGATGTCGTACACCACACGCGACAGCCCCGGCACCTCGTTGACGATGCGGCGGCTGCACACGTCCAGCAGCTCGTACGGCAGCTGGGCCCAGCGCGCGGTCATGAAGTCGATCGTCTCCACTGCGCGCAGGGCGACCACCGGCTCGTAGCGGCGGCCGTCGCCGGTGACGCCGACGCTTTTCACCGGCAGGTACACGGCGAAAGCCTGGCTAGTCTTGTCGTACCAGCCGGCGCGGCGCAGCTCCTCGATGAAGATGTGGTCGGCCAGGCGCAAGGTGTCGGCCGCCCGCTTGGTGACCTCGCCGAGAATGCGCACGCCCAGGCCCGGGCCGGGGAAGGGATGGCGGTGCACCATCTCCGCCGGCAGGCCCAGCTCCAGGCCGATGGCGCGCACCTCGTCCTTGAACAGCTCGCGCAGCGGCTCGACCAGCTTGAGCTTCATGCGCTCCGGCAGGCCGCCGACGTTGTGGTGGCTCTTGATGACGTGGGCCTTGCCGGTCTTGGCTCCGGCGGACTCGATCACGTCCGGGTAGATGGTGCCCTGGGCAAGGAAGCCTACGTTCTCGATCTTGGCCGCCTCCTCGTCGAACACCTCCACGAACAGGCGGCCGATGATCTTGCGCTTGGCCTCGGGGTCGGACACGCCGGCCAGTGCGGCAAGGAAGCGCTCCTCGGCATTGACGCGGATCACCTTGACGCCGAGGTTGCGGGCGAACACCTGCATCACCTGGTCGCCTTCATGGTGGCGCAGCAGGCCGTGGTCGACGAAGACGCAGGTGAGCTGGTCGCCGATCGCCTTGTGCAGCAGCGCCGCGACGACAGACGAGTCCACGCCGCCGGACAGGCCCAGCAGTACGCGGCCCTTGCCGACCTGCTCGCGCACGCGGGCGGTGGCGTCGGCGATGATGTTGTCGGGCGTCCAGGCGTTGCCGCAGCCGCAGATCTCGTGGACGAAGCGCGAGTAGATGCGCTTGCCCTGGGTGGTGTGGGTCACCTCGGGGTGGAACTGGATGGCGTAGCAGCCGCGCGACTCGTCGGCCATGCCGGCGATGGGCACGTCGGCGGTGGAGGCGATCAGCTTGAAACCGGCCGGGATTTCGGTGACGCGGTCGCCGTGGCTCATCCACACGTCGAGCAGGCCGTGCCCTTCCGCGTTGACGCGGTCCTCGATGTCGCGGAACAGGCGCGAATGGCCGCGCGCGCGCACCTCGGCGTAGCCGAACTCCTTGACGTGGCCGGGCTCGACGCGGCCGCCGAGCTGCGCCGCCATCGCCTGCATGCCGTAGCAGATGCCCAGTACCGGCACGCCCAGCGTCCACACCACCTCGGGCACCCGCGGGGAGCCGGGCTCCGTCACCGATTCCGGGCCACCGGAGAGGATCACGCCCCTGGGCGCGAAGGCGCGCAGGTCGGTGTCGGAAATGTCCCAGGGATGAATCTCGCAGTAGACGCCCAGCTCACGCACGCGGCGCGCGATCAGCTGGGTGTACTGCGAACCGAAGTCGAGGATGAGAATTTTGTCGGAGTGGATGTTCACGCGGAATCCTGTTTCAAGCGGTTACGCTCGCGCTGTTCCTTCAGTCGCGCCAGCAGGCGGCCTCGCCGCTCCAGCGCCATCAGCCGCTCGCGCAGGGGCATCGCCCGGTAACGGGCCACCCGCAGCAGCTCCGCCTCGTGCTCGGCCTTGGCCCACGCGGCCTTGCTGTCAATCGGTTCGGCCATAGCGCTCCAGAAATTCGATGTCCTGCAAATCCTTCGGCCGCCCCGCCAGCTTCTTCATTGCGATCAGGGTGTCGACGCGCGGATAGCGCAGCTCGATGCCAGGGGCCAGCTCGTCGCGCAGGGCCAGGCCGTATTCCTGTTCGAAATCGAAAGGCTCGGCCACAAACACGTCCAGGCGCGTCTCACGAAACCGGTCCGACCAGAAATTGAGCACGACCATCCCCTTGTCGCGGATCATCGCTTCCCGGCTGGCGGCGTCCGCGAACTGGCCGGCTTGCACCGGGACCAGCGGACGATAGCCTGCCCGCTCCAGCGCGACGAAAGCCCGCAGCACGTTGTCCGGCTGCAACTGGATGACCAGATCGACATCGTAGGTGACCCGGTCGCCACCGTAGGCATGCAGCGCCAAGCCACCCACCACCATGTACCGCACCTGGTCCGCTGCTAGTTCCCGGCTGATCGCTTCGATCGCGTCGAGCGCAACGAACTCCGCCATATCAGGCTCTCACGTCTCCACCCGGTAATTCGGCGCTTCCTTGGTGATGCTCACGTCGTGGACGTGCGATTCCTTCATGCCGGCGGAGGTGATCTTGACGAAGCGGGTGCGGGTGCGCAGCTCCTCGACGTTGGAGCAGCCGGTGTAGCCCATGCAGGCGCGCAGGCCGCCGATCATCTGGTGGACGATGGCCCCCATCGGCCCCTTGTAGGGCACGCGGCCTTCGATGCCTTCCGGTACCAGTTTCTCCACCTCGGTGGTGGTGTCCTGGAAATAACGGTCCTTGGAACCTTGCGACATGGCGCCGAGCGAACCCATGCCGCGGTAGGACTTGTAGGAGCGGCCCTGGTACAGCTCGACTTCGCCGGGGGCTTCCTCGGTGCCGGCGAACAGGCTGCCGGCCATGACCGCGTAAGCGCCGGCGGCGAGGGCCTTGGCGAAGTCGCCGGAATAGCGCACGCCGCCGTCGGCGATCAACGGGATGCCCTTGCTGCGCAGCGCGCCGGCCACCGCCATCACCGCGCTCACCTGCGGCACGCCGACACCGGCCACCACGCGGGTGGTGCAGATCGAGCCGGGGCCGATGCCGACCTTGACCGCGTCGGCGCCGGCGTCGACCAGGGCCAGCGCGGCGTCGCCGGTGGCGATGTTGCCGCCGATCACCTGGAGCTCCGGGTAGCGGCTCTTGATGCGGGCGACCCGGTCGATCACGCCCTTGCTGTGGCCGTGGGCGGTGTCCACCACCACCACGTCGACGCCGGCTTCGACCAGGGCGGCGACGCGCTCGTCGGTATCGGGTCCGGTACCCACCGCCGCGCCCACGCGCAGGCGGCCGCGGGCATCCTTGCAGGCCAGCGGGTGCTCGGTGGACTTCTGGATGTCCTTCACCGTGATCATGCCGCGCAGCTCGTGCTTGCCGTTCACCACCAGCACCTTCTCGATGCGGTGCTTGTGCAGCAGACCGACCACTTCCTCGCGCGAGGCGCCTTCCTTCACCGTGACCAGGCGCGCCTGCGGCGTCATGATCTTGGACACTGGCTGGTCCAGCTCGGTCTCGAAGCGCAGGTCGCGGCTGGTGACGATGCCGACGAGCTGGTTGTTGTCCACCACCGGCACGCCCGAGATGCGGTTGGCGCGGGTCAGCTCCAGCACCTCGGCGATGGTCATGCTGGGCGGCACGGTGATCGGGTCGGAGATGACGCCGGTCTCGTACTTCTTGACCCGCCGCACTTCCCCGGCCTGGCGCTCCGGGCTGATGTTCTTGTGAACAATGCCGATGCCGCCCTCCTGGGCCAGGGCGATGGCCAGGCCGGATTCGGTGACGGTATCCATGGCCGCGGACAGCAGCGGGATGTTGAGGGTGATGCGCGCAGTCAGCGGCGTGCGCAGGTCGACCTGGCGCGGCAGTACTTCGGAATAGGCGGGCTGCAGCAGAACGTCGTCGAAGGTCAGCGCTTCGAGATCGATGCGGGAGTCTGGGGCGGTACGAGACATTTACGGCTCCGGCAAAGCAGCATTATACAGACTCGCGCGGCCTGTCTCACCTGGGCGCGCGGACCCTCCGGACGATTATCATTGGAGCCTACGCCATGTCCGTCCCCGCCCCGCACCGCACCGTCTACACCGTCTCCGAGCTGGCCGAGATCCTGCGCGGCCTGCTCGAGGACAGCCTGCCGAGCCTGTGGGTCCAGGGCGAAATCTCCAACCTCGCCCGGCCGGCATCCGGGCACTGGTATTTCACCCTCAAGGACGGCCAGGCGCAGCTGCGCTGCGCCATGTTCCGCAACGTCAATTTCTACATCCGCCCGCAGCCCAAGGACGGCGACGCGGTGCTGATCCGCGGCCGCGTCGGCATCTACCCGGCGCGCGGCGAGCTGCAGCTCATCGCCGAACACCTGGAACCGGCCGGGACCGGGGCGCTGCTGCGCGCCTTCGAAGCGCTCAAGGCGCGGCTGGCCGCGGAGGGCCTGTTCGACGCCGCGCTGAAGCGGCCGCTGCCGCCGGTGCCGCGCCGCATTGGCCTGGTCACCTCGGCGACAGGGGCGGCGGTGCACGACGTGCTCACCGCCCTGGCCCGCCGCTGGCCGCTGGCGCAGGTGTTCCTCTACCCGGTGCCGGTGCAGGGCGCCGAGGCGCCGCCGGCCATCGTGCGCGCCCTGCAGGAACTGCCGCGGCGGGCACCGCTTGACGTGCTGCTGCTGGTGCGCGGCGGCGGTTCGCTGGAAGACTTGTGGGCGTTCAACGAGGAGGCGGTGGCGCGTGCCGTGCGCGCCTGCGCCGTGCCGGTGGTATGCGGCGTGGGCCACGAGGTGGACGTGACCATCGCCGACTTCGCCGCCGACCTGCGCGCCGCCACGCCCACCGCGGCGGCGGAGCTGGCGACGCCGGACATCGCCGACTGGAGCGCGCGGCTGCGCGGGTTCGACGCGCAGCTGCTGAACGCCGCCCGGCGCCGCCTGGAACGGGCCGCGCAACTGCTGCGGCACAGCGAATCGCGGCTGCAGGCCCTGGCCCCCCGTCGGCGCCTGCAGGAGCGGGCGCAACGGCTGGACGAGCTGGACAGCCGCCTGCGCCACGCCTTCCAGAACCGGCTGCTGGCGCAGCGGCGGCGCCTGCAGACCACGGCCGGCCGGCTCGGCCGGGTCGATCCCGGCCTGCGCCTGCGCAGTGAGCGCCGCCACCTGGGCGCGCTCGCCGCCCTGCTGGGCAGCCGCATGCAGGCGCGGCTGACCGACCGCAGCGCGCGCCTGGCACGATCGCAGGCACTGCTGAACAGCCTCAACCCCGATGCGGTGCTGGGACGCGGTTACGCCATCGTGCGCGACCGGGCCGGGCGGGTGCTGAGCGATGCCGCGCTGGTGCGGCCGGGGGAGTTGATCGAGGCGCAGCTGGCCAAAGGCAGCGTCAGCGCGGAAGTGCGCAGCACACGAGAATCGGCAGAAATAGCAGTCCGCAAATGAACGCAAGTGCACGCAAACAAAATCAAAAGCAGGTTCTTTTTCATTTGCGTCTATTTGCGTTCATTTGCGGACTGAACTATCGCTCACGGCGCAAGACCCCAGCGCCCCACCACCTTGTAGCGCGATTGCCCCGGCTTGACCACGGTCCTGACCAGCACGAACTCGCTCACCATCCAGTCGATGCGCACCGGCGGCGCGTCCGGCGCCTCGCGCACGCCACGCAGGCAGGTGATGTGGGGGATGAACTTGTCGCTCAGCACCGGCAGGCCGTAGCGCAGCAGCTCGCGGTCGAGCTCGGCCTTGAGCTGGGTGAGTTCCGGCGGCAGCGTCTGCGGGCCGATCCAGACCACGTTGGGCCCTTCGAAGTGGCCGATGGTGTCGAGGGTCAGACGGAACGGGCGCCCGTGCACCTCGGCGGCGGCCCGCTCGGCGGCCTCGGCCTGGCGCGGCTCGATGTCGCCCAGGAAAGCCAGCGTCAGGTGATAGCGCTCGGTCCACACCCAGGAGGCGCGGGCGGCGTCGCCCGGCGGGATCAGCACGGCGGCACGCGCCAGCTCGGCGCGGATGCGCTCGTCCGGCCACAGCGCGAAGAACATGCGCGAGCGGGTGGTACGCGGCCGGCGCCCGCCCTCGGCCGGCTCCGGGAACAGCGTCAGTTGCTGGTCGCGGCGGCTCAAGCAGCCCCTTCGCCGCCGGCCGCGGCGTGAAAGGCGATGCGTCCGGCCGCTTGCGTCATGCCGTGCTTCCGGTCCGCCATCTATTCGAACTCGCCGTAGCCGCCGTACACCCGCCGCACCACGTATCCGGCCGCCTGCAGGTCGGCGATGATCTGGTTGCTGTGGGACTCGTCCTGGGTCTCGACCAGCATCTCCAGGGTGGCACTCTTGGCATGGCGGCCGGCGGACAGGCGCTCGTGGTGCACCTGCACGATGTTGCCGCCGCTCTGGCCCACGCAGCCGGCGACGCGGGCCAGGAAGCCGGGGCTGTCCTCGATCTCGATCGACAGGCTGACCAGCCGCGACTCGTGCACCAACTGGCGCAGCAGCACCGAGGCGAGCAGGCGCGGGTCGATGTTGCCGCCGCTGACCACCAGGCCGACGCGGCGCCCGGCGAACTTGGCCGGATCGGCCAGCAGGGCGGCCAAGCCGGCGGCGCCGGCGCCTTCCGCCACCACCTTCTCGACATTGGCGAGCAAGCCGACGGCGCGCTCGATGGCGGCTTCCTCCACCCGCAGCAGCTCGTGGGCGTGGGCGCGGATCAGCGGCAGGGTCAGCGCGCCGATGCCCTTGACCGCGATGCCCTCGGCGATGGTCGGCCCGCCGCGCGCCAGCGCTGGCTCGCCCTGGATCGCGGCATAAGCCGAGCAGTACCCGGCCGACTCCACCCCCACCACGCGCAGGTCCGGGCGCAGGGCATGCGCCGCCACGGCGCAGCCGGAGAACAGGCCGCCGCCGCCGATCGGCACCACCAGCGTGTCCAGCTGCGGCACCTCCTGCAGCATCTCCAGGGCCACGGTGCCCTGCCCGGCCATGACGTGACGGTCGTCGTAGGGGTGGACCAGGGTCATGCCCTGCTGGCCGATCAGCTCGCGCAGCAGGAACTCGTAGGAATCGGCCAGGGTGTCGCCGTGCAGGATCACCTCGCCGCCCAGCTCGCGGGTGTTGCGGACCTTGGTAAAAGGGGTGTTGCGCGGCATCACGATCACGCTGCGGATGCCGAGCCGGCTGGCGTGGTGGGCCACCGCCTGGGCGTGGTTGCCGGCGGACATGGCCGCCACCCCGGCGCGGCGCTCGGCCTCGGACAGGCGCGTCAGCTTGTTGACCGCGCCGCGCTCCTTGAACGAGGCGGTGAACTGGAAGTTCTCGAACTTGAGCCAGATCTCGGCGCCGACCAGGCGGGACAGCACCTTGGAAGGGGTGCACGGCGTGCGCAGCACTTGTCCTTCGATCAGCTGGGCGGCATCCCGGATGTCCTCGGCGGTGATGGCGGGTTCGGTCATGTCTGGTGCGGTTATTGTCGGGGCTAGTATCGCCCAGGTGAGGAGTGAGGGGTGAGGTCGGGCCTTTGGCCCTGTGAGGGGACAAGCAACAGCTTTTCTCCTCACTCCTCACAGCCCGCGCAGCGGGCGACCTCACTCCTCACTTGGTACAATTCGCACTTCCCCGCCAATACCGCGCGCCAAGATCGCGCAGCCCCCCCATGAGCCAGTACGTTTATACGATGAACCGGGTCGGCAAGACCGTCCCGCCCAAGAAGGAAATCCTGCGCGACATTTCGCTGTCGTTCTTCCCCGGCGCCAAGATCGGCGTGCTGGGCTACAACGGCGCCGGCAAGTCGACGCTGCTGCGCATCATGGCGGGGGTGGACAAGGACTTCCACGGCGAGGCCCGGCCGATGCCGGGGCTCAAGATCGGCTACCTGCCGCAGGAACCGCAGCTCGATCCGGCCAAGGACGTGCGCGGCAACGTGGAAGAGGCGGTGGCCGACATCAAGAACGCGCAGGCCGAGCTGGAGCAGGTCTACGCCGCTTACGCCGAGCCCGACGCCGACTTCGACAAGCTGTCCGCCCGCCAGCAGGAGCTGGAGGGCATCCTCGCCGCCAACGACGGCCACAACCTGGACGTGATGCTGGACAAGGCCGCCGAGGCGCTCAACCTGCCGCCCTGGGACGCCGACGTCAGCAAGCTGTCCGGCGGCGAGCGCCGCCGCGTGGCGCTGTGCCGGCTGCTGCTGTCCAAGCCGGACATGCTGCTGCTGGACGAGCCCACCAACCATCTCGATGCCGAGTCGGTGGCCTGGCTGGAGAAGTATCTCAACGACTTTCCCGGCACCATCATCGCCGTCACCCACGACCGCTACTTCCTCGACAACGTCGCCGGCTGGATCCTGGAACTGGACCGCGGCTACGGCATCCCCTGGCAGGGCAACTACTCCTCCTGGCTGGAACAGAAGGAAAAGCGCCTGGAGCAGGAGCAGAAGACCGAGGACGCGCACACCAAGGCGATGAAGGAAGAGCTGGAATGGGTGCGCAAGAATCCCAAGGGCCGCCAGGCCAAGTCCAAGGCGCGCGTCAAGGCTTATGAGGAACTGGCCTCGCAGGAGTTCCAGAAGCGCGCGGAAACCAAGGAGCTGTACATCCCGCCGGGGCCGCGCCTGGGCGACCTGGTGATCGAGGTCGACGGGCTGAAGAAAGGCTACGGCGGTCGCACCCTGTACGAGGGCCTGAGCTTCAAGGTGCCGCGCGGCGCCATCGTCGGCATCATCGGCGCCAACGGCCGCGGCAAGACCACCCTGTTCCGCATGCTGCTGGGCCAGGAGAAGCCGGACGCCGGCGTCATCCGCATCGGCGACACGGTGAAGTTCGCCCACGTCGACCAGTCGCGCGACGCGCTGGACGGCAACAAGACCGTGTTCCAGGAGATCAGCGGCGGCAACGACATCATCCGCGCCGGCAGCTTCGAGATGCCCTCGCGCGCCTACATCGGCCGCTTCAACTTCAAGGGCGAGTCGCAGCAGAAGCGGGTCAAGGACCTGTCCGGCGGCGAGCGCAACCGCCTGCACCTGGCCAAGCTGCTGCTGGCCGGCGGCAACGTGCTGCTGCTCGACGAGCCGACCAACGACCTCGACGTGGAAACCCTGCGCGCGCTGGAGGAGGCGCTGCTCGACTTCTCCGGCTGCGCCCTGGTGATCTCGCACGATCGCTGGTTCCTGGACCGCGTCGCCACCCACATCCTGGCGTTCGAGGACAGCGGCGAGGTGGTGTTCCTGGAAGGCAACTACCGCGAGTACGAGGACGATTTCCGCCGCCGCACCGGCTCGGAACCCGGCGTGAACCGCCGCTCGCGGCACAAGAAGCTGGGCTAGAAAGGCCAGCTTGTTCAAACCTAGAAACGGCAGTTGGCCGCGGGAGAAGCCGCAAGTTGGTTGAGGTGATCACGAATTTGCGAAGGTGTGGGTTTCACCATAAAAATTGCGCGGTGTCGCCGTGCGACACCGCGCCAACGCACAACGCCCCCGAAACGCCGGCGGCTTAGAGCCACCGGCCGTTTAAACTAGTCCTGCGCGCTACCCGTGGACAAGCCCTTAACAGGCGGAAAACGGTCCTGCTTGTGCGCTGCATCACACTGCCGGAGCAAACTGATCTCATGGCCGAACAAAACGCTCTCGCCTACCGCTGGCGCAACGGCTCGCTGCAGCCGATCGCCTTTCCGTCCACCGGGCGGCTGGACGACCTGCTGGGCATCGAGCGGCAGAAGACGGAGCTGGTGGGCAACACCGCGCAGTTCGTGGCGGGACGCCCGGCCAACCACGCCCTGCTCACCGGCAGCCGCGGCACCGGCAAGTCCTCGCTGGTGAAGGCCCTGCTCGGCGAATTCGGCGGGCGCGGGCTGCGCCTGGTGGAAGTGCATCCGCACGATCTCACCGACCTGCCCGACGTGGTGGCGCCGCTGCGCGAGCGCGCCGAGCGCTTCGTGCTCTATGTCGACGACTTCACCGTGGCGCAGAACGACCCGGCGCTGGCGGCGCTGAAGGCCGCGCTCGACGGCGGCATCGAGGAGGCGCCGGACAACGTGCTGATCTACGCCACCAGCAACCGCCGCCACCTGATGCCGGAATACCGCAGCGAGAACGAGGAGTACAAGTTCGTCGACGGCGAGCTGCACCCCGGCGAATCGGCCGAGGACAAGATCGCCCTGTCGGAACGCTTCGGCCTGTGGCTGTCGTTCCCCCCGTTCAACCAGGACATGTACCTGGAGCTGGTGCGGCTGCACCTGGGCCGCCTGGGCCACGCCGCCTGGGACGAGGAGACCGAAAAGGCCTCGCTGCGCTGGGCGCTGGCGCGGGCCTCGCGTTCCGGCCGGGTGGCCCAGCAGTTCGCGCGATCCTGGGTGGGGCGGCACAACCCGTCTTAGGCGTCGCGCCGGAACCCCTCGCCGGCTAAGATCGTTCGGGACACGACCCCAACGAGGCCGCACCGATGCTGGATCAGGGAATCCCCGCCGCGCCGCGGCAAGACGAAGTGCGCGAACTGGCGCTCGCGCTGCGCCGGCGGGCGCCCTCCGACGCCTTCAAGCTGCTGCAAGGCAAACCCGACCTGCTGATCGCGGCGGCGCTGGGCGAACTCGACGCGCACACGCGCAATGCCCTGCTGTCGCGTTACCCGGAGACGCAGCGCACCGCGCTGCGCGCCATCGACACCCGCCTGCACGCCGAAGCGCAGGCGGCGCAGCAGCATCACTACCACCACGAGGACAGCGTCGGCGTGCTGATGCAGCCGGCCGACGCGGTGTTCCCGCTGGGGGTGAGCGTGGCCGAGATCGTGCGGCGGGTGCGCGAGCTGGCCGGGGGACACGTGCTGGTGATCTACGCCTACGTGGTGGACGCCGAGGACCGGTTGCAGGGGCTGGTCACCATGCGCGACCTGCTGCTGGCCGCACCGACGGTGAAGGTGGAGGAGATCATGCTGGCGCATCCGTTCGTGCTGCAGCCGCAGATGACGGTGGAGGCGGCCATGCGCGAAACCGCCCGCCGCCACTACCCGCTCTACCCGGTCTGCGACGAGCAGGGCACGCTGCTGGGCACCGTTTCCGGCGCCGCGCTGTTCGAGGCACGCGCCTTCGAGATCAGCGCGCAGAGCGGCCTGATGGTGGGCGTGGACAGCGAGGAGCGGCTGCTGTCGCCCTGGCGGCGCAGCATCATGCTGCGCCACCCTTGGCTGCAGGTGAACCTGCTCACCGGCCTGGTGGTGGGCTTCATCGTCAGCCTGTTCAGCGGCACCCTCAGCCAGCTCGTGCTGCTGACCGCGTTCCTGCCGATCCTGTCCAGCGTGGCCGGCAACACCGGCTGCCAGACGCTGGCGGTGACGCTGCGCGGCATCGCCCTCAACGAGTACAAGAAGGAAGTGGCGGGCCCGCTGTTGCGCAAGGAGCTGCTGCTCGGGGCGCTCAACGGCGCCGCGATCGGCACGATGGCCGGCGCCGTGATGTATTTCTACAGCCTGAGCCAGAAGGCTGCCCACCCCCTGCTGCTGGCGCTGGTGGTGCTGCTGGCGATGACTGGCGCCTGCCTGAGCGGCGGGCTGGCCGGAGTGGCGGTGCCATCCTTGCTGCGACGCTTCGGCGCCGATCCCGCCACGGCCTCCAGCATCTTCCTCACCACCACCACCGACATCGTCGGCATGAGCCTGTTCCTGGGGCTGGCGACGGCGATGCTGATGTGAGCGTCCTGCAGCATCTTTAGGGCCTGTTGACAATTACTTTGGCACTGCGACGGGGTGCGGCGGCGACACGGTGCCGCGAAGCGTGGGTGCGGGAGCCGCCGCATACGGCCCCTCCCGCTCCACCGCGCTTCGCGCGCTCCGAGTCGGGGCCGTTTTTCGCGCAGTGCAAGGAACGAGCGACGCGGTGTACTGGAAGTACATGAGGAGCGAGAGACGTGGCAATGC
>JARLJS010000120.1 GCA_031291075.1 Nevskia sp. | reverse complement strand
GCCCGGCGCCAGTGCACTCGACGACGCGTCGAATGTGTACGAGCACGTGCGGGAGGCAGCAGCCGAAGCGCAATCGATGGACGAAGACGCCGACGAGGACGAAGCGTCGGCCTTGGCGCATGCGACCTGTCCACTCGCGCATTGGACGGTGACCGTGGTGGTGTCGCCCTGGGTCAGGACATTGGCGCCGGTCAGACCGACGCGCCAGGTCAGCGGCCGTGGGGCGATCGATGGAACGACACTGGTGACGGTGATTGGCGTCACCTTCAGAGTGATGACCGGCACAACCGGCACCGCGGTCGGCGCATTGAATCCAGTGATCATCGGCTGGAAGACGCCGGCCGCAGAGACGACCTTGCCTTCGAAGGTACACTGGAGGTCGGCAGGCGTGGCACCGACGGCGAGGGTGAAGTTCTGCGCCGTCGCCAGGCCGCCACCTCGGAAGAAGATACTCGTGGGTGTGATGCCGCCCGAGGAGAGGCCGAAGCAAGTCGGAGTCACCGTCACACCATCGCCGTCGATCGAAGTCGGTGTCAACGTCAGCGTCACTGGCTGATTCGCCTCGATGGTATCCAGATGCGGCAGCACCGTGGTGAATGTCGCCTGCGTCGTCGGTACCGGCACTTCTCGGTCGCTGTCGGCCTGGCATGCGCCCTTGGTGCCGACTTCGACCTCGCCTCTCCACCCGAACCAACTGGCGTAGTATCCGTGTCCACCGCCGGTGGTCAAGGCCATGCACTGCGTGGCACACTCGCCGCTGGTGGTGATGTCGGCCGAGTTGAGCGCCTGGTCCGGGTACGAGGGGTAGCTCGCCTCTTGGTCGCAGTACGAGTAGAAGCAGTTGCACCTGATCGTCGGCTGCAGACGCGTCGACCGAGCGTACAGCGACGACGAGCACTGGGTCGACGGTGCACCGGAGCCACACGAGGTGCGCGCCGGCACAGCGTCGGGCGCGGTCAGCCCGGTGGACATTGCCTGCCACACGCCAGCCGCATCGACAGTCTCGCCGGTGAAGGTGCACGCGAGGAGGGAAGGAATATTGCCGGCGACGAAGGTGAATGTCTGCGCCGTCGATGCGCCACCCAGGAAGAAGCTCATCGCCGGCTGGACATTGGAGCCGTCGGCCATGCCAGTACACGTCGGCTGCAGGATGACGCCATCGCCATCGATCGACGACGGCGTGACGGTCAAGGTGACCGTCGACCCGCTGACGATGTCCTTGGCCGCCGCCGGCAGCAGCGCCGTGGAGAAGGTCGCCTGCGTGGTCGCCTGCGGCA
Organism: Nevskia sp.; assembly: GCA_031291075.1. Lineage (GTDB taxonomy): Bacteria > Pseudomonadota > Gammaproteobacteria > Nevskiales > Nevskiaceae > Nevskia. The sequence goes on along the minus strand of JARLJS010000120.1, from coordinate 1,449 downwards.
GCGTGTGCACCGGCGGTGCGATGAAGAAGCCCGACGCCAGGACTTGGACCGAGCCGCTCGCATCGACGTACTGGTTGGTGAAGGTGCACGAGATGGCCGACGGCGTGGCGCCCGCGGCGAAGGTGAACGTCTGCGCCGTCGTCGCCTCGCCCAGGAAGAAGCTCTGCGCCGGCTGGACACTGGCGCCGGCGGCCATGCCCGTGCACGTCGGCTGCAGGAGGATTCCATCGCCGTTGATCGACGTCGCTGTCACCGTCACCGTCACCGTCGACCCGCTGACGAGGGTCGCCGCCGAGGAGATCGTCGTGGTGAAGGTCGCCTGCGTGGTCGCCTGCGGCACCGCGCGCGCCGTCTGTGCTTCGAAGCCCAACGTCATGGATTGATAGCCGCCGGTCGCATCGACGTACTGGTTGGTGAAGGTGCACGAGATGGCCGACGGCGGCTGGTCGCCCGCCACCATGGTGAAGGTCTGCGGCGCCGTCTGGGCGCCTCGGAAGAAGAGAAGCGGCGGAGTGACGCTGCCGGTGATACCAGTGCACGTCGGTGTGAGGGTGATGCCGTCGCCGTCGAGCGCCACCGGGGTGACGGTCAGTATGAGGGTGGCGCCGGGCGAGATGGGACCGACAGCGCCAGCTGGCAGCGCGAGCGCGGCGGTGAAGGTCGCCAACGTCGGCGGGACCGGCACCTCCACCGCCGTGCCAGCAGCGAGCTGGCACGGGTTGGGCGTGCCGACTGGGAACTCGCCGCGCCATCCGAACCAACTGCCGTAGTAGCCGTGCCCACCGCCGGTGGTGACGCCCATGCACTGGGTGGCGCACTCGTCGCTGGTGGTGATGTCGGCCGAGTCGAGCGCCTGGTCCGGGTACGACGGGTAGCTCGCCTCCTGGTCGCAGTAGGCGTAGAAGCAGTTGCACCTGCTGGTCGGCACCAGGCGCAGAGGCCGCGCGTACTGACCCAACGAGCACTGGGTCGACGGCACACCGGTGTCACACAAGGTGCGATCCGGCTGCGCGGTGGGCGCATCCAGACCAGACGTCGACGTGATCGTCACGAAGTCGCCGTTCGCATCGACTGCCAGGCCAGTGAAGGTACACGCGATCAGGGAAGGAATGTTGCCGGCGACGAAGGTGAACATCTGCGCCGTCGTCGACCCGCCCGGGAAGAAGCTCTGCGCCGGCTGGACACCGGTGCCGGCGTCATCCATGCCCGTGCACGTCGGCTGCAGGAGGATTCCATCGCCGTTGATCGACGTCGCTGTCACCATCAGCGTCACCGGCGCCCCGCTGACGATGTCCTGGGCCGACACCGGCACCAGCGCCCAGGAGAAGGCCGCCTGCGTGGTCGCCTGCGGCAGCGTGTGCACCGGCGGTGCGATGAAGAAGCCCGACGCCAGGACTTGGACCGAGCCGCTCGCATCGACGTACTGGTTGGTGAAGGTGCACGAGATGG
>JARLJS010000119.1 GCA_031291075.1 Nevskia sp. | reverse complement strand
GCGCACAGCTACGGTCGCGGCGTGCTGCGGCCGGACCAGGCGGTGCTGATCTCGGGCATGGAACACCACTCCAACATCGTGCCCTGGCAGCTGCTGCGCAGCGACCGCGGCAACGAGCTGCGGGTGGTGCCCGTCACCGATTCCGGCGAGTTCGACATGGCGGCCTACGAGCGCCTGCTCGAGGACGGCAAGGTCGGGCTGGTCTCCGTCACCCACATGTCCAACGTGCTCGGCACCTACACGCCGGTCGGGCGCATCATTCGCCTCGCGCACGCGGATGGCGCCAAGGTGTTGCTCGACGGTTCGCAGGCGGTGGTGCACCGGCGCGTGGATGTGCAGGCGCTGGACTGCGACTTCTACGCCATGACCGGTCACAAGCTGTACGGCCCCACCGGCATCGGCGCGCTCTACGCCAAGGCCGAGCTGCTCGAGCGCATGCCACCCTTCCTGGGCGGCGGCGACATGATTGGCACCGTGACCTACGAGCACACCACCTGGGCGGAGCCGCCGCACAAGTTCGAGGCCGGCACCCCGGCGATTCTCGAATCCATCGGCCTGGCCGCCGCCATCGGCTGGTTCGAGAAGCTCGGCTACGCGGCGGTGTCGGCGCACGAACAGGCGCTGACCGAACACGCCCTCGCGCGCCTTTCCGCCATCGAGGGCCTGCGCATTCTGGGCGCGGCGCAGGATCGCGGCGGCGTGGTCAGCTTCACCCTCAAGGGCGCCCACGCCCACGACGTCGCGACCCTGCTCGACCGCAGCGGCATCGCGGTGCGCGCCGGCCATCACTGCGCCGAGCCGCTGCTGCACCGCTTCGGCCTGGAAAGCACGGCGCGCGCTTCCTTTGCCGCCTACACCACGATCGGGGAAATCGACGCCCTGGCCGACGCGCTGGAGCACGTGCGGGAGTTCTTCGTGTGAGCGACGATCTCTACCAGGAGATCATTCTCGAACGGGGCCGCGCGCCCCGCCACACCGGCCGCCCCGCGCGCTGGGATGCCTCGGCGCGTGGCGACAACCCGATGTGCGGCGACCGCATCGAGGTTTTCCTGAGCTACGACGCCGAGGGCATGATCGCCGCCACCCGGTTCGAGGCGCGCGGCTGCCTGGTCAGCGTCGCCTCGGCGGACCTGATGGCGGAATGCGTCCTCGGCCGTACCCCCGCGCAGGCCCGCGCGCTCTCGGCGCGGTTCGCCGATCTGACCCGCACCGGTGCCTGCCCGGACGACGAAACCGATCTTCTGCCGCTGCGTCCCTTCGCGGGCGTGGCGGCTTATCCAAGCCGCATCAAGTGTGCGACCCTGCCCTGGCAGGCGCTGCTGGCGGCGCTCGATGGAAAAGGCGAGGCCTGCCGTGACTGACGCCGATCTCCCTGTGCCCCCGGTCGAAACCTCGGCCGTCGCGACGGAAACGCCGCCTGCCGCCACCGTCGGAACCTGGACCCCCGACGGCGTCTCTTCGCCGCCGCCCAACGAAGACGCGGTGATCGCCGCCTGCCAGACCGTGTTCGACCCGGAAATCCCGGTCAGCATCTACGAACTCGGCCTGATCTACGCGATCGAGATCGGCGAGGACGGGCTGGTGAAGGTCGAGATGACCCTGACCGCCCCGGGCTGCCCGAGCGCGCAGGAACTGCCGATGCAGGTGCGCGAGGCCATCATGGCCGTCGATGGCGTGAGCGAATGCGACATCGAAGTGGTGTGGGACCCGCCGTGGGACCCCTCCCGCATGTCCGACGACGCCCGTCTTTCGCTCAACATGTTCTAAAGGAGCGCGCATGGACACCTCAGTCACTCCCGCTTCCCCCACGCGCCGCGCCCTGCCGCCGCTGATGCGTCTGACCGAGGTGGCCGCGGACCGCCTGCGCACGCTCTACGCCAAGGGCCAGCAGGGAACCCTCCTGCGCATCTCGCTCGCGCCGAAGGGCTGTTCCGGCCTGTCGTACCGGATGGAGTTCGTTCCCGAGGCCGGCCCCGGCGACGAACTGGTGACCGACCAGGGCGTGTCCGTGCTGGTGGACCGCAAGGCCACCCTGTTCCTGATCGGCACGGTGATGGATTACGAGGTCAAGAACCTGACATCAGGCTTTACCTTCACCAACCCGAATGAAAAGGGCCGCTGTGGCTGCGGTGAGAGCTTCCACGTCTGAAGCCGACACCTGGAGTTGATGCAACGATACCGTCGGACGGCCGTTATACTCCCGCATCAAGTGACGGGAGTATCGGGATGAACAGCATAATCTATATCGTCGGCCTCGTTGTCGTGGTGGTCGCGGTCCTTAGCTTCTTCGGGCTGCGCTAAAACGTTCGGCGCATTCTTATCATCAAATAACGCCGAGACCGCGTAGCCGCTCCATTTCGGCATCGTCGAGCCCAAGCCGTGACCTGTAGATCTCGTCGTTGTGCGCGCCGAGTGCCGGTCCGGCCCAATTCACCTTGCCGGGCGTATCTGACAGCTTAGGCACAAGATTTGGCAGCGCCAGGTCGCCAACGCGCGGCTCGGCGATGCGAAGGATGTTGCCGCGCGCGGCGTAGTGCGGGTCGGCGAAAATTTCGTCCACGGAATAGACCGGCCCGCACGGCACCTGCGCGCGTTCGCAAACCGCCATCAAATCCGCGCGATCCATTGTTGCCGTCCACGCGCCCACGGTCTCGTCGACCAGCGCGCGATTGGCCTCACGCACCGCGAGCGTGGCCCAGTCGCGGGCAAGGTCTTCGCGACCCATCACCTCCGCGAGGCGGGCGAATATCTTGTCGTTCGTGCAGGCAATCGCGGCCCAGTGGCCGTCCTTGGTCGGATAGTGACTGTGCGGAACGACGTTCACCGTGCCGGGCCCCATGCGCTGGCGCACAAAACCCTTGTAGGCGAAGGCCGGCGCCAGTTCGTCCAGGATACGAAAGATCGGCTCGTATAGGCCGATATCGATCACCTGGCCCTTGCCGGTTTTCTCGCGCGCCTGCAACGCCAGCAATGTGCCAAGCGCGCCGTACAGACCCGCCATATAGTCCGGGATCGTTGCGGAACCAGGCGTAACGGGCGCACGATCTGGATAGCCCGCGAGAAATGACAGGCCACCGAACGCATTGCCGATGCGGCCGAAGCCGGGCCGGTCCTTGTAGGGTCCGGTCTGTCCGTAGCCGGTGATCCGCACCATGATCAGGCGCGGGTTGATCGCCGACAACACGTCGTAGCCGAGGCCCCATTTCTCCAGTGTGCCGGTCTGGAAGTTTTCGATCAGCACGTCGGACTCGGTAACCAGCCGCTTCAACAGGGCCGCGCCATCCGGTTTGCGCAGGTCCAACGTGATGCAGCGCTTGTTGCGTGATTCCGACAGCCACGGCAGCGAGTCGCCGCACTCGGTCATCGTGCCGAAGCGCCGGGTTGCATCGCCCACACCGGGTAGCTCGATCTTGATGACGTCGGCACCGAACTCACCCAGTTGGGTAGCGCAAAACGGACCGGCCAGGAACGTTGCGATGTCGAGCACCTTGCAACCCTGCAGCGCCTGCACGTCGAGCATCACGCACCTCCCTGCGCCAGCACGCGACGAGCGCGTGCCACAATCGGATAGTCAATGAACTGGCCGTCCAACTGGATCGAGGCCAGCCCCGCTGCCTCGGCTTTGTCGAAGGCGTCAACAATGCGTTTGGCCTGGGCGACCGTAGCTTCGTCGGGCGTGAACGCCGCATTGCAGGGGACGATCTGATCCGGGTGGATGCACATCTTGCCCTGGAACCCCAGTGCAGCGGCGTGCTTGGCAGACGCAATGAACCCATTAGGATCGCGCAAATCGGCCCACACGGTATCCAGCGGCGGCTCCATGCCGGCGGCGCGCGATTCCATCACGCAGGCGGATCGGAACGGCAGCAATTCGGCTTCTCCGCGTGTCCAAGTCATGCCCATATCGAGCGTGAAATCACCGGCGCCGAAGGCTAACCGGCGCGTGCGCGTGCCGGACCCGCAGATCTGCGCCAGTCGGCTGATGCCGAGGGCTGTTTCAATGTTCGGTATCAAATCGATCCGGCCCACTGTCAGCCCGTTCTGGCGCTCCAGGTTG
>JARLJS010000118.1 GCA_031291075.1 Nevskia sp. | reverse complement strand
CGGAAGATCCAGAGTATGCTCGGCGACCGCCAGGATTGCGTGGTTTTGGCGGAGCGTCTGCGCAAGCGGTCCGCGGAGGCTGGTCCCGAGCGCGATGTGCTCGCCAGGCTCAACTCGGACGGGCGCGCGCTGGAGGACAAATTCCGCCGCTACTGGCGCGAGACGTTCGACCCGGCGGGCGCGGAAACGCTGTGGATCCGTTACATGGAGCGGCGTCCCGTGGAACCCGGTGCGCCCGTGGGCGCGATCCGGAAGCGCGCCATCAAAAGGAGCGCACGCCCGGCGAGGTGAGCCTCCGTCCCCGTGGCGCACGCTTTAGCGTGCAGCGGCGACACTCTTGTCGCCGTCCGGCCTAATGCCGGAAACTCAATTGCGGGCGACCGTTAGGGAGCCGGTTCCGGATCGCCGGCAGGTTGCGGGTGGGTTTCCGAAGAGCGTCCAGCGCCGGCACTCTTGTCGACGTCCGCCCAATGCCGGCAGGATTGCCGGCACTGCACGCTGAAGCGTGCGCCACAGGTACGGACAACATCGCCAATAGCTAGCGCCAATTCCTGTAGAATGCGCGCCATGGGCAGGGCGCAGAATTACACTCCCGCGGGCGGTAGCCTGCTTTGGTCGGCAGGCGCGGCGGCGATCCCGCTGATGGTGCTGCTCGTCCTGCTTGGAATCTTTCGCAAGCCCGGCTGGCTGGCCGCTTTGGCCGCGCTCGTCACGGCCTTCGGGCTCGTCACCACGCTCTACGGAATGCCCGTTCCTCTGGCGCTGAGCGCCACCGCCTATGGAGCCGCGTTCGGCCTCTTTCCCATCTGCTGGATCATGTTCTGGTCGATCGCTCTGTACCGGATCACCGTGGCGACGAACCGCTTTGAGGTCATCAAAGACTCGATCGGCTCTCTCACCGGCGACCGCCGTCTGCAGGCGTTGTTGATCGCGTTTTGCTTCGGCGCGTTTGTCGAAGGCGCAGCGGGATTCGGCGCTCCGGTTGCCGTCGCCGCCGCCATGCTGACGGGCCTCGGCTTCTCGCCCTTCTACGCCGCGGGCATTTGCCTGCTCGCCAACACCGCGCCGGTGGCCTTCGGCTCCATCGGTATTCCCGTCATCACTCTGGCCGGCATCAGCGGATTGAAGCTGGATCTGCTCAGCTCGATGGTCGGCCGCCTGTGCGCTCCGGTGTCGCTGTTCAT
>JARLJS010000117.1 GCA_031291075.1 Nevskia sp. | reverse complement strand
GGGATGGCGCTGGCCGCAGGGACCGCTGGGGCACAGAACGCGCGCTTTGACTTGACCGGGCCCAAGGTGGAGGTGCGGGTTACGCGCGCAGGCGTGACGCTGCCCATCGCGTCGGTGCCTAATCTGCAGCCTGGCGACCGACTGTGGCTGCACCCCAATCTTCCGCCCACGCAGTCGGTCCACTACCTGATGGTGCTGGCGTTTCTGCGCGGCACGACGAATCCGCCGCCGGACAGTTGGTTCATCCGCATCCAGACTTGGGACAAGAAAGTCCGTGCCGAAGGGGTTGATGTGATTGTGCCGGACGAGGCGCAGCAGGCGGTGCTGTTCCTCGCGCCTGTGACCGGCGGCGACTTCAGCACGCTGCGATCGGCGGTGCAGGGCAGGCCGGGGGTGTTCGTGCGCGCATCGCAGGACCTGGCCGCGGCAGGGTTCGAGCAGGCCAGGATCGAGAAGTACATTGCGTCGATGCGTGAATTGACGCCGGAAGCGGCTGCCGATCCCAGGCAACTGCAGGACCACTCCAACCTGATCGCGGCTACGCTCGCCCTGAGGCCGAACGGCGAGTGCATGAAGCTTCCGCCGGACCAGCAATACACGTGCTTCACGCAGATGGGCGGGCAGACTCTGCTGGACGACGGGCACGGCCAGACGATTGTCGACGCGCTGACGGGCGGCGCCAGCGCGGGCCTGATCAGCACGGCCGCGAACACCAAGCTGGCGGGCGGCGGACTGTACTCGGCGTACGTGGGCAGCATCGTCGACCTGGTACACATCATGGGATCGCTGCACACGGCGCAGTACCAGTACATTCCGGCGATTTCTTTTCCGCAGCAACAGGAGCTGAATCTGCGGCTGAACACGCCGCCATCGTTCCACAATCCGAAGTCGGTGATTGTGATCGGGCTGCCGTCGATTCAGACGACGGTGGCGCCGCCGCTGCGAGCCGCCGATCCAAAGCACGTCTCGTGCCTGCAGCAACCCGGCGTCGTGTTGCCGGTAGAAGGCGCGCCGCTGGTCTTCTCGACTGCCTTCGCGCACGACCTGGTACTGCATCTGAACGATCCAGTGGGGGCGAAATCGGGCGCGGCCGGGGCGCAGGATATTCCACTGACCGCGGATGCGTCACGCGGAGGGCTGGTGCTGGCGACGACTCCGAAGCGCCACGCTCTGCCCATGGTGAACGCCGCGCTGGCTGCCGCGCTCGCCAACGTTGCGGCTGCGCAGCCCCCGGTGCCGCAGCCCGATCCCGCGACCGGTGTGGAACTGACAGGGACGATCAAGGGATTCTGGGGCTTCGATGCCTTCACCGGCCCGACGATGCCGCTGCAGGATACGCCCGGCAAAGACTGGAAGCTGGCCGGGGACGACCCGGTGATCGCGGGGAAGAATCAACACCTTCTCGTGAGCTCGAGTGGGACTGCTTGCGTCCAGGGCATCGCGCTGGAATCTTCCGAGGGCAAGCAGGACAAGGAGACATGTAAGCTCGCCGATAAGCCCAACGAGGTCGACATCACGCTGGACGTGCCTGCGCACGACGCCGGCTCGATGCATCTCGCGATCCGCCAGTACGGCGATGCGAAGCCCGCCAGCGTGAGCCTGGTCTCCTACAGCCCGCCGGCGAAGCTGGATGCGCTCAACTTTCACGCGGGTGACACCACTGCGATCCTTACCGGGACGAGCCTGGATCAGGTTCGCCAGGTGGAGTTTGGCGGTCTCACGCTGAGGCCGGCGGAGCAGGGAACCAACCCCGTCCCGCTGGCGGACGGCAAGGCCGAACTGCGCCTGGTGCTCCCGGGTGGCGCACCGACCGCCGTGCTGGCTGCGGGAAGCCGCATTACCGCTCACGTCGCGCTGAACGACGGCCGCACG
>JARLJS010000116.1 GCA_031291075.1 Nevskia sp. | reverse complement strand
GGCGCTGCACCGCGAGGGGCGCTTCGCCGCGGTGACCAACGTGCGCGAGCCGCCGCTGGAGCAGGCGCCGCGTTCGCGCGGCCGGCTGGTGCGCGACTTCGTGCTGGGCGCGGGGTCCGCGGCCGGCTACGCCGCGGATGTCGTCGCCGACGGCGCCGCCTACAGCCCCTACAACCTGCTGCTGTGGGACGGCGCGCAACTGATCCGCGCCGGCAACCGCGAGGACCCGCCCGGCTGGGAAGCGGTGCCGGCGGGACTGCACGGCATTTCCAACGGACCGTTCGACGCACCCTGGCCGAAGACGCTGCGCCTGCGCGCGTTGCTGGGCGAATGGCTGGCGGCGCAGCATGCCGGCGATCCCGACATCGCGCCGCTGCTGCAGGCGCTGGCCGACGAGCACCGCCCCGCCGACGGGGAGCTGCCCGACACCGGCGTCGGCATCGACCTGGAGCGGATGCTGTCGGCGACCTTCATCCGCGGCCCGCAGTACGGCACGCGCGCCAGCACGGTGCTGCTGGTGCGGCGCGACGGCCACGCGCTGCTGTTCGAGCGCGCCTTCGGTCCCGACAAGAACATGCTCGGCGATACCCGCCTGGAGCTGCGGCTCGCACCACCATCAGGAACCCGCCCATGAACCACGGCCTGCCCGAACACGATTACCTGTGCGCCAGGCTGCAGCGCATCGAGGTGGAGGTGCGCGTGGGCCTGCATTCCTGGGAGCTGCACCCGGAAAAACCGACCCGGTTGTGGGTGGACGTGGAGCTGTACACCCTCGACCCGCCGCAGCAGCCGGCCGGGCTGCACGAAGTGATCGACTACGACCGCGTGCGCGACCACGTGCGCGGCTGGGAGGCCAGACCGCACACGTCGCTGCTGGAGACGCTGGCGCAGGAGCTGGTCGAGTTCGGCTTCGAGGATGCGCGGGTGGATGCCGTGCGGGTGACCCTGCTCAAGCCGGACATCTTCAACGAGGCGCTGGGGGCGGGGGTCGAGCTGTTCAGAAGGCGAAAAGCGGCCGACTAGGGCCTGCTAACAAGCCCGCTAGGGGAGGTCTGATCAATCGTCACCCCGGCGAAAGCCGGGGTCCAGGGTGCGTAGTAGGCTGGAATGGAGCGAAGCGAATCCAGCCCACGCCATATCGAAAACGCTGGGTTTCCCTACGGTCAACCCAGCCTACGGCTGCCTCACAGCAAGCCCTCCCCCCCATCCACCGCCAGCGTCGTCCCCGTAACGAACCAGGCCGCCGGTCCCGCCAGGTACAGCACCGCGTCAGCGATCGCTTCCGGCCCGCCCAGGCGTCCCGCCGGCAGCCGCGCCAGGAATTCCTGGCGGCCGGCCTCGTCGACGCTGTCGTCGCTGGGCCACAGGATGCCGCTGGGCGCCACCGCGTTGACGCGCACCTCCGGCGCCAGCTCCAGGGCCAGCACGCGCGTGATCGCTTCCAGGCCCGCCTTGGCGGCGCAGTAGGGCGCCCGTCCGCGCAGGGGCTTGCGCGCGTACAGGTCGCTGACGTTGACGATGGCGCCGTGCGCCTTGCGCAGCGCCGGCGCGCAGGCCTGGGCCAGGAACAGCGGTGCCTTGAGATTGGTGCCGATGAGGTCGTCGAAGGCCGCCTCGGTGATCGATCCCACCGGCGTCTCGTAGTAGCTGGACGCGTTGTTGACCAGCAGGTCGAGCCGGCCCCAGCGCTCCTGCACCTGCTGCGCCAGCCGCGCGAGCTGGTCCACCGACAGCAGATTGGCGCGCAGGCTCACCGCCGAATCCGGCCGCAGCCGGTTCAGCTCGGCGGCCAGCGCGCGGGCTTCGGCACCGGAGGCGCGGTAGTGGATGGCGACGTTCAGGCCGGCGCCATGCAGCGCCCGCGCGATCGCCGAGCCGACCCGGCGGGCGCCGCCGGTGATCAGCGCGGTGCCGGCCAGGACGCCGCCGCCGGCTTCCGCCGTAGCGGTTTCTGCGCGCAAATCCATGGTTCCTCCGTTATCCTTGTGCGGCGCATCCGCGCCCTCCTCCCCCCTATTCTACGGACCTGCCCGTGAGCGACCTGCTGCAAGTCATCCTGCTTGGCCTGATCGAAGGCATCACCGAGTTTCTGCCCATTTCCAGCACCGGGCACCTTTTGATCGCGGAGCATTGGCTGGGTGCCCGCTCGGACGTGTTCAACGTGGTGATCCAGGCCGGCGCCATCCTGGCCGTGACCGTGATCTACCGCCAGCGCCTGTGGCAGCTGGCGGGCAACTTCCACAAGCCGGAGAACCGCGACTACGCGCTCAAGCTTACCGCCGCCTTCCTCATCACCGCGGTGCTGGGGCTGGTGGTGACCAAGCTCGGCTTCAAGCTGCCGGAGCAGCTCGGCCCGGTGGCCTGGGCGCTGCTGATCGGCGGCTTCTGGATCATCGCCGCCGAATGGCTGGCGGCGAAGAAGCCGGACAGCGCGCAGGTCACCTGGACGGTGGCGATCGCGGTGGGCCTGGCGCAGATCGTGGCGGCGGTGTTCCCGGGCACGTCCCGCTCCGGCGCCACCATCTTCATCGCCATGCTGCTGGGCACCAGCAACCGCGCCGCCGCCACCGAGTTCGCCTTCCTGGTGGGCATCCCCACCATGTACGCCGCCAGCGGCTACGAGCTGCTCAAGCAGCTCAAGCACGGCGGCGCCGCCGGCGAGAACTGGACCGACCTCGGCATCGCCTTCGCCGTATCCACCGTCACCGCCTTCATCGCGGTGAAATGGCTGCTGCATTACATCGTCAGCCACCGCTTCACCGCGTTCGCGGTGTACCGCATCGTGGTGGGGGCGGCGCTGCTGGTGTTCGTGGTGTAGCCACGGCATCTCCCGCCTCTCCCCCTGGGAGAGGCCGCGCCGTGAGGCGCGGGTGAGGGCACTCCGCGTCAGCCGCAGTGAAATCCTTCCGGCCGTGCCGCCCTCACCCCTGCCCCTCTCCCAGAGGGAGAGGGATGCTGGTTTTGTGCCGATACATTTCGGGACATCACGCTAGCGCGGCCGCACATCGCCGCCCGCCGCGGCCGGCGCATCCAGCGGCGCCAAGCTGCCCTGCATGCAGAACGCCACCATGTCCGCCAGCGCCTGGGCGAGTTCGTCGAAGCTGATCGACGGCACCTCCTCCGACAGGTGGCGGATCACCGTGTAGATGCCGCCGTTGATGAAGACGTAGGTCATGGCGGGCAGGTTGCGGGCCCGGGCCATCTCCGGATGGCGGATGAGGTACTGCGTGGCCAGCTCGCTCAGCACGGACTGCAGCGCGCGCAACGGGAAGCCGCGCACCAGGCTCGTCATGTACCGGATGCAATGCAGGTAGCGGCCCTCGTCCTGCTCCAGGAACTGCCGCGCACGCCGCAGCACCGCGAGCGACGCGTCGCGGACAGACATCCGAACGAGCTCGGGAATCATCGGCCGGATCGCGGCCGCGGCATCGGTGCCCAGACGGTCGACCATGGCCTGGTGGATCGCCTCGCGGTTGTCGAAGTATTCGTACAACGAACCCACGCCGATGCCCGCCACCTCCGCGATGCGCCGGGTGGTGGTGGCCGCCGGCCCTTCCCGGGCGAGCACGATCAGGCCGGCATCGACGATGGCGGCGACGGTGGCCTTGGCGCGTTCCTGCTGCGGTTTGCGGGGCATCGGCTGATCCGAATTGAATCCGAACACTTGATCGGATTTTAATATAGCTGAATCCAGGAGACCCGGCTTCAAGGAGAGATGCGCCCGATGAGCACCACCATTCGAACCGAAATGAACCGCGCCGCCCGCGCCCCCGCCGGAGCGAGGGTGGGCATTCCGCCGCGCCACATCGACTTTCGCGTTGCGGCCGACGCGCCGCGTTACCCATTTGCGGACAACGCGGTGGTGACGGCGTTCCACGCCGTGCTGTCCGGCGCCTTTCCGCCGGGCGAGCGCTTCTTCGCCGAGTCGGTGCGCCACTTCCGCGAGCGGGTGACCGACGAGAAGCTCAAAGCGCAGGTCTCCGGCTTCATGGGCCAGGAGGCGATCCACGGCCGCGAGCACGAGCGGCTCAACCAGTACTTCACCGCCCGCGGCTACGACATGCGGGTGCCGGACCGCGCCGTGCGGTTCGGCCTGTGGCTGCTGGAGCGGCTGCCGCGCAGCCAGCAGCTGGCCTGCACCACCTTCATGGAACACTTCACCGCGCGCCTGGGCCAGGAGCTGCTGACCGACGAGGCCTACACCCGCACCTGCGACCCGGAAATGCTCAAGCTGTGGCAGTGGCACGCGCTCGAGGAACTGGAGCACAAGGCGGTGGCCTACGACGTCTACGAAACCATCGGCAACCGCCGCATCGAGCGTGTGCTGGCAGTGCCGCTGGTGGTCGCCGCGCTGCTGCTGCCGATTGTCACCAGCTGGGCCTGGCTGGTGATACGCGACCCGCGCGCACTGCGCCTGCGCGAGCACTGGCGGGGGCTGAAACTCCTGCTCGGCCGGCAGGGTTTCGTCACCCGGATCGTGCCCAAGATGGGAGTATTCTCCCGCGCCGACTTCCACCCCGCCCGGCACGACACCCGCGCCCTGGTGAACGAATGGCGGGAGCGCCTGTTCGGCGCCGACGGCAGCCTGCGCGAGCAATTCCGCAACCGCGAAGCGCTTGCGGCCGGCTGATCTGCACTCCCTTCTCGTCTCGCCTCTCCCCCTGGGAGAGGCCGCGCCGTGAGGCGCGGGTGAGGGCGCTCCACTTCAGCCGCGGCCAGATCCTTCCGTCGTGCCGCCCTCACCCCTGCCCCTCTCCCAGAGGGAGAGGGATAACGCTCTAGGCCGCCCGATCCAACACCATCTGCGGATGCAGCCCGGCACGCACCGCGAAGCGTACCAGCATATCCAGGCTGAACAGGTCGAGCTTCTGCCGCACCAGGTCGGAGACGCGCGGCGCCGAGACACCCAGCACCTTGGCGGCGGCCGCCTGCGTCAATTCCTCGCGCTGAATCCAGTCCGACAACGCGATCATCAGCTCGGACCGCATGGTCTTCTCCGCCGCCACATCGGGCGGGAAAAGATCGTAGAACACGCTGCGGCTCTGGCCTGCGCGCTTGGTCGCCTTCTTGCTGTGGACCGTCTTCATCGCACAACAATACAAGAACTTGTACGATGATATAAGTACTTATATTGCTGCTAGAGCATGTTTAGTTTAGATGCATACATGTTGTTTCCCTCTCCCGCTTGCGGGAGAGGGGTAGGGGAGAGGGGCTTTTGGCCCGACGGAAAGCCCCTCTCCCGGCCCTACGGGCCACCCTCTCCCGCACACGGGAGAG
>JARLJS010000115.1 GCA_031291075.1 Nevskia sp. | reverse complement strand
GCGCCGGCGCCGCCGCGCCAACGGCCGCCGGTCCACGCCGCTGGGTGCGCCGGGGCGGGCGCAGGCCAGCACCGTACCGAACAGCTCCAGTGCGCGGGTTTCGGCTTCCAGTGCGTCGCTGCCCGCTTCGTTCAGGCGGTGCCACAGCAGCAGCCGCTGCAGCGTTGCCGCATGCGGCAGGGCGGCGTGGGTGGCGCGGAACGGGTGCTCCCCGCGCTCCGCCGCCGCGGCATCGAAACATTGCAGCAGCTCGCGCAGGGCCGTGTCGGACAGTTCCAGCGTCAGGCAGTCGTCGCCGCCGCCGGCCGGATGGCTGACGCGGTAGTCCTCGCCGGCGTTGAAGAACAGCGCCTGGCCGGGCCCCGCCACCACGTCCGGGCCGCCCGCGTAGTGCTTGACGAACACGCCCTTGAGCGGCAGCGCAAGCGTGTGCGCCTGCGCCTGCTCGACCGCGCCGCAGCGCGGGTCCTGCGGCCGGCAGCAGACGCAGCGCATGCGCACCAGGGAGCCGTCGTGCAGGGGATGGCTGGTCAGCGACATTCGCTTACGATAAGACTTTGCCTGAGGGAATGCGGTGAGCGCGAAAACCCGGTGCCCGTGGGCCGGCGAACAGCCGCTGATGCAGGCCTACCACGACCGCGAATGGGGCACGCCGCAGCACGATGATCGCGTGCTGTTCGAGTTCCTGATCCTGGAAGGGGCGCAGGCCGGCCTGAGCTGGAGCACCATCCTCAACAAGCGCGACAACTACCGGCGCGCCTTCCACGGCTTCGACGCGGCGCGTATCGCGCGCTACGGCGAGCGCGACCGCACCCGCCTGCTCGGCGACGCCGGCATCGTCCGCAACCGCCTCAAGATCGACGCCGCCATCGGCAACGCCAAGGCCTACCTGGAGCTATGCGAGCGCGACGGCAGCCTCGACCGCTGGCTGTGGCAGTGGGTGGACGGCCAGCCCATCGTCAACCGCTGGCGCGGCCACGGCGACGTGCCGGCGCGCACCGAGCTGTCCGACCGCATCAGCAAGGACCTGCAGAAGCGCGGCTTCAAGTTCGTCGGCAGCACCATCGTCTACGCCTACCTGCAGGCGGTGGGAGTGGTGAACGATCACCTGGTGGGGTGTTTCAGGCATCCGGGGAAGTGATCGGCCCCTGCCGGGTTCCCTAGTCGCTGACGTACCGCCAGCGCGTCCCCTGCACCGAGTCCTCGATCAGCACGCCGCGCGCCTTGAGACCATCGCGGATGCCGTCGGCGCGCTTGAAATCCTTCGCCTTCTTCGCCGCCGCGCGCTCGGCGATGAGCGCCTCGATCTCGGCCGCCGCCGGGACGCCGCTGTCGCCGACGTGCTGGGCGAACCAGTCCTGCGGCGGCTGCTGCAGCAGGCCGAGCAGGCTGCCGGCGTCGCGGAGCTGGGCGGCGAGCTGCGCCTTGTCCCCGGCGTCGTCGGCCTTGTTCAGCGCCTTCGCCAGCTCGAACATTTCGGCCAGCGCGGCCGGCGTATTGAGGTCATCCTCCAGCGCGGCGATGAAGGCCGCGGGGGCCTTGGCGTCGCTGGGCGCAACCTCGCCGGCGTCGCGCAGGGCGCCGTACAGGCGGTCCAGCTTGCGCCGTGCGTCGGCGATGGTCTCGTCGTTCCAGTCCAGCGGCTGGCGATAGTGGCCGGTGAGCAGTCCCAGGCGGATCGCCTCGCCGGGCGCGTGCTGCAGCAGGTCCTTCACTAGCAGCACGTTGCCCACCGACTTCGCCATCTTCTCGCTGTTCATGGTGACGAAGCCGTTGTGCAGCCAGAAGCGGGCGAACACCTTGCCGCCGTGGGCGCAGGTGGACTGGGCTCGCTCGTTCTCATGGTGCGGGAACACCAGGTCGTGGCCGCCGCCGTGGATGTCGATGGTCTCGCCGAGCAGCGCTTCGGCCATGGCCGAGCACTCGATGTGCCAGCCAGGACGGCCACGGCCCCAGGGCGAGTCCCAGCCGGGCAGGTCCGGGGTGGAAGGTTTCCACAGCACGAAGTCGCCGGGCTCCTTCTTGTACGGCGCCACCTCCACCCGCGCGCCGGCCAGCATTTCGCGGGTGTCGCGGTGTGAAAGCTCGCCATAACCGGGATAGGTGGAAACCTGGAACAGCACGTGGCCCTCGGCGGCGTAGGCGTGGCCGGAGGCGATCAGCCGCTCGATCATGGAAATGATCGGCGGGATGTGCTCGGTGACGCGCGGCTCGTGGTCGGTGGGAGCCACACCCAGCGCGGCCAGGCCCTCGTGGAAGGCGGCGGCATAGCGGCTGGTGATGACGCCGATCTCCACGCCCTCGCGCGCGGCAGCGGCGTTGATCTTGTCGTCGATGTCGGTGATGTTGCGGACGTAGACCACGTTCGGGTAGCGCCGCCGCAGCAGCCGCGCCAGCACGTCGAACACCACCGGCGGGCGGTAGTTGCCGATGTGGGCGTAGCTGTAGACCGTGGGTCCGCAGACGTACATGGTGACCCGCTGCGGATCGCGCGGTTCGAAGGGGTCCTTGCGGCCCGTGGCGGTATTGTGGAGCTGCATTGCTGCGGTCTGCCTGCGTGCGGAAAAGCCGCGCAAGGATAACCGTGCCGGCGGCGAATGTCAGGACGGGGATGGCGTACTATCTGGGCAGACCCCTTTTCGAGCCGCTGCATGCCGCGTTATCGCAACCGCTACCCCCACTCCGGCCACGGCGTCGCCGCGGCCCTCAAGTGGATGCGCGAGTTCCGCCGCCAGTCCTGGCAGCGCCTGGAATTTCCCCTGGCGGGCAACGACCCGGGCTGGCTCAAGGCCAACCATGGCGTGGACAGCCTGACCTGGGTCGGTCATTCGACCTTCCTGCTGCAGCTCGGCGGGTTCAACCTGCTGACCGATCCGCACTTCACCGAGCGCGCCTCACCCCTGCGCACGGTGGGCCCGAAACGCCTGGCGCCGCCGGGCCTGGGTTTTGAAGACCTGCCGCGGGTCGACCTGGTGCTGGTGTCGCACAACCACTACGACCACCTGGACGAGCTCAGCGTGCGGCGCATCGCCCACGAGCATCCGGGGGCGCACTTCTTCGTGCCGCTGGGCCTGGAGCGGTGGTTCCACGCCCGCGGCATCCGCCGCGTCACCGAGCTGGACTGGTGGCAGTCCGCCCAGCACGGCGCGGCGCGCATCAGCGCGGTGCCGGTGCAGCACTTCTCCGGGCGCGGCCTGCACGACCGCGATGCGACGCTGTGGTGCGGCTTCGTGGTCGAGCTGGCCGGCCGCAAGGTGTTCTTCGCCGGCGACACCGGCTATTCCCGCGATTTCGCCGATATCGCGGAACGCTACGCGCCCATCGACCTGTCGCTGCTGCCGATCGGCGCCTACGACCCGCGCTGGTTCATGTCGCCGGTGCACGTCGATCCCGCCGAAGCGGTGCGCATCCACCAGGACCTGCGCAGCCGCCTGTCGGTGGCCATGCACTGGGGCACCTTCCGCCTCACCGCGGAGCCGCTGGACGAGCCGCCACGCCTGCTGTCCGAAGCACTGGCCGCCGCCGGCATCCCGGACGACCGCTTCGTGGTGTTCCGCCACGGCGAGACGCGGCGGCTGGACCTGGCGGCGGCGCTGGCGATGGCGGCGTAACTAGTCGTCGATCGCCAGCCCGAGGTGCACGCCGAAGTCCGGCGAGGCGAAGAGGTTGGCCTTTTCCTGGAAGCCCAGGCTGACGGTGTAGTGGGGCGCGACGCGGTAGCTGGTGCTGACCGTCAGCGGGGCGGCGATGTGGTCGAGCGCGGCCAGCTGGCTGTCCCGGTAGGGGGCGCCATGGAAATACACCTGGACCTTGGCGTCCCAGCCGGGCGTGAACCGTAGGCCCAGGCCGGCGGCGCCGAAGGCCAGGCCGTGCTTCTGCTGCTGCTCCAGGATGTCGCCGGCCATGTTGCCGCTGTAGCCCAGCGAGCCGTACAGGGTCAGCCAGTGCAGAAAGCCCGTCAGGGGCAGGCCGCCGTCCAGCCAGGCGGCGGCGCCGAAGGCGCCGTTGCCGGCGAGATGGCTGGCGTCGCCGGTGGGCAGCTTGATCATGGCGCGGGCGGCCAGGCCGTTGGCGATGCGGTAGCCGGCGCTGGCCTGCACGTCGCCCATTTCGACGCTGCCCTGGCTCACGTTCAGCAGCATCTGGCCGTTGCGGCTGTACTGGTACAGGTAACGCCCGTCCGGCGCGTCCTCGCGGCCGCCGTTGGGCAGACCCCACAGGTGGTGCCAGTTCTGGATGATCTGGTCGAGCGCGCCGCCGCCCTGTGCCAGCACCGGCACGAACACGCCGGCCTCCCAGCGCGGGGCGAAGCCGTAGCGCAGGTTGAGCGACAGCTCGGTGGCCTCGCCGTCGATCAGGATCGACTCGTTGCTGTTGCTGCGCGAGGCGTACTCGTTGGCGTCGTCCAGGTCGACGCGCAGGCGCCAGCGGTTCTCCGTCACGATGTCCGTCCGGCCCAGGGTGGGCAGGGCGAAGCCCCGCGCCAGCGCGCCCATCTGCACCACGGGCGGATCGTCGGCGAGGGCAGCGGCGCTCAACAGCAGGACGCAGGCGAGGAGTGCGGGTTTACGCATGGGAAACCTGTGGCTGACTGTGGCTGTGGTGGTGCGGCCTAACCCGTATTGCTCCTGGGCGTATGTTCCCGTGAGTGGCGCGGGTTCAGATGCAACTCGTGGAACGCTTTCACGCCCCGGGTACGGTCCTCGAAGAAGTACTTGAGGCCGTGATAAACGGTCGGGAAGGCGATCAGGTCCCAGGGAATCTCGTGCTCCAGCATCAGGCAGGTTTCCGAGCTTTCCGGGGTGGGGCCGTGGTGCCCGCTCTTGAGGCGGCCGCGATGCAGCAGGTAGATCTGGCTCACGTACGGCACGCTGATCACCGCGAACAGATCGTCCACCTCGACCTCGGCCTGCGATTCCTCCAGTGTCTCGCGCGCCGCGCCCTGGGCGCTGGTCTCGCCCAGCTCCAGGAAGCCGGCGGGGAAGGTCCACATGCCCAGCCGCGGCTCGATCGCCCGCCGGCACATCAGGATGCGGCCATCCTCTGCCTCCGGCACGCAGCCGGCGATGATCTTGGGGTTATGGTAATGCACCGTTCCGCACTGGCTGCAGACGTGCCGCGGCAGGTGGTCTCCGGCCGGGGTTTTGTATTCGACCGGGTTGCCGCAGACGCTGCAGAATTTCATCAGGTGGAGAGGGGACATTACGCTTGACGCAGGCTGGGAACACGCTGTTCAAGCGTAGCAGAGTGGCGCGGCAAAGGCTGGATTTGGCCGGGAAAATGGGTGATCATCCCGCCACGCCGGTCGGCCGAACGCCCGATGCCGCCATAGGCGGGTCCCAAGATCAAAGTCAGTTCGGCGTGGCCCGGCGGTAACCAACAGGCAGGGGGAGTCATGAAGAAGGTGCTGGCGTTGTTCCTGTTGTCCGCGACATTCGTCGCGCATGGCCAGGGGTTGATGAAGGGAGTCGGCGGCGCCAGCTCCGGCGATACCGGCGAAAAGCAGACCTCGAGCGAGTCGTGGGACGACGACCGCAAGTACATGTTCTATGTCGGCGCCGATCTGCAGAATAGCAAGCTGTCGGTCTCCAATTCGCAAAGCTTCGGCGGCCTGCCGGCCGACAGCTACCGCTCCAAGTTCTGGGATCTGCGGGCGGGCTATCGCCTGTTCAAGGTGATCGGCGTCGAGGCGCACTACGGCTTCCCGGACCAGGACGCCAACGATCCCAGCCGCTACAAGGTGCGCGACTACTACGGCCTGTTCGCGGTGCCCACCGCCAACGTGTTCGACCTGTTCGAGCTGGCCTTCCCGATCGGCTATACCAACTCGGGCGTCACCACCCTGGTCAACAACCAGCCCACCGACAAGCACCTCAACAGCATGGCCTACGGCGCCCGCATCGAACTGCCGGTGCGCGTGTTCTGGCACGAGCTGCCGGATGTGCGCATCACCGGCGGCGGCATGGTCTACTACCAGCGCAGCGACGCCCGCGAATACGGCTTCCACTTCGGCCTGCGCTACGACTTCGGCTTCGGCACTCCCAGCAGCAGCTAGAGCACTTTCTCTTTAGGTGCACACATTCTTTCCCCTCTCCCGCTTGCGGGAGAGGGGAGCGCCATGTATGCACCTAAGCTAAAAAAGCTCTGGCGCGGCTTCAGGCAGTGAACGCCTGAATCCCGGTCTGGGCGCGCCCCAGGATCAGGGCGTGCACGTCGTGCGTCCCCTCGTAGGTGTTCACCACCTCCAGATTGACCAGGTGGCGGATCACGCCGTACTCGTCGGAAATGCCGTTGCCGCCCAGCATGTCGCGGGCGGCGCGGGCGATCTCCAGCGCCTTGCCGCAGGAATTGCGCTTCATGATCGAGGTGATCTCCACCGCGGCGCTGCCCTCGTCCTTCATGCGGCCGAGACGCAGGCAGCCCTGCAGGCCCAGCGTGATCTCGGTCTGCATGTCGGCGAGCTTCTTCTGGATCAGCTGGTTGGCGGCCAGGGGACGGCCGAACTGCTTGCGGTCCAGGGTGTACTGGCGGGCGATATGCCAGCAGGCTTCGGCAGCGCCCAGGGCGCCCCAGGAGATGCCGTAGCGGGCGGCGTCCAGGCAGCTGAAAGGCCCCTTCAGGCCGGAGACACCGGGCAGCAGGTTTTCCTCCGGCACGAACACCTCGTCCATGACGATGCCGCCGGTGATCGAAGTGCGCAGCCCCACCTTGCCGTGGATGGTCGGCGTGCTCAGCCCCTGCATGCCCCGCTCCAGGATGAAGCCGCGGATCGCGCCGTCCGCGGTCTTGGCCCACACCACGAACACGTCGGCGATGGGGCTGTTGCTGATCCAGGTCTTGGCGCCGGACAGGCGGTAACCGCCAGCGGCCGGCGCGGCCCGGGCGGCCATCGAACCCGGATCGGAGCCGTGGTCGGGTTCGGTCAGCCCGAAGCAGCCGATCCATTCGCCGCGCGCCAGCGGCGGCAGGTATTTCTGCCGCTGCGCTTCGCTGCCGAACAGGTGGATCGGCGTCATCACCAGGGAGGACTGCACGCTCATCATCGAGCGGAAGCCGGAGTCCACCCGCTCGATCTCGCGCGCGATCAGGCCGTAGCCCACGTAGTTAAGCCCGGCGCCGCCATAGGCGGGCGGGATGGTAGCGCCGAGCAGGCCGAGCTGGCCCATTTCGCGGAAGATCGCAGGGTCCGTGCGCTCGTGGCGGAACGCCTCCAGCACCCTGGTCTGCAGGCGCTCGCGCGCAAAAGCCGCGGCGCTGTCGCGCGCCATGCGTTCTTCAGGGGTGAGCTGTTGCTCCAGCAGCAGGGGGTCGGCCCAGTCGAAGCGGGCTTTGTCGCGGTCGGCCGTCATGGGATGCTTCCGTTTGGTCGGATTTACCCAACTTTACGCCACGGCAACGCTAAGCAACGGCTCCGCCACGTCCAATGATGGCGAACTCTCTCGCATTGACAGGAATACCCATGCGCAAGCTGATCCTTCTCCCCACTGCCGTGCTGGCCGCGGCGATGCTTTGTACCGCCGTGCAGGCCCAGGATTCATCGTCCAGCTCCGGCGGCTCGAGTTCCGGCTCCAGCTCCGGCGCCATGCACGGGTGGCACCACCACCATCACGGCGGCGCGTTGATGTTCGTACTCAGGAAGCTGGACTTGAGCGCCGAGCAGAAGGCCAGCGTGAAGCAGCTCATGCAGCAGGCCCATGGCCAGCTCAAGCCACAGATGGAGGCGCTGCGTGCCGACCGCCAGGCGTTCAACGAGGCCACTCCGGGCAGTTCCGGCTATGCCACGGCCGCTGCCAACCTGGCCCAGGCGGCCGGGGCCGCCGCTACGGCGCGGGTGCAGGAGGAAGCTACGCTGCGCACACAGATCTACGGCCTGCTCACCGACCCGCAGAAGGCCGAGCTGGCCAAGCTGCAGCAGGAGTACGCGGCCAGGATCGCGCAGCACCAGGCCGAGCACCCCGCCGAGTAAGCGTCCACGCGCGCTTCCCGCCCGACGCGGCGGCGGGAAGCGGTTGACCCGCACGCGTTTCAGCTGCATTGCCGCTGCAGGAACGCCACCGCGTCCGGCACCGAGGCGAACTGGTGCTCGTCCTCGGCAGCCGGCCGCTCGACCAGCCAGGCCGACAGGCGCACACCCGCCGGCTTGCGCCGGGGGCGTCCCAGCCGCAGGCACAGGGGCGCGCCATTCGGCACCAGCTCGATCAGCGCCTGCTCGATGTCGGCCAGCAGCGACAAGGGCTTGTTCGCACCGGCCACGATGCGTCTGAGCTCTTCCGCGGTACCCCGCGTCATCACGATCTTGTTCACGACTGCACACTCTTCCTTCGCGTGCTGCGCGCACGCATGCGCCCCTGCGGAATGCGCCGGGCGGGTCTGGAAAGAGGTTGAGGGAGAAGCTGCTGCTTGAACCGGTCTTTCGTGTCCCGTCCGGCGAACCTGACGGGAGGGGACCGGTCAGGTGTTACTGGACGCGATGAGCTCGCGTTTTGACGATGACGATCTGCTGCGGCATCGACATCGCCGGAACCGACGCGCACCAAAGGCCGTGCGCGCAGGCGCCGCCGGCGCGGAAGCGCAGGCTCGATGCGGCAATGGCGGTATTGATATGCACGATGTCAGCCAGTTGAAGATGAAACTGGGGCCGATAGTAACGGGCCGCCGTGACGCTTTCAAGTGCGCGCTCCGCCCGCGCTTGCCGTACACCGGCACAGGGCGTCTAATCGGGTAAAGATCGATTTCCATTGGGCTCGGGGCGAACGTGAAGACTTTCCGGTTGGGGGTGATGCTTGCGGCTGCCGCGGTCATGCCATCCCTGGCGCAGCCGCCGGCGGGGCCGCATGCCGCGGAATTCCAGGCGTTCTACACGGCTTTCCTGGCGGCCAGCCAGGCCAACGACAAGCAGAAGCTCGCCGACCTGATCGCCTTTCCGGTGCAGGACTGGTCGACGCAGACCAAGGCCGCCGGTGTGCAGGAAGCCCCGGTCAAGGACCGCGCGGATTTCCTCGCTCGCTATGCCGCGCTGTTCACCTCGTCCATGCGCTCCCATATCCCCAAGGCCAAGGTGCAGGCCATGCCGAGCGGCGGCTACCTGCTGCTCTGGCACGACAGCGACCTGGAATACAGCTTCGAATTCGATTACGCCGAAGGGACCGGGTACCGGTTGAGTTCGTATAGCATCGGGCCCTATTAGTCCGCTCGGACGAAGCCGCTGCCGGCCCGCGCCGTTTCCAATAGCGGCGACAACAAACCCCGTCCCGGAAGAGGAGCCTGGCGCGGGCGGGGGAGAGGCGCCTGCGCACCGTGCCAGCCGGCAGCGCAGGCTCATTCGGGAAACATCCATGTCCGACATCGCGTATTCGCGCAACCTTCCCTGCCGCCTCGGCCTCGTATCCCGCTGGGACCAGGAGGCCGACGTGATCGTGGTCGGCTTTGGCGCCGCCGGCGCCTGCGCCGCGCTGGAGGCTGCGCGCACCGGGGCGAAGGTGTTGCTGGTCGAGGGCGGCGCGGGAAGTGGCGGCACCTCGGCCCTGTCCGGCGGCGAGATCTACGTCGGCGGCAACGGCGGCACGGCCATGCAGCGCAGCGCCGGCTTCAGCGATGCGACCGAAGACCTCTACAACTACCTGCTGCTGTCCGGCGGCCCCAACGCCGACGAGGCCAAGGTGCGGCTCTACGCCGACCACAGCCTGCGCCACTTCGAATGGCTGCAGGCCCAGGGCGTCAAGTACAAGAACTCCTTCATCCCGCAGCGCATCGTCGAGCCCGCCACCGACGACTGCCTGATCTGGAGCGGCAGCGAGGAAGCCTGGCCGTTCTGCGAGCAGGCCAAACCCTGCCCGCGCGGACATACGCCGCAGTGGATGGGCATGGGCGGCGGCCGCTATCTCATGGACGTGCTGACGCAGCGCGTGCAGGAGGCCGGCGTGGAGGTGCACTACAACACGCGCGCCGTGGCCCTGATCGCCGACGACGTCAACGCCGTGCACGGCCTGGTGGTGCGCGGCGACAACGTGGACCGCTGCCTGCGCGCCCACAAGGGCGTGGTGCTGTGCGCCGGTGGCTTCGTCATGAACCGCGACATGGTCAGGCGCCACGCCCCGCAGGTCCTGCGCTCACAGTTTCCGATCGGCACCGTCGACGACGGCTCCGGCATCCTGCTCGGTCAGAGCGTCGGCGGCGCCGCCATCAACATGGCGGAGTGCTTCGTTACCCTGCCGTGGTATCCGCCAGAGTCGCTGATCAAGGGGATTTTCGTCAACGAGCGCGGCCAGCGCTTCATCAACGAGGACTGCTACCACGGCCGCGTGTCGCAGCACATCATGCAGCAGGCCGGCAACCGCATCTTCCTGCTGCAGGACCAGGAGACTTACGCCGAACCCGAGTTCGGCCAGTTCGCCAAGATCGGCATCGCCGCCGCCGGCGAAACCTGGGCCGAGGTGGAGCGCGACCTCGATCTGCCCGCCGGTGCGCTGGTCTCCACCGTGGAGCTCTACAACCGCAACGCCGCGGTGGGCAGCGATCCGCTGTTCCACAAGGGAAGGAAGTGGCTCAAGCCGCTCACCGCGCCGCCCTTGGTGGCGCTGGACTGCCGCATCGACATCTGCTTTTACTCGCACTTCACCCTGGGCGGGCTCGACACCCTCCCCACGGGCGAAGTGGTCGATGCCGACCGGCGGCCAGTCCCCGGGCTCTACGCTGCCGGGCGGACGGCGTGCGGCCTGCCGCGCTGGGGAGCGGGGTACTCTTCCGGCATGTCGCTGGCGGATTGCACCTTCTTCGGGCGGCAGGCGGGGATCCAGGCGGCTCGCCGGGCTTAGGCGAGCCGCCTGCAGGCGCCTGAAGCCCGCGCGCTATCGATCGCTTTCACCGGGTGCGGCGCAGGGGTGCCCCTGTTCGAGGTCATCGTCCGGAGACGCGGCTGCGTGCGGACGCTCCGGATCGGTGCCGTCCCGGCGTGATCGACGCAGTGACTTGCCGGTGACGAGGGCTGCCAGTCCTCCCGCGGAGGTGGCGCCGGCGGCGATCAGCAGCGTGGATCCGATGCAGATGGGGCACATGGCTAGGGGCTGGTGGGGAGGATATTTTTGGGGGGGGTGGGGGGGGGGGGGGGGGGGGGGGGGGGGGGGGCGCGCCGCCCCCCCCCGCCCCGCCCCCCCCCCCCGCGCCGGGCCGCCCGCCGCGCGCGCCGGCCCG
>JARLJS010000114.1 GCA_031291075.1 Nevskia sp. | reverse complement strand
GAGGCCAACGGGGGGAATGTGGTGGGCAGCGGCGGCGACACCGCGCGGCGGGCTCACGGCCCGGCCAAAAAACTCTTGATTTTCAAAGGGAAAATGGCGCGCCCGAAGAGATTCGAACTCCTGACCCTCAGATTCGTAGTAGGTTCGTAACGAATTTTAGGTCGCCCTTGACCACCCTCGATGGTCCCGGATGACCTTCCATTACCTCGCCGCGGAATGCAACCCGGATAGACCGCACCCCGCAGTGGCCACCGATTACCGCCCGGCGCCGCTGATCTCCCGGGGGGATTGTGGTGGGAAGCCCCTACGAGCCCCGTAGCCAATTCTCGCAGGCGAGTCCTTCGACCCGCCGGAACTCCCGTTCGTTGTCCGTCACCACGGTGCAGCCAAGCGCCTTGGCATGGGCGGCGGTCAGAAGGTCGTTGCCACCGATGGGCGTGCCGGCCTGCTCCAACTGCACCCGGATGGCGCCGTAGGACTCGTCCGCCGGCTGCTCGAACGGCACGACATCCAGCGCGGACAGTACCGCTTCGAGCTGTGCGGCCAGCCGCGCGGAGCCGCGCTTGGCGGCGCCGAAACGCAGCTCCGCCGCGACGA
Source organism: Nevskia sp. (assembly GCA_031291075.1). Taxonomy (GTDB): domain Bacteria; phylum Pseudomonadota; class Gammaproteobacteria; order Nevskiales; family Nevskiaceae; genus Nevskia. The sequence goes on along the minus strand of JARLJS010000114.1, from coordinate 13,724 downwards.
TGATGCTGGTGCAGACCTCGCTTTCCCCGACATGCCTGATCTGCTCGGCCACACGCCCTTGCGGGTGCCGGACGAGGTCGGAGAGGATGTTGGTGTCCAGGAGGAAGCGCATCAGAACGCCACGTCGTCCGGCGGCAGATCGTCGATCGGCGCGAAATCCTCTTCCAGCGCGGGGAGCGTGGCCAGCAGCGCCAGCAGCGACCTGGGTGCGGCCGGCTCGATGATCAGCCGGTTGCCTTCCTTGTGCATGACGGCGTCCTCGCCCGGCAGCTCGAACTCCCGGGGGATGCGCACGGCCTGGTTCCGGCCGTTCTTGAAGAGCTTGACGTGGCGGGTGGGTTCCATGAGACATAATTAGCATATGCCAAGGCATATGTCGATGTGTCACACGAACCTCTTGGCCCCCGCAACGCAGAGGACAATGGCGATGGTGGCGATGGCCATGACGGGCGGCACGGTCTCGTGCAGGACCAAGGCGGAGGCGACAAGGCCAAGCGCCGGTTGCAGGAGTTGGAGTTGCCCCACGGCGGCGATGCCGCCCAGCGCCAGCCCACGATACCAGAATACGAACCCGATGAGCATACTGAAGACCGCGACATAGGCGAGCCCTGCCCAGGCGCCGCCCGGCACATGCGCTAGCGTGGCGGGCGCGTTCAGCCAGCACAGAGCAAGCATCACCGGCAGGGCGAACACCAGCGCCCAGGAGATCACCTGCCAGCCGCCCAGCTTCCGCGAGAGTTTTGCTCCTTCCGCATACCCCAGCCCGCACACAAGGATCGCGGCCAGCATCAGCCCCACACCTTCCAGGGGCAGGTCCGCACCGTGGCGCAGCGCCACGCCGACGACGCAGGCGCTGCCCAGCCCCGAGAAAAGCCAGAACCCGCGGTGCGGCCGTTCCCCGCCGCGCAGCACACCGAACATGGCCGTGGCCAGCGGCAAGAGACCCAGGAATATCTGTGACTGCGCGGCGTTGATGTGCCGCAAGGCCAGGGCAGTGAGCAGCGGGAAGCCCAGCACCACGCCGAACGCCACGACAGCCAGGGAGGCGAGATCGCCCCGCGTCGGACGCGGCTGGCGGAAGATGGTGAGCAGAACGAGCGCCAGTATCCCCGCCAGTGTGGCCCGCGCCACGGTGAGGAAGAGTGGATCGAACCCGGCTAGCGCCGCGCGCGTGGCGGGCATGGACCCGCTGAAGATAACCACACCCAGCGCGCCGCACACCCAACCGTCGATCGTCTTCTCCATATCCGTGTCCTTCAACGTCACATGGTCCTTGTGGCGAGCTGGGGCTGGTGCCTCCAGACACAGACAAGTACAATTTCTACGAACTGTATTTGGTCTTGAAGAGGTACGGATGACTCCGCCGGATGGCACGTTGGTCGCTCAGCTCGTGCAAGAGATGCGCGGGCGCATCTCCGCCCGAACCCTGGGGCCGGGCACCCGGCTGCCTTCGATCCGGGCACAGGCGGCGGCGCGCGGCGTCTCCAAGACGACGGTGGTGGAAGCCTATGACCGGCTGGCGGCAGAAGGCGTCGTCGAATCCCGGCGTGGTTCCGGCTTCTACGTCGCGGGGCATCCGCCCCCGTTCAGCCTGGCGGCGACCGGGCCGAAGCTGGACCGCGAGGTGGACCCGCTCTGGGTCTCGCGGCAGTCGCTGGAGACGCCGGATGATGCGCTCAAGCCCGGCTGCGGCTGGCTGCCGTCTTCCTGGATGCCGGAGGCCAGCCTGCGCCGTGCCCTGCGCGTCCAGGCCCGCGCCGATGTCGCCGCCCTGACCGACTACGGCAACCCGCTTGGTCTGGCACCGCTGCGGGAGCATCTCGCGCGGCGGCTGGGCGGCTTCGGCGTACCGGCCGTGCCGGGGCAAATCCTGCTGGTCGATTCCGGCACCCAGGCGGTTGATCTGCTCTGCCGCTTCCTGCTGGAGCCGGGTGTCGCCGTGCTGGTTGTCGTTCGGTGCTACTTCAAATTCCGCGCCCTGCTGCGCGCGCACCGGGCGCGGGTGGTCAGCGTACCCTACACGCCAACGGGGCCGGACATCGCGGCCTTCGCCCAGGTGCTGGAGGAGCAGAAGCCACGCCTCTACATCACCAACTGCGGTGTGCATAACCCGACGGGCGCATCGCTCTCGCCCGTCACCGCGCACCGGGTGTTGAAGCTGGCCGAGCAGCATCAGCTCACCATCATCGAGGACGACATCTTCGCGGATTTCGAGGCCGAGCCGTCGCCGCGCCTCGCCGCCTTCGACGGGCTGGAACGCGTGGTGCAGGCCGGCAGCTTCTCCAAGACAGTCTCGGCCTCGCTCCGCTGCGGGTACATCGCCGCGCGGGCGGATTGGATCGAGGGGCTGACGGACTTGAAGATCGCTTCATCTTTCTCCAGCGGGAGGCTTTCGGCCGAGCTGCTGCTGACGGTGTTGCAGGACGGCTTCTACAGGAAGCATGTCGAGGCCCTTCGCGCGAAGCTGGCGGGGGCGATGAGTCAGGCCAATGCCCGGCTCCGTGCGGTTGGGCTAACGCCCTGGGTGATACCGCGTGCTGGCATGTATCTTTGGTGCGAACTGCCCGCAGGGCTGGATGCGGCAGAGATCGCCCGCCATGCTCTTGAAGAAGGCATCGTGCTGGCGCCGGGGAACGTGTTCAGCCCGGCGCAGACGGCGGAACGATTCCTGCGCTTCAACGTCGCGCAATGCACCGACCCACGAATCTTCCAGATGCTGGATTCCACCATCAGCCGCGCCGCGCGCGGGGCAGCTCAATCTTCTGCACCCCATGCACGAAAAACGCCCCTGGCCATAAGGCCAGGGGCGCCGATGTGATTTGCATGGAAGGCGGCGCGCCGCCTTGGTGCCTAACGCCGCCAGTGGTGCCGCAGGGCATCGGGATCGTCGCCGACCAGCTCCCAGCCATCGCGGCAGCGGATGATGTACTTGTCCTGATCAAGGGACCAGACCGCTCGGCCGACCGCCCTGCACACATCCTCTTCGTCAAGCCCCGGATTGGCGACGATGACGTGCCGGGCGAGCAGGTCCTCCCAGAGCGGACCATAGAGGCCCAGCATGTCCAGGACATGCTTCCGCGCTTCACCCATCGTGAGCCGCCGCAGATGGGCGATCTCCCACTGCACGCGCGCCAACTTGTCGAGGGCGGTCTTGTATTCGAGCTTCAGCTCGTTGAGGCCGCCAGAAAGTGCCGCGATGTCCTCGAAGGGCGCGAAGCCCAACTCGGCCAGCACGGCATTGCCGCGGGCCAGGGCTGCGGAATCCTTCACCTGGAAAGCGGCGAGGGTATCTGTAGTCGTCATGCAATTCTCCACATTTCATGGTATCGGCCACGGCCTGCCGGGCCGCGGCCTACTTGATGGGCGCGCCAATGATCGGCGCGCCCTCCCGCGAGGCGCTCTATTCGTCCTCGCCCGCTTCCAGCGTCACGCGCCGCAGCACGGGCGCTTCACCCGGCCGGATGGCGAGCCTCTGGAAATACACAGCACCGCCTTCGCCATCCCCGTAGTTGTCCTTAATGAAGACCAACCGGAAGATGCTCGACGGCCTCAGCCCCTGGGCTTCAGCGGCCTTGGCTTCCTTCTTGCCCAGGGCGTCGACGTGCAAGGTGGCGCGGACGGTGCCGCTGAAAGCCCCGGCGCCGCGCGGCCCCTGGCCACCCTTCGCGGAATGGTGCGTCAGGAAGATCACCGAATCCGTCTCCCGCGCCATGGCGCGGAGCGATGCCATCAATGCGTGCACCTGCATGTTGGAATTCTCGTCCGCGGTGTGCAGCTCGATGAACGGGTCGGCCACCACGAAGCGCGCGCGCCTGCCACGGATGGCCTTCCGCAAGACGCGGCCCAGCGCGTTGAAGTCCAGGGTCTCCCCCGCCCCCTCGAAGATGATGGAAGAACCGGGGACGTTAACCACCCGGAGGTTGCGCTTGACCAGCTCCGGGTCCGCCCTCAACTCTTCCACCGCCGCCTTGATGCGGGCGCCGATGGCGCCGAGCTTGTCCTCAGGCGAGAGGATCAACGCCGATTGAGGCCGGGGCGGCCTGAAGCCGCTGAACTCGACGCCACCGGCGGTAGCCACCGCCAAGTTCAAGCTGAGCAAACTCTTGCCGCGACCGGGCTCACCGCTGACGATCGCCAAGGTCTGCGCCTCGAACGGGCCGATCACGCGATCTACCGGCTTGGCCGCCTCTTCCATGAGCGCGTCCCACCCCACCAGGAACTTGTGGCCCTCAAAAGTGAGGTCATCGGGGTCGAAGGTGGCGTTGTCGGCAACCGGCGGCGGCAGGTCTCCAATCTGCGCCGTCTGCTCGTCCTTCGTCGACCTGATGCCAAGCGCGCGCCGCTGGGCGCGGTTGGTGGCCACCAGGGCCTCGCCGGCTTCCGCTGCGTCCGCGGGCAGCGGCTTCGCGGCGGCCTCGGCCGCCTGCATGGAAGTGCCGTTCAGCAGCGCCTCCTTCGGGTTCGCACCCTTGGCCTCTTCGGCTTCGGCCAGCACGGCGTCGTTCACGCCTTCCTGGCCGTTCTCTTCCTCGCCCCCAGCTTTGGGGACGTTCGCCGCCAGCGTGGCCGGCGCCTCCGCGCCGCTCATGGCGGCGGCATCGTTCGTGTTGTTGAAGTCTTCGTCGCGGTTCAAATCCACCCGCGTGGTCTCCTCGGCCTTGTGGGGTCTCGTACGGTGCGGGTGCCGCCGCCCGAAGGCGGGCAAGAGCCCGACCGGGCAGTATTTGCCGAACTTTGCTCGCGGACGCTATCCATGGTGTGCCTAGCGCTGGCGGCCGAGGCCGCCACGGCCGCGCCCACGGGGCGTTTGGCGTCGCGCGGGAGATTTGCTTTTTCGTCTGGTGTCCTATGCAAAACTGGATGTGCTGCCGAGCGGCTCAACTGGGAAGTCTGCCGAGTGAAAGCCCCCAGCCCTTTGGGGGCTGGGGGCTTTCATGTGCCGAGAACCTTCAACGCAATCTTGATGCCATCCTCTTGGCTGCTGGACGCCGCATCCATTTTGGGAGTTGACCTGCCCCAGCACCGTCGTGCCCAGGCCCACCTGGGTTTTGGCCGCCTCGGCGGCGGAACGGCACATTGGCTGGAGTGTCGGCATGACCCTGTGGGGGTGGGGGCCTCAAAGCCCCCACCCCCACAGGGTCATGTTGCTCGCACTTTTTGTCCAAGTTCGGCGCGCTTCGTCTCTTCCGGTCTCCAACCGCCAAGGATCGGAGGTGGATCAGCCCGGCAACTGCACCCATTCCGTGCCGGACAGATGGGCGCGGCTTGGTCGGCGAAGCAGCCACGACGAAGCCGACGTGGACTTTGGCGGCCCTGACGGCGGCAGGGCACGTGCGCCTGGCCGCGACGGAAATGGATGGGGGAAGGGGGCCTTGAGGCCCCCTTCCCCCATCCATTGGTTCCCGAACTTTGCCGGCAAAGTTGGACGCAGGAGTGCCATGGCTGGGGTGGATGTCATGGTCTCGCCCGCGCCGTGCGGGCCACGCAACCCAAGCGGCGCGGAACGGCCAGCCCTCAAGGTTGGCCAGCCGCGCCTTGGAGACCATCGACATGACCCAAACCTCTCCCCCGCTCGAAACTTTGGAAGCGCTGGTGCGCCGCCACGCCGAGGGCAACGACATGCCGCGCCCTCTGCCGCGCGTGCGCTTGGCCGACGCCCTGGCGCGCGGCGACGATCCCTTGCACTTGTTGCCCTACCTCAACGACCTGGGCGTGCGGATCGGCACGTTGGAAGACCTGCTCGCCGCCTGCGCCGACCCCGGCGAGGAAGAAATCCAGGCGTTCCGCGTCGAGGAGGGCGTTGCCGTCTTCCTCGCCGTGGACGGCCTCTGGGCGCTCTTCACGCGATGAGCGCGGGAATGACGGCTCGCGCCACGGGCGGCCGCGACAACGTCGCTTGGCACAAGACCAGCACCGGGCGCGCCGTCGCCCTCGTCACCGCCGATCTGGTCCCTGGCCGCCCTCTGCGCCTGTGGGGCGCGGCGGTCGAAATTCCAGACGGTGGCGTGTTCGTCCGGCTCGCCACCATCAGCTCGCGTGACGGCTGGACCGCCGCCCAGCTCTTGACCGTCGCGCTGGCCCGGTTCGAAGCTGAGCAGGCACATTCCGGCGAACCCGTCCTGGCCGAGATCGTGCGCCATCTGGACCGTGCCGCCGTCGTGTACCGCGAGCCCCAGGCGAGCTGGGCGGTGCCACCGGTCTCGTTCGAGCCTGCCCCGCCAGGCGGAGTGACCTCGCCGTTCCCGTGGACCGTGGCCAGGGCTGGGCAGTTCGTGATTGCCCTGTGCCCGGACGCGGAGGCACGGCAGCAGGGCGTCACGCCTGAGCAGCTTTTGGCCACGATCGAAATGACGTTGACCCGATGGCTGCCGATCACGCCCTGGCGGCGGAGTTGCTGGGAGGCGCGCCGCGCTGTCCGCGCGGCGTTGGCCCTGGAGGCCGCGCGGGCGACGACGCGGTGGGAGGAGCACGTGGCCGTGGTGGACGCGGCAGAGTCGGAGTTCAGCCGCATGTGATGCTGGTGCCCAGGCCGACGCCGGCCTGGGCAATCCTTCCAACCAGCATTGACCGGGAAGCCCCGCCCTCACCGGCGGGGCTTCCCGCGTCTGGAGCCCAACACATGGACCAAGAAATCCACACGCTGGAGGCGCTGCTCGCGCGGTACTCCGAGATCGAGAAGTTGCCTGACGTGCAGCGGATCAAATTCGACGATGCCGTCCGCACCGGCGAGGACCCGCTCCACGTCGTCCGGTATCTGGCCACGCGCGGAATCGAGGTGCGCGAGCCGGATGACCTGCTCCTCCTCAACGACGACGACAACGAGGAGGAGTTGGTCTGCTTCAAGATTCCCGAGGGTGTGGCTGCCACGATCAACAGCGACGCCTCGTGGCTGGTGTTCGAGGTGGACCACGAAGACGACACACGCGGTATCGAAATGAATACCGCAGCAGGCGCAGATGGAGGAGCGCGCGCATGATTGACTTCGACGAGAAGGACGTCGTCGCCGCGCGCCGCACTGCGGACGGCGAACGTTTCGCGCTGTTCCTCAGCACGGACGTGCTGCCGTTCTGGGGCCAGAGATTCTGGGCCGCGATGCTGGACACCGGCGGAGACGGCTTCGGCCTGCCGGTGCGGTACGGCACTGTCTGCACCGCCCCGTCGGGCTGGACGATCCGCCAGCTTGTCTGCATCGTGCAGGCCCGCATGGCGCTGGAACACGCGCGGATGCCCGATGCGGGCGCTCTGGCCGTGCTGGAAGCTCTCGGCCGGGCGGTCAGGCAGATGCCCGAAGGCGAGCCGCTGGGCAGCGGCATCGACTTCGAGCCCGGCTGGCAGGACTCGCCGTACCGCTGGACTCTGGCGCGCACGGGCGATCTCTGCCTGCGGCTCTGCGCCGATCCGGCCAGCCGCGAGGATGGCATCACGCCAGAGCTACTGCTGATCGTCATCGACGAAGCGTTGCGAGACTGGACCGAGCGCGCGCCGCACATCCGGCGGCTCTGGGCCGTGCGAAATGCCATCCGCGACGCCCTCGCCGGCGAGATTCACCGTGTGAGGCTCGCGCGCGTCGCAGCGGAATCCTCCGGCGAACCTGAGTCGGCGGAGTCCGAGGAATTGAGCTGAAGAAACGCCAACGCGCCGGACGGGCTTTGGCCCGCCCGGCGCTGACGCGGCACAGCCAAGCGCGGTCGTGTGCGGACTTTGGGGGCCAAGGAGGGCTCTCGAACATCTCCATGGGCGAAGCCGGAGCAAGTGAGCCCTCGGCACCCGAAGATGGAGACAGACACGACATGGCCAAGCGCAAGATCGCCGACGCCGCGACCGACGACACCACCACCGAGCGGCAGGAGCTACGCCCGCTGCTCACCGCGCTCCAGGCCGCCGAGCGCCTGGGCGTTCCGCCCAGCAAGCTGGAGCACTGGCGCGGCACCGGCGAGGGGCCGGCCTACATCAAGCTCTCCGGCAAGTACGTCAGGTACGCCGAGGAAGACTTGGAAGCGTTCGTCGCGGCGAACCGCCGCCGGAGCACCGCGCCGATACCGGAATGATTCCGGAACGGGGCCGGCACGACACGCCGCACCTCCAAGACCCCGATGACCCCCATCCCCATCCACCACAGGAAGGAGCCACATGGCCGCGACCACCATCACCCGCACCCTGGTGCAGAAGCTGCCGCCCCTGCCGGAAGGCGCGGTGAAGAACCGCATCTTCGACGACAGGCTCGCCGGATTCATCGCCGAGCAGCGCGCCTCCGGCGTGACGTTCTACTTCCGGTACAATGACGCGCGGAACCGCCGGCACGAGGTCAGGCTCGGCCGGCTCGGCGACGTCACCGTGGACCAGGCCCGCAAGCGCGCGGAGCAGCTCAAGGCCGAGGTCAGCCTCGGCGGCGACCCGGCGGCGGAGAAGGCGAAGCTGCGCGCTGTCCCCACCGTCGCAGAGTTCGCCAAGGAGAGATACATTCCGCATGTGCAGGAGCGCCTGCGCGCGGCCGGCAACGTCGAGGCGTACCTGCGGAAGCGCATCCTGCCGGCCATCGGGAAGAAGGCGCTGGACGAGGTCACGCCCCAGGACGTGGCGGAGCTGCGCCGGAAGCTCGTCGCGGAAGGTCTAGCGAATGGCACGGTGAATCGGCACCTCGCCACCCTGCGCGCGATGTTCAACCAGGCCCTGAAGTGGGAACTGTACCAGGGGCGCAACCCGGCCTCTTCGCCGGGAATGCTGCGAGAGGTCCACCGCGACAAGTACCTGTCGCCGGTGGAGACTCAGGCGCTCTTCCGCGCATTGGCCACCGACCCGGACGAGACCGCCGCGTCGGTCTTGGGGTTCCTCGCCGTCACCGGCGCCCGCCGGGGCGAGGCGCTGAAAGCGACGTGGGAGAACGTGGACCTCGACCGCTGCATCCTCACCGTGCCCCGCTCAAAGTCGGGCCGGACGCGGCACATCCCGCTCTCGCCCGTGGCGGTCGCCATCCTCCAGCGCCAGCTCGCCAAGCGGCAGCTCCACCCGGACAACCCGTACGTGTTCCCCAGCGCCCGCCGGGATGGCCAGCCGGTGGAAGGCGTGCGCGGCGCGTGGCGGCGGGCCAGGGAGGCGGCGGGGTTGTCCGAGGACCTGCGCGTCCACGACCTGCGGCACAGCTTCGCAAGTGCCCTGGCCAACGCTGGAACTCCTCTAAATGAGATCGGCACCGTGCTCGGCCACACGCAGCTCTCCACGACGACGAGGTACGCGCACCACTCGCCGCAGAGGCTGATCGACACCGCAACGACCGCGCTGCGGGCCTGGAATCTGCTGCCCGAGCCCGAGGCGGTACGGGCGGAGGCGAGAGACGCCGCGACAGGCCGGAACCGCCACGACCAACATGGAGACGGGGAAGGCGCATCGGCGTCTTCCCCGTTCCACCATCAAACTCGAACTTGAAAGGAACCACCATGAAGAACGAGAAGCAGAAGCTTGCCGCCGTCGAGGTCGTACCATCGCATCAGGAGCAGACGCCGGCCAGGAAGCGCGGTCTCTGGAACCGCCTGCCGGCCGCCGTGAAGATCGTCCTCACCCTGCCCGTGGTGATGGCGCTGCTGGGCGCCGAGGTCGAGTTGCGCCTCGCGCCCCAGTTCGACGTCATCCTCACCGCCGCCGGGGTCTGCGCCATGTGGACTTGGCTCTCCGGCGGGCCGTCAACCACGGCATGATCCAGAGGCTGGCTCCCGTGCGCGAGATGGCATAGCCTTCGCGCGGATCACCACGGGAGCCAGAACGGCCAAGGAGTCGAAGAGTGAGTTCAGTCATCCCCCTGGGCACGTTCGAGAAGGTGCCGCTGAGAACCGCCTGGCCGACCGAGGACGGCAACTTCACACCCTGGCTGGCGGAGGCGACCAACATCGCCCTCCTTGGTGGAGCGCTCGGCATGGAACTCGAAGTCGAGGCGGTGGAACGACCCGTCGGCTCGTTCCGGGCAGACATCATTGCCCGAGCCGTTGATGAGGCCGAGCACCGCGTCGTCATCGAGAACCAGTTCGGCCCGACGGACCACAACCATCTCGGACAGGTTCTCACCTACCTGGCCGGCGTGGAGGAGACCAAGACGATCATCTGGATCGCCGAGAGCATCCGGCCCGACCATCGCGCCGTGGTGGATTGGCTCAACTCCAACACTCTTGAGGACTTCTCTTTTTTCGCGGTCGAGATTGAACTGTGGCGCATCGGCTCGTCACCTGCGGCTCCCCGCTTCAACATCGTCGCCAGCCCCAACGACTGGACACGAGAAGCCCGAACGGCGGTTCGTCGGGTTGGTGAGGTCGAATTGGCAGACAGCCAGCGAGCCCGACTGGCGTACTGGGCCTCGTTCAGCGAGTACCTGAAAGAGAAGAGGGCGTCCTTCCAGATACGGAAGCCCAACAAGGACCACTGGAGATGGTTCGCCATTGGTCGTGCCGGATTCGGCATCAATGCAGTCATGAGCACGGAGAAGCGCCGTGTCGGCGTCGAGCTCTACATCAGCAACGACCCAGGAAAGACCGCCTTCCGCGCCCTCTTCGCCCACAAGGAGGCGATCGAGGCCCAGTTCGGCGAACCCTTGGACTGGCAGGAACTCCCCGGCAGGAAGGCTTCGAAGATCATGCTCCTCAAGACGGGCGTGGACCCCGCCCAAGAGGCCCAGTACCCGGAACTGCATCGCTGGATGCTGGAGAAGATGGACCGCTTCCGCTCTGTGTTCGCGCCTCGCGTCAGGGAACTTTCAACCGACACCATGCTGGACGCGCCAGGTGAGGAGCCGCCGGAGGAGTAGGCCCTCCGGGACGTGCTCGTGCCCGCCGTCCAGGCCAGCCGCGTCACCGCCCGAGAAACCACCCTCCCAGGTGGTGGTGGCTTCATGCTGCTCGGCTCTCTCCAACAGGCGTCCGGCGACGACCTCGGCCATCCCCAAGAGTCCCAGCAGGGCGTCTAACTGGTCGCCCACGGCACCGCATGGCGGTTGGGCCTTACGACGTTGCTCCGATCGCCGCAGCAGGCGCGGGTGACGTTCCCGCAACCTCGGCTTTGAGCCGCTTGAGCAGGCGCCACTGTAGGATGATCTCCACCGGAACGATGATCAGGCCCCCCAGGGAGCAGATGATGCTGCCAATTAGGTAGGTCACGACCCAGGTCATGCCGCTGGCGAAGATCGTCAGCCGGGTGGCGCCGAGCAGACCGTCCAAGAGCCAGCGGAACCCCAGGAAGCCCCAGACCCCCGCCGCGATCAGGACAAAGCTGCCGGCGCTTGTCCCGGTGAGCAAGTGGAAGCCCACGATGAGGTAGATGATGGCGAAGAAGCAGTTGACGGCAAGACGCTGCTGCGTCTTGCCAATGCGCGCGCCCAGGGCGGCCGCGTAGCAGGGCTCGCAGCTCGGCGGCTGGTGCCTCCCCTGGCACGTTCCGCACAGCCCGCGCCCGCAGGCGCAGGTGGCCACCGAGGTGGCGTCCGGGTGTTCGTAGCAATTCATGCCGTCTCTCCCTCAATGATGTCGCCGTCATCTCCGCCATCGTCCACATGCGATGGAGGCCCCTCCTTCAGCCACGAGATCGCGGTCTTCCCGATCTGGCGGGTGACGACGGCGTTGACGCCGCCGCCGACCAAGCCGCCGAGGACCGGCACGATCTTGGTCAGGTTGACCACGCCGGTGCTGCCGGCCTTCGTCACCAGCCGGGTGCCGACGGCGCGGTTGATCTTCTGGAGGACGGCGCCGGAGACCTTCTTGTGGATCGCGCCCATCGCAATCTTGGTCGTCGCCTTGATGCCAAGATCGCGCGCGAGTTCCCCGGCGGCGGAGCCCAGCAGGCTCAGGTAGGCCATCGTCCTGAACTGGTCGGAGCGCACGTCCCAATCGAAGAGGATGCCGATCACAGCCACCATGCGGAGCTGCAGGTAGGCGACCGACAGGAAATCCGCCGGCACGGTGAGGGGCATCGCGGCAAAGCCCGGAAGCCCCAGGGCGAAGCCGGCGGCGCCGGCCTTCGCGGTCTGCCAGCCGATGAAGTTCTCGGCGCACTCCTCCGCCGTCCTCCCCGAGTGCCTGTACTCGTCGGCCAGCTCGAAGCAGGACTTTTCGGGGTTCAGCTTGGAATCGCCGAGCACGATCTCGTTCCAGATCGTGTCCAGCATCTGCGTCACGCGGCTGGCCTCTACCGCTGGCGCCGTCGTCTCGGGTCCGTCCATGCCTCAGCCTCCTGCTCGGCGGCAGGAAACCGCCACCCCTGTTGCCGCGCCGTCGGGACCGGGGCGCTCTCATTCCGTGTAGGATATTACATGGATTACACGTCCGCAAGCTGTCCTGCATCGCCGGATGAACGTGCAGGCTCTCGTGGCGAGGAACATCAGGCGGCTGAGGGTCGCGCGGCAGATTTCGCAGGACGCCTTCGCGGCGGACACGGGGATCGACCGTGCCTACGTGAGCAGGCTGGAGAGCGGTAGCGAGAATCCGGGCATCCTCCTCTTGGAGAGGATCGCCGTGGCCCTGGAGGTCGAGGTCGACGAGCTCTTCAGAAAGCCCGAGCCGGGGGAGAAGGAACCGATGACGCTCCGCAGTGGCAGGAAGCCCGGCCGGCAGACGTGACCTTGGGCGAGCGGCATTTTGCTCGCCTCCCGGAATGGAACCTGCTACCGGGAGCCGCCAACCGTAGGGGACAATGCCGGGTAGGAGAGGTGGATGAAAGTTCTGCACGTGACCCCTGGGCATTCGGCGGCGGCCTCGCTGCGGCACGCGCTGCGCGACGCCGGGAGCGCCGACGAACTGGTCCCCTGCCCTGAGGATTTCAGCTTCGGTCCCATCTCGTCCCCGGCCGCCAGGGCGGCGTGGTGGGAAACGCTCTTCGATGAGCCGGATGCTCCTGGCTTCCTGCGGCTCTTCTGGCAGAGGCTCGAAGCCTGGGATGGCAGGCTGGTGCTGTGGTTCGGACGCAGTTCGGCCTGGGACCTCTCCTTCCTCCACCTGATGGCGGACACGCTGCCCGACCGGCCGCTCTTCGCGGTGGACGTGACCGGGCTGCAATACCCGTCCACCCGTCAGGACGGCACGCGGACGCTCTGCGAACCCACGTCCACTGTGTCCAGCGTCGTGCCTGGGCCGCTCCAAGACCTACTGGGGACGGAGCGCGAGCTGGGCCAGAAGGAGCGGGCGGCGCTGCGGTCGCACTGGCAGGTCCTGCTGCGGGAGGACGCGCTCTTCCGCGTGGTCGGGGAGGCGGGCCTAGTGTCAGCCCCGGAAGACCACTTCGACCAGGCCCTGCTGGATTTCGCGTCCACGACGTGGCGGAAGCTGGCCCACGTCGTCGGCGACACCCTCGCCAGCGAACGCGCCCGTTTTCAGGTGGGGGACCTCATGCTGCACGTCAGGGCCGTCGCCCTCATGGAGCAGGGCCGACTGCTCGCCGAGGGCGACCCGTGGGACATGCGCGCCTGCAAGGTGCGGCTGCCGGACGCGCTTCCCACGGGGTGACCGGCGGCGAAATGGGACCAGCAGGGGGGATTGTGGTGGGACGCGCCCTCGGTGCCGCCGTGCGGCGGCGGGACGCTCTCAGAAGTCCCTTGATTTTCCTAGGAGTTTTTGGCGCGCCCGAAGAGATTCGAACTCCTGACCCTCAGATTCGTAGTCTGATGCTCTATCCAGCTGAGCTACGGGCGCGTCGTGGGCGGGGGTGTAACCGAAGCTTCTTGATCAGGCAACCCCCGCCGGCAAATTAAATCG
>JARLJS010000113.1 GCA_031291075.1 Nevskia sp. | reverse complement strand
GGCGCTCTGGCGGGCGCCGCCGCCACCGCGACCCTGGCCGGGGCGGGTATCGGCGCGGGCGAGCGCGGCGCAGCCGCGATCAGGGTGGCGGGCTGGTCCGGGGCCGGCTCCATGGTGCAGATCTCCACCGGGGTGGAGCCGTCGCCCAGGACGTCCAGCTTCAGTGCCGCGGTGTAGGACAGGTCGATGATGCGCCCCTTGTGGAAGGGCCCGCGGTCGTTGATGCGCACCACCACGCTCTTGCCGTTGGCCAGGTTGGTGACGCGGACGTAGCAGGGGATGGGCAGTGTCTTGTGCGCCGCCGTCATCTTGAACATGTCGTAGGGCTCGCCGCTGGAGGTGCGCTTGCCCTGGAACTTCTGGCCGTACCAGGAGGCGAGGCCGCGCTCCTTGAAGCCGTGCGACTCCTTCATGACGACGTAGTGGTCGCCGTCGACCTCGTAGGAATCGGGGTTGCCGGTGGCGCTGAGCGGCTCCGGCTTCGGCACGGCGTCAGGCACCGCGACCAGGTTGAAGGGGATCTCGCTGGCCGGCGGCGGGCCGTCCTGGTTGGGGTTGCGGCTGGCAACGGCCGGCTGTACCGGCCTGACCATCTGCGAGCGGGAGCTTTCGTCCGGGCGCACGGGCGCGCTGTCGCAGCCCGCAAGGGACGCGGCAACACACAACAACCCACAAGCTGCCAGGCTGCGCATGGCGGCGGCGGTACCCCCAATCATCACCTATCTTCCGCCAATTTGAGCTCATTTGCCAGTTCCGACACCGCCATGGCGTAGAACACCCGCGGGTTATAGGACATGATCGAGTAGAAATTGGGCAGCGCGATCCAGTACTCGGGGGCGCCTTCGTCGTGGCTCAGCTCCAGCAGGCCGGCCGGCATCTCCTCCGGCAGCGCCGTCGGCGGGACCACCCCGGCCTGGCGCAGGGCGCCGACGGTCTGTCCCGGCAGCTTGTCGTTGCGCGGCAGCGCGGCCGGCGGCGGCAGGGCCGAGGTCACCGCGGTAAGCAGGGGCTGGCCGCGCTGCCAGCTCCGCTGGCTGTCGTAGTTGACCAGGTAGTTGGCGATGCTGCCGATGGCGTCCGCCGCCGACCACAGGTCGACCTTGCCGTCGCCGTCGAAATCGACCGCCAGCCGCCGGTAGTTGCTGGGCATGAACTGCGCCGCCCCCATGGCGCCGGCGTAGGAGCCGAGCGGCGATTCCGGCCGCAGCCTGTCGTCGCGGCACAGCACGAAGAACTGGGTGAGCTGGTCGAAGAAGAACGGCGCCCGGGTGGGATGGTCGTAGCCGAGTGTGGCCAGCGAGTCGAGCACGCGGAACCTGCCGGTAAAGGTTCCGTACTTGGTTTCCACCCCGAGCAGGGCGGTCACCACCTCCGGCGGCACGCCGTAGCGCTGTTCCGCCAGGGCCAGCCACTTCTTGTGCTGCTGCAGGAAGCGCAGGCCGTTGGCGATATTGGCGGGGTTGACGTGCAGCGGCCGGTAGTCCTCCCAGGTGGAGGTCTTCTCCTTGTTGTTCTTCTCGGCGGAGATCAGCTGCGGCAGCAGCCGCGCCTGCCCGAGCGCCGCTTTCACCCCGTCCAGCTCGCCGGGGGTGAAGGCGTACTGGGTGCGCAGGGTTTCCAGCAGGGCCGGGGTCTTGGCATTGTCGCTGAAGTCGGCTGCGGCGCTCGCGGCGCACAGCGCCAGCGCCACGGCGGCGGGGCGGAGGACCAGCCGGCGCATCAGCTGGCCAGCAGCTTGCGGTGCGTCTGCACCGACATGACGATGCCGAAGCCGGCCAGCAGGGTGACCGCCGAGGTGCCGCCGTAACTGACCAGGGGCAGCGGCACGCCCACCACCGGCAGCAGGCCGATGACCATGCCGCAGTTGATGAACACGTAGATGAAGAACGTCAGCCCCAGGCTGCCGGCCAGCAGGCGCTGGAAGGTGTCCTGGCCGCGCATCGAGATGACCAGGCAGCGCACCACGATCACCATGTAGAGCGCCAGCAGCAGCAGCACGCCGATCAGGCCCAGCTCCTCGGAATAGACGGCGAAGATGAAGTCGGTGTGGGCCTCGGGCAGGAAGTCGAGCTTGGCCTGCGTGCCCATCAGCCAGCCCTTGCCGAACAGGCCACCGGAGCCGATGGCGATCTTGCTCTGGGTGATGTGGTAGCCGGCGCCGAGCGGGTCGCGCTCGGGGTCGAGGAAGGTGAGCAGGCGGTTGCGCTGGTAATCGTGCAGCTTCAGCCACAGCATCGGCGCCGCTCCCGCCACCGCCGCCACCGCCAGCAGGATCCAGCGCCAGCGCAGGCCGCCGAAAAACAGTGCCAGCACCCCCGCCGTCAGCACCAGCAGGGCGGTGCCCAGGTCCGGTTGCATCGCGATCAGGCCGGTTGGCACCGCGATCAGCAGCAGGCTCACCAGGATGGTGCCGAAGCTCGGCGGCAGGTGCCGGCTCTGCAGGTACGCCGCCACCGCGATCGGCGCCGCCAGCTTCATCAACTCCGACGGCTGGAAGCGCATCACGCCCAGGTTGAGCCAGCGCTGGGCGCCTTTGGCGTGCACGCCGAGCAGCGCCACCGCCACCAGCAGCAGCAGGGACAAGCCGTAGAACCAGGGCGCCGCCGCGCGGTAGAACTCGGGCGGCAGCTGCGCCAGCACGATCATCACCGCCAGTCCGAGCACCAGGCGCTGCGCCTGGCTGATCACCATCGGCAGCGACTGGCCGGAGGCCGAATACAGCACGAACAGCCCCAGGCCCCCCACCGCCATCAACAGCAGTCCGAGCCAGAGGTCGAAATGCCAGCGGGCGAAACGCTCGCTCCAGCTCGTCACCGGCTTGGGGGCCGAGCTGATGACGCTGACGTTGGTCATGGGAAACACCCTTCGAAGTGGAGCGGCGCCGCCCTCATGGCAGCACTCCGCGCCGCGGCCGTCCGCGCAGGCCGCCGAGCGCCGCGCCGGTGAACGGCCACAGCACGCTGGTGGTGACCACCGGCAGCCAGCGGCGCAGCGGGTCGGCGGAATGGTGCGTGAGCCCGTCGATCCAGAACATGAGGAAGGCGAACAGCGCCCACACCGGCACCATGATCAGGGTGGATTGCCACAGCGGGAACACGGCCAGCGTGTTGCGCAGGCGCTGCGCCACATAGGACACGGTGACGAAACCGAGCGCGTACTGGCCGAGCGGCGCGTCGTACAGCACGTCCGAGCACAGGCCGAGCAGCCAGCCCGCCAGCAGCACCGGCATGCCCGGCGCATACAGCGCCCAGTAGGCCAGCGCCAGGGGCAGCCACAGCGGCCAGAACGGCGCCACCACGTCCGGCATCTGGACGACTTGCAGCACCAGGGCCAGCAGCAGACTCAGGACAAAACCCAGCACGTCGCCGCCACGGCCTTATGGATGCGCGGGCGCGGCGGCCGGGCCGGGCCGCCTGGGCGATGGC
>JARLJS010000112.1 GCA_031291075.1 Nevskia sp. | reverse complement strand
TCGGGCCCTTCACGGCGGGTGGGCAACCGCAGGGCTCCTTCTCCTGGTCGACCACCTCGTGCAGGCTGCCGTGCTGGAACATGACACGCTGGCCGGGCTGCACGCGGTAATCGCCGCCTTCGAAGACGCTGGTGACCAGGACGTACGGCGCATTGATCCCTGCATTATCCACGCAGGTGTCGCCGTTGGGGCCCAGGCGCACTTTCACCTCGGCCGCGCCGGGACCGCCGATGAGGATGCGGAAGTCGGGCGTAAGCAGGATGTCGGAGTTGCGGCCGGTGGCGAAGCTGGCTTCGACGGCGCCGTGATCCATGGCCATCATGAGGCCGGGAATTTCGCCGGCGGGGACGCTGGAGTCGGCGGCCAGCTTGACGGTGGTGGAGGCGCAGACACGCAGCACGCCGCGATACGGCAGGGTGACCAGGGTGGTCTCGCTGCCCGCGGTGATGGCTCCGTTCGCGGCGATGAAGGCGCGGCCGTTCGAGACCTGCAGGCCGCCGGTCACCTCGGCGGCTGCGCCGGGGATCTTGCTGTCGAGGGCGACAATGGCGATGGGGCGGGGAGCGATGGCGGGTGGATCGGAAGCTGGAGCGGCAGCGGGAACCGGCGTCGCCTGCGGGGTCTGGGGAGATTGAACCACCGGAGCTTCCTGCGCGATGAGCCAGGGCGGGGCTGGGAGAGTTGCCGCCAAGGCGAGAATTCCGGACGCCAGCATGCGGTGGGACGATTTGTTGCGACGCATTTGGACGCGCATCGGCTCTTTCATCGCGGCTACATGCTCAGGAAGTTGCGAATCATCTGGTGGCCGCCTTGGGTCAAAACGCTCTCGGGGTGGAACTGCACGCCTTCGATGGGCAGCGAGCGGTGGCGCAGGCCCATGATGACTGACTCCTTCTTGGTCCCGGCGCCGTTCTCCGCCGTGCGCGCCGTGACTTCGAGCTCGCGGGGGAGCGAGTCCTCGGCCACGATGAGCGAGTGGTAGCGGGTGCAGGTGAGCGGCGTGGCGAGGCCGGCGAAGATGCCCTTGCCGTCGTGCTCGACCGCGCTGGTCTTGCCGTGCATCAGACGCCGGGCGCGCACCACCTGGCCTCCGAATGCCTCGCCGATGGCCTGGTGTCCCAGGCAGACGCCCAGAATGGGCACTTTCCCGGCCATGTGGCGAATGAGGGGTACCAGGATGCCCGCTTCGCCCGGCGTGCAGGGCCCCGGCGAGAGCAGAATGCGCTCGGGCTTCAGCGCCTCGACCTGCTCGACGGTCAGCTCGTCGTTGCGATAGACCTCGACCTTCGCCCCCAGTTCGCCCAGGTACTGGACCAGGTTGTAGGTGAACGAGTCGTAGTTGTCGAGGACGAAGACCATGGTGAAGTCCAGTGTAGCGCGCGGCGGCTCGTCTGGCTGCTCGGAGCACTTCGTCGATGGAATGAAGACGAAACAGCAAAGACAAAAGCAACCGCAGGTCCCCTTCGAC
>JARLJS010000111.1 GCA_031291075.1 Nevskia sp. | reverse complement strand
TGGGACCGACGACCGAGGCGACCAAGGACGCGCACGAATCTCCGGCAACGATGGTATGGGGCATGGGATTGCTGGCCGTGGGCAGCGTGGTGTTGGGCGTTGCGCCGCAACTGGCGGTGAACTATTTGCTGAATCCGATTCTGGGCGCGCTGGGCATGGGCGCCGGGGTTCACGTGACCTGGCTGGGTATGTCGGCCGATGCGGGCAGCTTCTCGACGACGGGCGGACTGGTGCTGGCGGTGGTTTCGCTGGTGCTGGGCGGCGCGATCTACGCGGTGGCTTACGCCGGGCGGCAGAGTTCGACGGCGGTGACTGTGACGGCTGGCGGCGCGGTGATGGCGGGGGGCGGCGGGATCTTTACCGGCGGCGAACCGCTATCGGCTGAAGGCAGAATGACGGCCGGCGACTTCTCCAGCATCTTCATGCAGAACTGGCATGAGTTCTTCCGCTGGACGAATGTGGACGGTTTCTACCTGGGCTTCTGGAGCGGTTTGCAGGCTGTTTCACGCGGGGTTGGTGTTGCGGTCTCGTGGATGGAGCGGCAGGCGGCGGTGCTGGTTGTGGTGCTGGCGGCGACGATTCTGGCGGCGATGCGCTGGCTGGTTCCCGGAGTTGGGAGTTTGGCGGAAGGCGCTTCCCTTCCCGTGCC
Organism: Nevskia sp.; assembly: GCA_031291075.1. Classification (GTDB taxonomy): domain Bacteria; phylum Pseudomonadota; class Gammaproteobacteria; order Nevskiales; family Nevskiaceae; genus Nevskia. Next base: position 456 of record JARLJS010000111.1, on the reverse strand, counting down.
GGCGGTGTTGATTACGGCTTGCGGCGTGGCGGCGGTGGCGCTGATTGTGGCCGCGATCGCACACAAGGCGACGCGGAGCTTGATTCCGCTGATGGCGCTGACGGGCGTGGCAACGGTCGCGGGGCTGGCGATGAGCGCGCCGTGGTTGCGGCTTGGTTTGCTCGAAGCCGGAGCGCTGCTGACGATTCCGCTGGTGTGGCAAGGCGCGCGGACGCGTTCGGCAAAGCTGATGTACGTTGCGGTGGTTTTGATTTCGGCTGCGACACTGGTGGCGAGCGACATGCTGCTGGAGCAAGGACAAGCGGACTGGGCGCGGGCGCTACTGCTGACGAGCGTGTGCGTGAAGCTGGCCGCGGTGCCGATGCTGTTCTGGCTGCTGAAGCTGGCCGACGAAGTTCCGGCGCTGGTGCTGGGCATGATTATCGCGGTCGTCGATATGGCGGCCTTTGGCGAGAT
>JARLJS010000110.1 GCA_031291075.1 Nevskia sp. | reverse complement strand
GGCCCTGGAAACGGCGATTCGCCACTACCTGGAGACCTACAACAAAAATCCGCGACCGTTTGCTTGGACAAAGTCCGCCGACGACATCCTGGCTTCAATCAAACGCTTTTGTCAACGAACTTCTAACTCAGGACACTAGCTATTACTTAAAGGTCAAGGTTTACGAAGACATCTATGGTGATGGCCGATTTGTTAATGGCGAAAAGGTGGTTCCGGGTATTCTGGTCCGTGTGATGGAACAAAATGGCGTAATTTTACAAGGTCGTACGGACGTCAACGGCATCGCCGAGAATTTAGCCGTATCAAATGTTGATAAGCCAATAAGCATAGGAGTCTGTGGCATTTATCAAACTCATCGCATCAGCAAGATGCACGACAACGAAAATAATCCATATGATCTAGCGATTGGGGTTTCACCGGAGGTATTGGCATTGTCGGTGTGCAAGCAAAATTCATGAGTTTCTCTACCTATGAGTACCCAACAAGCAGCATTCGGACAGCAAAGCTAACGACTTTGGAGCTAAACAAGCTCAACGGACAATTTCCAGAATTTATACATAAATGGACTAAACGGAAACAAGTTTACTCGGCAGCAGACCTGTACTTGCCGGAGTACATATATATAAAGGGGCAACAACCAAACTTCCATGGCCCCGTCGTAGCCATCGGAGGCACTCGGTCCCCCCACTGTCGAAACATTTTGCCTCGTTTCTAGAATTACCCGTGAATTGGCCAGAAAGAGGATTACCGTTATGTCCGGCGGAGTCCCTGGGGTTGATTTAGCTGCGCACCTCGCCGCAGTAGAGGTGCCTGGTGGTGCAACTTTCGCCGTTCTCGCCAATCCTGTGGATATGGGCTTTGGAGGGCATGAATGGCACAATAACTTAATTGAACGTCAGATCTTAAAGCGTGGCGGCTTCATCTCGGAGTACTCTACACATTGTGCCTTCGGTATGGAGGAGTTCCAAGAAAGGCTGCTGGCAAGAGACCGTCTCATTAGCGGTTTGTCCGATTTATTTATTGCATTTGAGTGCAATGTTGATAGTGCGACAACCGACACGGCGCGGCGCGCTCTAGTGCAGGGGAAAAAAGTCGTTTGCATCGATACGGCAAAGAGGACGCCTAGGCGCGGCATCGCAAAGATGGAAAATGATTTCAACCTCTTAGTACTTCGAGAGAACGAGATGAGCGATGTTCAGATCGTCGCTAAAATCCTAGAGCTTAGTGCTTTCTGAGAACCACGAAATTAGCGTGAGCAAATAGCGTACAAAGAATCAGATGATCTACTGCTGACTTAGCCGGTAGACGGTGTCGGACACACTTCCATCTTCCGCTAAAAGTTCGCCGCTCTTCGCCAATTCACCGGAAGTCATCATTTTCAATAGCTGTTCATCGAACTTGTGGTCGGACTGAGGCGCACCAACGATTGTTTCATAAGCGATTTGTACATCGCGCATGGTGAACTGCTCTCGTAGAAATTGAATGACAATGTTGGAATGGTCAAGCTTGGCCGTCAGCTGATGCCGGGCAGACAAAATGATGTCGCCGTGATCAAATGCGAGGGTTGGCAACCTAGTGATCGGCCACCAAATTGCGTTTGCAGCGTCGGATGAGGCTTTCAATGCGATGTCTGCGTAAGTCACTGCGAAATATGCAACTGTGATTACCCGCTCACGTGGGTCGCGGTTGATGGCACCAAAAGCATGAAACTGTTCCAGGTAACGGCAGGAAACGCCAGTTTCTTCTAGCAACTCCCGACATGCGCAGGCTTCGAGATCTTCGTCTGGCTCTAAGAACCCACCGGGGAGTGCCCAGAAGCCCTTATATGGATCGCCATTTCGTTCGATGAGAAGAACGTGAAGCGCACCGTCCCTGATGGTGAAAACCACTATGTCAGTGCTGACGGCGTAATGAGATTTTTTTCTATGTTCCATTTTAACTGGTTTTGGCGACGTTCTTGAGCTTGAAAGAGGTCCACAATATCAACACTACAGGCCTTCAGCGCTCGCAATACTGCTTCCAGCTCTCGTTCATCTTCGCGCTGCCGTAGTCGCTTTCCAGGACGTTGGCGGCGTCGCCCATGATGAAGCGCTGGTAGCCGGTGCGGGCGCCGAAGCTGTTGAGGGCGTCGAGCCGGCCACAGACCTCCTTGTCGCCGCTGACCTGCGACACGAAAACGTCCTTGAATTTGGCGCTGTCCGGCACCTTGAGAGCCGCCTTGAGGCGTTCCTCCTGCTGCGCAATGAGCTGCGCATCCTGCGGCGTCGGCGTCGGCCGGCCGTGCTCCTTGCTGCAGGCCGCCACCAGCAGCGCCGCCGCAAGACCGAACCCAATCCGTATCATCAGATTCTCCCCCACCGGTCTCTCGACGGACCGGCTCACCGCCCACTGATACCGCAAACCAGGAGAAAACACCAATGAGCCTCGCCTCCATCGCGATCCTGCTGACGATCGGCCTCGCCGCCGGCGTGTCCTCCGGCCTGTTCGGCATCGGCGGCGGCGTCATTATCGTGCCGGGGCTGGTGTACCTGGCCGGCATGTCGCAGCATGCGGCTACCGGCACCAGCCTGGCGATCCTGTTGCCGCCGATCGGGCTGGCGGCGGTGCTGGAGTATCACCGCCACGGCAACGTGGACCTGAAGACCGCGCTGGTCGTGGCGGCCGCGATGTTCGTGGGCGGCTGGGTCGGCGCCGTGGCCGCCAACCACCTGTCGGGGCCGCAGCTCCGGCTCAGCTTTGGGGTGTTCATTGTGGCCATGGGGTGCTATCTCATCTTTGGCGCGCTGAGGCGCATGGCGTTGATCTGAGCGCCGGTCCAGCGGCGGGCTTGCGCAGCCCGCGCGGCTGCGTCATGTTACGGTGGAGGAATGGCTCACCCGCGCCGGGCTTGCACCGGCACGGTGCAAGCGCGCTTCGGCGCACCCCAACGGCGAATACTCAGGGAGCCGGTCATGAAACTCGAAGGCAAGGTGGCGCTGATCACGGGGAGCGGCCAGGGCATCGGCCGCGGCATCGCGGTGCGGCTGGCGAAGGAGGGTGCCGACATCATCGTCGACGACCGTGCCGACGACAGCCGGGCCCAGGAAACCCTGGCCGAGATCAAGGCCCTGGGCCGCCGGGGCTGCGTGGTCTCAGGCGACATCGGGCAGTCGGACAACGACCGCCACATCATCGCCGACGGCATCGCCCAGATGGGCCGCATCGACATCCTGGTCAACAACGCCGGCGTCGAGCGTCACGCGCCGTTCCTGGAGGTGACCGAGGAGGACTACGACCTGGTGCTGGACGTCAACCTGCGCGGCGCGTTCTTCACCACCCAGGCCTTCGCCAAGCACCTGATCGACGACGGCCGTCCCGGCCGGGTGATCAACATCAGTTCGGTGCACGAGGAGCTGCCCTTCCCCAACTTCTCGCCGTACTGTGCCAGCAAGGGCGCGCTGAAGATGCTGATGCGCAACCTGGCGGTGGAGCTGGCGCCGCACGGCATCACCGTCAACAATGTCGCCCCCGGCGCCATCGCCACGCCGATCAACACCAAGCTGCTGAACGACCCGCAACTGCTGCAGCGGCTGCAGCAGAACATCCCGCTCAAGCGCCTGGGCACGCCGGATGACGTGGCCGGCCTGGTGGCCTTTCTGGCCTCGCCGGACGCCGACTACATCACCGCCGCCACGTTGTACGTGGACGGCGGCCTGATGCGGAACTACTCCGAGCAGTAAGCGCCCGGCCGGTAACCGCCGTCAGCCCGGCAGGCCGTCCGCGCGCGGCCGCCACAACACCGGTGTGTACGCGATCAGGTAGACCGCGAAAGCGCTGCACCAGCACACGGCGGACAGCGCCAGCCACAAGGCATGCCCGGCGGGGAACAGCGCGGAACCGAGCACGCGCACCAGGGCGGCCAGCAGCATCAGCACATAGAACACGGTCCCGGCGTAACCGGCCTGCAGCGGCCGGCCGGTATGACCGAGCGCGGTGCGTGTGATCATGCCGGCGATCATGCCGCCCATGGCGCCGACGGTGAGGGCGTGCAGAGCCAGGATCGGCGGGAAGCGCCCGAGCTGCGCCAGCCCCAGCAGGAACAGACCCAGCGGGATCCAGGCGTAGGCGAGGTGCAGCACCCACAGGATCGGCCGGCTGCGCGCCAGCCACGGCCGCCAGGACAGGAGGCGCACACCATGCACCGCCGCCGCCGCGAAGCACAGCCCCGCTTCCACCGCCGGCGGCAGCACCAAGGCCTGCCCGGCGATCGCCGCCAGCAGCAGGCCCGGCGCGGCGCGGTCGAGGACGGCGCTGCGGGCGATCGGCACGCCGGTGGCGTTCTGCGTAAACATCGGGATGACGCGCCCGCCGATCACCGTGACCAGGAACACCAGCAGCAGGATCGCCAGGCGGATGGGCACCAGCGGCGGCAACGGCAGCGTGCCCCCGGCGGCGGCGAAGAACAGCGCGTCGAGCAGCGCAAAGGCCAGCAGCAGCGCCGCCACGAAGTAGTTGCGCCGGTTGCGGGCGCGGTACAACACCCGCCCCAACGCCGCGGCAGCACAGACGATGAAGCCCACGCTGGCGAGCGCCGCCGGCAACAGCGGCCCGGTCCAGGCCAGCACGCGGGCAATGGCCCACAGCAGCACCAGTTCGGCCAGATGGCTCCCGGTCGGCGTGTCCACCCCGGTCCAGTTGCGCACCGCGGTGAACAGGAACCCCACCACCACCGCCAGGGCGAAACCGAACACCATCTCATGGGCATGCCAGAAATATTCCGGAAACGCCCGTGGCGCCGGCACCGGACCGCCCAGGTAGCGCCCTACCCACAGCGGCACCGCCACGGCGGCGAACAAGGCCGCGCACCAGTAGAACGGGCGGAAGCCCAGCCGCAGCACCGGCAGCGGCTGCGGCCGCCGGGCGTCTGCGGCGAGGCGGACAGTCTCGATCCTGACCTGATTCGACACGGGTGAGGTCCTCCGGCATTTAGATGCACATAATATACATCTTTTAGCAGGGCCCGGCCCGGCCGGTGTTGACCTGGATCAATCCGCCGGACTGGCCGCCGAAGCCGCCGGCTACCGTGGCCGCCTCGGGTCGGCGGCGGCCAGCGCCGCGAAATCCATCACTGTCGGCACGCCGCCGCCATCCCAGGCGGCCGCCGCGGCGATGCCCTGCTCGAACATCTGCCGCATCGCAGGCGTGGCCTCCAGCAGCTCGACCAGGCTTTGCTCGCCCGGCACCGGCGACTCGAAGTAGACGTAGCGTCCACCGGTGGGCATGTTGATGTCGCACACCAGCGTCAGGCCGGCCGCCTGCAGCGCTTCCACGCTGTCCTGCATGCGTTCGCACAGGTACGCCGTGTGGTGCAACCCGTACTGCCCGCGCTCGATGAAGGGCCGGTAGGGCGACGGTGCCGCATCGGTCTGCCGGATCAGCTCGATCTGCATTCCCCCGCGGTAGGCCAGGGCGATGTCGACCATCGGACGGCTCGGCGCACCGCGGTACACGCAGGCCAGCGGCACGTTGCGGATGACCAGCCACGGCCCCACACCCAGGCCGGCGCCCCAGCCCCGCACCGCGGCATCGAGGTCGCTCACCACGTAGCCGAGCTGGCGGATGTGACCGAGGTCTTGCAGGGCTTGTCGTACTGTGCTCATTCATCACTCCCCGGTTGCGCCGCAACGAATGCCGCGAACGCATTGACCTGCGTCAAATACCTTACACGGCCGCAGGAGTAGTTTGAGCCTAGCTGGTGCGGTGTGCATGGGGGTCCAGGTCGGCACCCGCGCTGGCTGGAGTCGGCGGGGATACACGCAGCCGCCGCGCGCGAAGGCCTTACGAGTCGCCCAGCCGGGGGCTCGACTGCCGGGCACGTCCGGATTCCGATGGAGGACGCCCGCTCGCAGCTTCGCCGCCACTGCATCCCGCCGTCTCCGCTTCCCTGCACCGCATCGATGGCCCTGTGCCCCCTTCGGCGGGCACCGCCGCCCAACGCTTGCTCCGACACCGGCTTACTCCGATACCAGTTTGATCCGACACCATGCGCTACCACCATGCGCGACGGGATGGATCCTATGGCCGGCAGATCGCGTATACGGTTCTTGCCGACTGTCCGCTTGTTGCGCCGAGCCGGTCCGTCGCACCGACTGCGCCACGGCGGGCAGGATCAACTCTTTTCCCAATCAATCCAGGATGATCCGTGCCGGCCGCAGCCTCGGAGACGCCGCGGCACGGCTGTTGCTCTAAGGCTCGGATATACCCCGGGGTCTCCCCGGTCACCCATCGGTCGGCCAGCCGTCGCGGTCGCGACTTTCGCATCCGCGGCGAAAGGCTGGCCGCCTGCCAGGCGTCGATCGCAACCCATGAACCACCGCTTGCCGCAACGCTGGACCGCGCCGCCGTGGATCGGCTCCGCGCTCTCCATCATTCTCGCCCTGGGGGCGGCATCCGCCCACGCCGCCAATGTTTCGCTGGCCGGTCCGCTGCAGGCCTACGCCGGCAAGGTCGTCTACGTGGACTTCTGGGCCTCATGGTGCGGACCCTGCGCCGAATCGTTTCCGTGGCTGAACGCGATGCAGACGCGGTACGGCAACCGCATGGCCATCGTCGCGGTGAACGTTGACGCCGACACCACGGCGGCGAAGGCGTTCCTCACCCGCCATCCGGCCGACTTTGCGGTGGTCTACGACCCCGCCGGAAGCATCGCCGAGCAATACCACATCGACGGCATGCCGAGCACGGTGATCCTCAGCGCGGACGGCCGCGTCATCCACCAGCACAGCGGCTTCTTTGGCAGCAAGGCCACCGACTACGAAGCCGTGATCCGCAACATCGTCGATTCTCCGACACCCCCCACAGCTCGCGCCCTGATCCCATGAACTTTCGTTCGATCGCTGTACTCGCGGCGCTGTCGGTGCTTCCCGGCTGCGTGGCGGTGAAGCCCTGGCAGCACGACATCCTGGCCCGGCCCGACATGCAGCCGGCATCCAACCCGCTGCAGGCAGGCCTGGAAGACCACATCTATTTCAGCAAGGAGGCCAGCAGCGGCGGCCGCGGCTTCGGCGGAGGCGGATGCGGATGCAACTAAACGGACCACAACGCCGCAACAGGTTCGCGGCAGCGGCGCTGTCGCTGCTCGGCGCCAGCTCGGCGGCGACGGCCCACGCGGACGACGGCAGCGACTGGACCTTCGATACCTCTACCTTGCTGTACGCCGAAGGGGCGGGACGGGTGAAGGTGTTCGAGCCCAAGGTGAATGCCAGCCTGCACCTGGACGAAAGCCGCACGCTCGCGGCCACCGTCACGGTCGACGCCCTGAGCGGTGCGACGCCCAACGGCGCCGCCCCTTATTCCAAGCCCCAGACGTTCTTCCAGCCGCACAGTACGTCCGGCTCCTCCGGCTCGTCATCCTCGTCCGGCGTCAATAGCACCTATACGACAGCGGCGTACGAGCTGCCGAAGGACCCGAATTTCGAAAATCTGCGCGGGGCTCTGGAGATCGACTACAGCTTCGCCCCTGCCGCGAAGCAGCATATGGATCTGTCCACGGCCCTGTCCGTCGAGGATGACTACACGTCGATCGGCGTCGGTGGGCACTGGTCGCGCGACTTCAACCAGGGCAACACCACGCTCGGCGCCGGACTGAACTTCTCGAGCGACTTCATCAGCCCGGTCGGCGGGGTCAACACGCCGTTGTCGCAGATGGTCGGCTCGATCGCCAACGGCCCCAGCAGCAAGCTCAAGCTGGTGCAGGACATGGTGGTCGGCGTGACCCAGCTGGTGTCGCCGCGGTCCCTGGTCCAGGTGAACTACTCGCTGAGCCATTCGAACGGATACCTGAACGACCCCTACAAGATCCTCTCGGTGGTCGACGCCACTGCCGCGCCGCTGTACTACGTCTACGAGTCACGCCCGGGCAGCCGCTTGAAGAATTCGCTGTATACCCACTACAAGGCACGCGCGATGGGCACGGACGTGTTCGACGCATCCTATCGCTACATGATCGACACCTGGGGCATCCGCTCCCACACGGTGGAGTTGAGTTACCGCGCCTACATCGCCGGCGAACGTGGCTACCTCGAACCGCACCTGCGCGGCTATCGCCAGAGCGCGGCAGACTTCTTCCACGCCGCCCTCGACCAGGGCCAGGTGGCCGGCACGCGCTTCGCCAGCGCGGACCAGCGCCTCGGCGCCTTCACCGCGTATACCGGCGGGCTGGAGTACGGCGACCGGCATTGGGCCGGTCACGACTGGAGCGTGCGCGCGGAATACTACCGGCAGCTCGGCAAGGTCGAGGGGCTGCCGCCGGTCGCGGGCAACGCACTTGCCCGGTACGACGTGGCCCCGTCGCTGAGCGCCGGCTGGCTGATCTTCAGCCTCGGTTTCCGCTGAACCATGCAGACGGTGCGCGTCGAACACCTGGCCGACGGCGGCCTCGCCGCCCGTTTCCAGGCCATGGCGTCGCCGTGCGAGGTCCTGGTGGACGGGGCGGACGAGAACGAGTTGGCCGAACTGGGGCTGCTCGCCGCGCGCGAATGCTGGCGCATCCAGGCGAAATGGAGCCGCTACCAGGCGGGCAACATCGTCGATGCCATCAACAGCGCCGCCGGACAGACGATCGAGGTCGACGAGGAGACCGCGGGACTGATCGAGTTCGCGGCCCAGCTGCACGCCGGCAGCGAAGGACGCTTTGACCTGACTGCCGGACTCCTGCGGCGCGTGTGGTCGTTCAGGGAAGGCGCAACTGTCCCGGACCCCGCGGCGGTGGAGGCGCTTCTCCCCCACATCGGCTGGCACCGCGTCGTCTGGCAGGCGCCGGCGCTGCGCATGCTGCCGGGGATGGAACTGGACTTCGGCGGCGTCGGCAAGGAGTACGCGGTCGACCGCGCGCTGGCCTTGTTGTCGCAGGCAACGTCCAGGCCCGCGCTGGTGAACCTGGGCGGCGATCTTGCCGCCAACAGGGCGCGCAGCGACGGCAGCTGCTGGAGGATCGGCATCGACAGCGGCGTGGACCGGACCGCCACCCCGCTGATTCGGCTGACGCGCGGCGCGGTCGCCACCAGCGGCGACCACCACCGCTACATCACGCTCGGCGGCCGCCGCTACGGCCACGTGATCGATCCCAGGACCGGCTGGCCGCCGCCGCAGGCCCCGCGCAGCGTGACTGTGGCCGGCGCGAGCTGCAGCGAGGCCGGCGCTCTGACCACCATCGCAATCCTGTACGGCGCCGACGCAGGCGACTGGCTACGTTCGCAGCAGGTGGATTTCCACGTCGTAACATGACCTGCGGCATGACCGTCATTCACGTTCACCCAAAAAGGAGATTTCGGTGTTGCAAACAGCTTTCCCAAACGCCGCGCGGCGCCTCTCGCTTCTCTGCGCTGCAACCGCCGCGCTGACCGCTGGTCCGGCTTCCGCCGACGGAAACTTCATCGACCATCGCCTGAGCCGCAACACCGGGGGCATCTACGCCGCCCAGGACGCTGTGCCGGTGGCTTTGGCGCTCGCCAGCGCCGGCTGCGCCTTATGGGAGGGGACGCAGGACCCGCTCGGCCGCACCTGCTGGGAAAGCGGCGAGAGCATTGCCATCGGCGGCGTTTCCGCCGAGGCGCTGCAGTACATCACGGGACGCAGATCGCCTTCCGACACGACCGATCCGGGGCACTGGTTTTCCGGCGCCAAGGGCAGCTTTCCGAGCCTGCACGTCACTGCGACCACGGCCGCGGTGACGCCGTTCATTCTGCAGTACGTCAAGGACGATCCGTGGGTGGCAAGCCTGGCCCTGCTGCCGGCCTACGAAATGGTGGCCCGCGTCAAGGCGCAGGAGCACTGGCAGACGGACGTGCTCGCCGGCGCCCTGCTCGGCTTCGGCGTGGGCGCCTACGAATACCAGCGCAACAGCCCCTTCGTGTTCTACCTGCTGCCGGGCGGAGCGTTCGCAGGATTCTCCCGGAAATTCTGAACGCGGCGGTTCACGCAGCCGACTTGGTCGCCGTCAGATAGGCCATGCGATCGGTCGCGAGACCTCCGCCGCTTTCGACCGTCGGGCGCACGACCCGCTCGAACAATGCCCGCTCGTCCGCGGTGAACCGTTCCGCCAGGATGGCCCTGAGCGGCGGAGCCCAGGGATGCGGCGAATGATCGACGAACACCTCCCACGACTTGATGGCGGTCGGCTGCACGTCGATGTGCAGTTCCAGGTGAATGTCCGCATACCCGGCTTCCAGGGCGAAGCGGACCAGGTCGCGCTCCGAGTAGTTGGCGATCGGGCTGCGCGCAATGCCCTGCTCGGTATCCGGAAACTGGGCGGCCTTCCAGCGCTGCAGCAGCGGCATGAAGCGATCGCGGACCTGCGCCGGCCTGGCGTCGATGACGGCTTTCAAGGCGCGCGCGGCGAATGCCTCGTCCTGCAGGATCGGCTCGGCGATGGAGATGCGGCCGCCCGGCTACAGCACGCGGCGGAATTCGGCGAGGGCGGCTTGCTTGTCGGCGACGTAGGCGAGCACGGAACGGGTCGCGACGACGTCGACCGAGGCGTCCTCGATGCCTTCGAGCCGCTCGGCGCCGCAGCGGAGGAACCTGCACTGGGACCGCACCGACAGGCGCGACGCCGTGTCCTCCGCATGACGCAGCATGGGCTGCGACACGTCGGTAAGGATGACGCGGAGCGACGGCCCCAGGCGGTCGATGGCGCGGAAGGCGATCAGCCCCTCGCCGGCTCCGACGTCGGCCAGGACCATGTCCGGCCGCAGGCGGGCCCCGTCCAGAACCCGGTCCGCATAGCGCTCCACCGCCCGACGGACCGCCTCGCCGTATGCCGGATCGCCGCCGTGGCGGCGGTGCAGGAGCCAGTCGGACCACAGGTCGGATGGAGCATCCGCACACGGCACGGTCCGCTGCCCCGGGCGATGGCTTTCGGCGAGCGCTTGCATGGGATGCCGCGCTTCAGCTGCGGGCGAGTGCGGGCGCCAGGGGTGCGGGCTCGTCGCCCAGGTGGCGGCGGAATACGGCGCGTGGTTGCGCACACAGCGCCGGCACCACCAGTTCCCACAGTACGCGGTCCGGCGTGAGCGCCGAGGTGCATGAACAAGGCGGACCTTTCGCGCGCGGGCAGGCACCGCGGCCCGGATGGCAGTTGCCGTCGGCGCGGAGGATATGGACGCGGCGGCCAACTGGCGCCCAGCACACCGGGTCGATGCCGCGCCCGGCCGGGTAGATGCCCAGCGCATGACGATCCAGCGCGGCGGCGATGTGCAACGGGCCCGTGCTGCAACCCAGCAGGCCGTCGGCCGCGTTGACCAGGGCCAGGAACTCGTCAAGCTCGAGCCGCCCCATCATGTCATGGACATGGCGGCCCGAAAGCAGATCCGGGCATTCGGCATGCACCAGTTCGCGTTCCGCCGCAGTGCCGGTGACGAACAAGCGGAAGGTGCCATGGTCCGCCAGCGCCCGGACCAGGCTGAGCCAGGAAGCCAGCGGCCATTCGCGCGCCTGCCCGCCAGTCTTGGGATGGACGATCAGATTGATCCGGTCCGGCCCCAGCAGCGGCGCCCAGCGCGGCCCCAGCCGCTGCACCCGGGTCAGGCCGTGCAGCTCGCGCGGCTCGGCACGGGTGTCGACACCATCGATTCCGAGTGGCCGCAGATGCCGGCCGTAAAAGTCCAGCACGTGCCCCTTGAGTGTGCTGTTGTAAGCGACAAAGCGGTTGCAGTAACGCGCGCTGCGGCGCAACAGATTGCCGATGCGGACCGGCGTGCCCGCCGCCCACGCCGCGTACGCCAGCTCGTCGTCGGGAAAGGGGTTGAGGAACACGTCGACCTGCCGGCGCTTCAGCAACGACGGGTCGGCGACGATGTCGCGGCTGTCGATGAAGTCGTCGAAGAACTCGCAGGCGCGGACCAGCGGCTCCACGTACGGCAGGCCGGCAAAGCTGATCGCCGCCTGCGGCCACCGCCGGCGCAGCGCGCCGGCGAGTGGGAACATCATCAGCGCGTCGCCAAGATGATGCGGATTGGCGACGACGATATGCCGCGGGGCGGCGGACGGCGAACGTAGATTCGACAGTGACATGGCTTTGCGGAGTATTGCGCCCTATCGAAGGTGCCCCGCCTGGGCGGTCTCAGGGCGGCGGCCGCCAGCAGCCATCGCGGCCGCCAGCCCCTTCACGCCGAGACGTCGACGTTGGCGCCGACCGTCTGCCCGGCGAAATTGAGCGAGGCGCCTCGCGCGGCCGTGACCGGCGGGCTGCCGTCCTGGTCGCCGTCACTGTCGTTTCCGGCCGGTGCCGAAGCAACCGGGGGAAGCTGCACCGGGGGCATGATGCCGCCCATTCCCGCGGGATTGATTGCCATGTGTTCTCTCCTCCTCTCCATGAAGAATTATAATGCGCCCCGCCTCCCCAAGGGGTTACCGGGCACCGGCCGGCACTCGCCGTCCACAACCAGCAGCGCAACCTCCGTGCCCGGCGCCACCTTTTGCACGTGTCTGGCACAAGGGTTTGATTTCATGTAACTATTTGACTGCGGGCCAAGCTCACGGCAATACCGCGAAAGCAGGCGGAACCTGCACACAACGCACAATCGTGCAAAATCCGTATACGAAGCGAACCGACACACAGCCGCGGTCGATGCTTCAGTGTGGACAGACCGCGCCCGGTTCCTTATCCACCGCCGCACCAGCGGAATCGATCGCCAGCGCGATCGCCACGCGCTTGTCCGCCGCGCACAGCGGGATGTAGCCAATCGCACCGGGCGTGGTGGCCACGATGCGCAACACCGCCTCGACCGACTTGAGCACCTGCGGCGGCAACACGCCGTGGAAGTACATCTCGTTCCAGAACGCTTCGAGCTGTTCCGGCAGCGCTCCCATCACCGCCAGCGAGAACCGGCGCCGCAGCGGATCGGCGGCCGGGAGGTTGACCGGGTCGATCCGCTGACCGTCGCTCCAGAACTGCTTGCGGCGCCGGTAGATTTCGGCAAGCTGGTCGCGCGACTCTACCCGATGCCGCGAATCAACGGCAACGATGACCGCCATGGCATCGCTGTCCGCCGCCACCGCGATCGGCCACAGGCAGACCGCACCCGCGGCGGCCCGGAGCAAGGCAGTACGAAGTCGCATCGCGCCGCGCCGGCTCAGAACAGCACCGCTACCGAAGCCAGGAAGCCCTCAGGCACTTGCAGCCGGTTGTCCACCGCCTTGCTGAACTCGGTCTTGAGGATCAGCGCGTGGCTCCAGCGGTAGTCGAGCCCCACCAGCCACAGGCTGACACCGGGTTCGTCGCCGGGCTGGTGGAAGTATTCGTAACGACCCACCGCGTAGAACCTGCCACCCACCGGCGCCACGCCCTGCACAAAGCCGCCCTTCGCGTCGAACTTGCTGCCGTCATAGGAAAACCGCCAACCCAGCTCGGTGGACAGTTCGTAGCCGCCCTGCGACCAGCAGGCATCCACCCCGACCAGGTTCTGACGCTCTCCTGGCTCGTGCACCTGGTCGAAGTTGACGAACGACAGGCCCACCTGCAGCGAGCGCAGGAACGGATAGGAGAGATGCGCCCCGTAGGCCTCGTTGAAGGTGTCGAGATGCGGATCGGGGCGCAGTTCCCTGCCGATCGAGCCGTACACCGAGTAGTCCAGTCCCGCGCCGATCCCGGTCAGCGTGCCGTAAAGCATGGCCCCGGTGGCATTGGTCGGGAACGGGGTGTCGGTGATCAGCGGCCGTGACGTCGTCCACACCAGGGGAGCCGCGTGGATCAGGTTCCAGCGGCCGACAGGAGTGAGGAACTTGCCGACCCTGATGTTCACCGCGTCCGACTGGGTCCAGTCCGCATACAGCCGCTCGAGCGCGAGGTAGGCGCCGTCCGACGAGGTGCGGCGCGGCTGAACCGTCACGGCGTTTTCGAGATCCGTCTCCGAGAAGAACCTGAAACGCGAGTCTCCCTGCCACCACAGGAACAGGCTCAGGTGGCTCACATCGAGGCTCCAGGGCTGGCTTTCCTCCTTGCCCAGGTCGCTGCTGGCGTAGCCGCCCAGATAGAGGTCGGTGCGAGGTACCTGCCAGCCCTTGCCCAGCTCGTAGCCGCCATCGCCGGTGGAATCCGCCGCAACCACCGGCGCGACGGACCACAGCAGAGCGGCCAACCCGGCCGCGCAGCGCCGCCCATGCGGGCGGACAGGCTCAACCCGCGGCACTATCCCGCACTTCGCTTTTCTGTTCATATATCGGCGTGACGATTCGAAGAACCCTGTTAGGGGCGTTTCTGTTGGTCGGCCTGACGCCCAGCATCATTCTCACCTATCTTGCCTTCGTACAGACGCGCGACGCGCTCCGCCGCGAGATCGAAACGAGTCTCGAAGCGCAGGCGACCCGCGCGTCCATCGACGTCGATCACCTGCTGTTCGAGCGTCTGCAGAACGGCCTCGGCTGGAGCCGCCTGGAGGTCATGCAGGACATCCGCGTCGGCGACGTCGACAAACGACTGTCGCAGTTCCTCGCCGAGGTCAAGACCTCCTACGGCAGCATTTACGACGACGTCTACTGCAGCGACGCGGCCGGGCGCATCGTCGCCAGCAGCAATCCCCGCCTGATCGGCAAGTCCTCCCCGCCTGCCCGGCCTTGGCTCAACGTGACCATGCCTAACGGCACGGTCACGCTGGACGCGCCACGTGCCGATCCCGCCGACGGCCAGCGGGTGCTGCCGATCCGCGCCGCCATCACTTCCGCCGCCGACGGCAGCCCGCTGGGAGAGCTGGTGCTGCTGTTCGACTGGGGCCAGATCGACCGCATCCTGGACGGCATATCCGGCGGCGACCGCGCAGCGGTACTGCTCGACGATCGCGAGCGCGGCATCGCCGCCTCCAGCGGGCTGCGCAGCCGGGGCATCCCCGGCGCCGGCCCGCCCGCGGACTGGCAGCTTCCCACCGGCCAGGCCAGCGGCGCAGCCGAACGGGCGGCGGAGCTGCCGGGGGCTGGTGACACGATGATCGGCTTCAACCGGTCGCGCGGCTTCGAGCACTTCCCCGGGCTGGGCTGGACCACCCTGGTGCTGCAGCCGAGCGCCTCCGCCCTGGTCATCGTGCAGCGCATGCGCTGGATCTTCATCGGCCTGCTGCTCGTCACCCTGCTGCTGACCGCGGGTTTCGCCGTGCTCGTCGCGGCCAGGATCGCGCAGCCCATCGCGCTCCTCACCACCTTCACGCGCCGTTTCGCCAGCGACCATGCGCTGCCGCCGGCACCGCCCATCATGCGCGGTGAAGTCGGGGAACTGACCAGCGCTTTCATCAGGACCGTGCAGGATCTCGACCGCTCACGTCAGGATTTCTTCCGCGCCTCCAAGCTCGCAGTGGCCGGGGAGATCGCCGCCACCATGGCGCACGAGATCCGCACGCCGCTCGGCATCCTGCGGTCGTCGGCCCAGGTCTTGCGGCAGGAACCGGAGCTCAGCTCCGAAGGCCGCGAGCTGGTTGGCTACATCGAAAGCGAAACCGAGCGTATCAACCGGCTGGTTGCGGGCGTGCTCGACAGCGCCCGCCCCCATCCTCCGGTATTCGCCCGTCGCGACCTGCGCGGCATCGTGCACCATTGCGTGGCGATGTTGGCGCCGCAGGCGACCAGGAAGGGGGTCACCATCGCAGAAGGCGAAGCCCACGGCGATCTCGCCATCGACTGCGACGAGGAACAGCTGACCCAGGTGGTGCTGAACCTGCTGCTCAACGCCATGCAGTTGCTGCCCGCTGGCGGCCGCGTCGGCGTAGAATGCCGCGGCGACGGCGATGCCGTGCGGCTCGAAGTCGGCGACAGCGGCCCCGGCATCCCCGAGCAGGAACGCTTCCAGGTGTTCGAACCGTTCGTCAGCAAACGCCCCGGTGGTCTCGGTCTCGGCCTTTCCGTGGTCAAGCAGATCGTGCTGGCCCACCACGGCGATATCTCCATCGGCGAAAGCCGCTGGGGCGGAGCCCTGTTTTCCATCCTGCTGCCCCGCAGCATCACACCATGACCTCCTCCAGCGGCCACAAGATCCTCGTTGTCGACGATGAAGAAAAAATGCGCCGCGTGCTGGAGATCATGCTGCAGCGCATGGGGCACCGCGTCGGCGTCGCCGAAAGCGGCGAGCAGGCGCTGGAGCGGATCCAGGAGTCTTCCTTCGACCTGGTGATCAGCGACCTGCGCATGGCCGGCATCGACGGCGCGGCGCTGCTGGAGCGTTTGCGCCAAACCGGCAACGACATCCCCTTCATCATCGTCACTGCGCACGGCAGCATCGAGAGCGCGGTGGCGGCGATGAGGAATGGGGCCAACGACTATATCCTGCGCCCGTTCGATATCGACACGCTCAAGCTGGCCATCGACCGCGTGTTCACCTCGGAACGGATGCGGCAGCAGAACGCCTTCCTGCGCGCCGAGCTGGACAAGGGTTGGGGCGGACTGGTCGGCGGCAGCGCCATGCAAGGCGTGTACGAGAAGGTGCAGCTGGTGGCGCCGAACAAGACCGCCGTGATGATCACCGGGGAAACCGGAACCGGCAAGGAACTGGTCGCCCGCGCCATCCACCAGGCCTCGCCGCGGCGCGACCGCCTGTTCGTCGCTGTGAACTGCGCCGCCATCCCGGCCGAGATGATGGAGAGTGAACTGTTCGGCTACGACAAGGGCGCCTTCACCGGCGCCGCCAAGGACCGCATCGGCAAGTTCGAGCTTGCCAGCGGCGGCACCCTGTTCCTCGACGAGCTGGCGGAGATGCCGATCGCCCTGCAGCCCAAGCTGTTGCGCGTGCTGCAGGAGGAAGTGGTCGAGCGGCTCGGCAGCAATACCGCCATCCCGCTCGACGTCCGCGTCATCGCCGCCACCAACCTCGCGCCACGGCGGGCCATCACGGAAGGCAAGCTGCGCGAGGATCTCTACTACCGGATCAACGTCTTTTCGATCGAGCTGCCACCGCTGCGGCAGCGGCGCGAGGACATCGCCGGGCTGGCGCAGCATTTCGTCGGCGAGCTGGGGCGGAGCGGCCTGGCCGCGCGCGGCATCAGCCCGCAGGCCCTCGACGTGCTGGAGCGCTACGACTGGCCCGGCAACGTGCGTGAGCTGAAGAACGTGATTGAACGCGCCGCCGTGCTGAGCCGCGGCGGGACCATTGACGTGCAGCACCTGCCGGTCGAATGGCAACCTCAGCCGCAGCTGGTGGAGGCGAAGCCGGCGACCGGATCCGCCGACCTCGACCTCAACCGGGCGGTCGATGCCGTCGAAGCACGCCTGATCGCGGAGGCGCTGCGCCGCTCCGGCGGCAACAAGACCAAGGCGGCTGCGCAGCTCAAGATCAGCGTCCGCTCGCTGTGGCACAAGCTCGGCAAGTACGAGGCCGGCGGCCAGGACTTGTCCGGCCAGGACTGAATAGCCACTAAAATAGGCAGGGATCAAGGCGAAATTCCGCTGTCGCCATCCCTCCCCCTGCCCAGGAAGACCGTTGAGCCCGACCGCAAGCACAAGCCCCTGGCGCTTCTGCGTCGCCCCCATGATGGACTGGACCGACCGCCATTGCCGGTTTTTCCTGCGCCAGCTTTCGCGCCATACGCGCCTCTACACCGAGATGGTCAATACCGGCGCGATCCTGCGCGGCGACGTGGACCGCCACCTGCGCTTCCATCCGGACGAGCAGCCGCTGGCGCTGCAGCTCGGCGGCAGCGAGCCGGAGGCGCTGGCGCGCTCGGCGGCCGCAGGGGCGCAATATGGCTACGCGGAGATCAACCTCAACTGCGGCTGCCCCTCGGACCGGGTGCAGGAAGGCCGCTTCGGCGCCTGCCTGATGGCGGAGCCGCAGCGTGTGGCGGACGCGGTGGCGGCGATGCGCGCGGCCTGCCCTGTGCCGGTGACGGTGAAGTGCCGCATCGGCATCGACGACAGCGAGGACTACGTGTTCCTGCGCCGCTTCGTCGACACGGTGGCGGCCGCCGGCTGCGAGACCTTCATCGTGCACGCGCGCAAGGCCTGGCTGTCGGGCCTGTCGCCGAAAGAGAACCGCGAGGTGCCGCCGCTGCGCTACGAGCAGGTGTACCGGCTCAAGCAGGAGCTGCCGCGGCTCACCGTGGTGATCAACGGCGGCATCCGCAGCCTGGAGGATTGCGCCCTGCACCTGCAGCACGTGGATGGCGTCATGCTCGGCCGTGAGGCCTACGAGAACCCCTACCTGCTGGCCGAAGTGGACGGCGCTCTGTTCGGGGACACGCACCGCCCGCCGGCGCGGGCAGAGGCGCTACTGCGCATGCGTCCGTACGTGGAGCAGGAGCTGGCCGCCGGCACGCCGCTGGGACAGATCGCGCGCCACCTGCTGGGCCTGTATCGCGGCCAGCCGGGCGGACGCGCCTTCCGCCGCCACCTGTCGGAGCACGCCCATCGCCGCGGCGCGGGCTGGCAGGTGATCGAGGACGCCCTGGCCCTGAGCGAGCGGCGCGCGCCCGCCGCCGACGCCCTGTCCAGCGCGGCATGAGCGCGCTGCTGCTGTCCGATCTGCACCTGCCGATCGGGCCTTCGCCGCTGCGCGAGGGCTTTGCGCGTTTCCTGCAAGGCCCGGCCCGCCAGGCGGAGACGGTCTACATCCTCGGCGACCTGTTCGAATACTGGATCGGCGACGACGCCGGACTGCGCGACTACGACGCAGAAGTCGCCGCGCTGCAGCGGCTGGCCCAGACCGGGGTGCGCGTCCGTTACATGCACGGCAACCGCGATTTCCTGGCCGGCGCACGCTTCGCGGCGGCGGCGGGTCTGGAACTGCTGCCCGACCCGCTGCAGGTCGATCTCGCCGGCGAGCCCACCCTGCTGTCACACGGCGACCTGTACTGCACCGACGACCGTGCCTACCTGCGCTGGCGCCGCTTCTCCCGCAACCCGTTGGTGCAGCGCCTGTTCGGGCTGTTGCCGGAGGGTGCGCGGCGGCGGGTGGCCGGGACCGCGCGCAGTCGCAGCGAGGTGGACAAGAGCCACAAGCCCGAATCGATCATGGACGTGAACGCCGACGCGGTGCGGAATGCCTTCGCCCGCTACGGCGTCACCCGCATCATCCATGGCCACACCCACCGGCCGGCCGAGCACGACTACCACATCGGCGGCCGCGCCTGCCGGCGCATCGTCCTCGCCGACTGGCGCCCATTGCACATGGAGTACCTCGTCTGCGAGGCGCAGGGCTGGCGGCGGCAGACTGTATAAAATCCGGACTCAGACCCGAACCGAAGGCAGTGCCGACTTGTCCGCCCAGATCTTCTACGACGCCCTGCGCAAGGGCTTTGGCCCCTCGGTGCCGCACTCACGCGACCTCGGCATCGAACTGACCCGGATCGACGGCGAGGGCGCGGAAGGGCGCCTGCCCTACCGGCCGGAATTCCTCGGCGACACCGAGCGCGGACTGATCCACACCGGGGTGGTCACCACCCTGATCGACTCGTTGTGCGGCGTGGCGTTGCTGGCCCATATCGGCTGCCCCGCGCGGGTCGCCACACTGGACCTGCGGGTGGACTACCTGCGCCCCTCGCGGCCGGGCCCGGATCTGCGCTGCCGCGCCGAATGCTACCGCCTGACCGGGCAGATCGCTTTCCTGCGCGCCAGCGTGTGGCAGGAAGATCCCGCCGCGCCGGTGGCGGCGGCCCTGGCCGCCTTCATGCGCACCGGCCACGGCGCGCACAAGGCCGGCCTGGAAGGAGTGCTGCGATGAACCTGGAGGAAGCCCGCCGCCGGGTGCGGGAGCAGCGCGACGGCAGCGCCCTGCTGGAGGTGGTGCCTTACGCCGCCTACCTGGGCCTGCGCATCGAATCGGTCGACTCGTCCGCGCCGGTGCTGAAGCTGCCGTTCCGGCCCTCGCTGATCGGCAATTCCTCGCTGCCCGCGCTGCACGGCGGCGTGGTGGCCGCGTTCGCGGAAACCGCCGCGATGCTGCACCTGCTGCTGGTGCTGGACGAGCAGCGGGTGCCCAAGAGCGTCGACTTTTCCATCGACTACCTGCGCTCGGCCCATGCCGAGGACTCCTATGCGAGCTGCTCGGTCGAACGCCTGGGCCGGCGCGTGGCGCAGGTGCAGGTGCGCTGCTGGCAGAGCGATCCCGCCAGGCCGGTGGCGGTGGCTCGCGCCCACTTCCTGCTGGCCGCCCCCGACGGAGAGGCGGCCCCCGCCGACGCCTGAGCGAGCCCGCATGAGCGAACCCTGGGCCGGCTGGCTCAGCCTGCGCGAGCTGGACGCCGAGCTGGGCGCGATCAAGGGCACCGCCTTCCGCGCCTTCAAACGCCTGCTGCCGCGGCTCGAGGAGGAACGCGACTTCGTGGTACTCGACCATACCCGTCACGCCGCGCTGGCGGCGCACCTGCACGCGCAGGGACGGCTCTACCGCAGCTCGGTCAATCCGGTGCTGCTGGCACCGGCCGCGGCGGAGCGGTTGCGCGAGGTCTTGCGCGACAGCGGCTGAAGGATATCGGTAACCTGCTTTACCAAAAGCGGCGGCCGGCGTTGCCTTGGCCACCCCCCGGGGTTACGATTCAGGTCCCATTTTGGAGACTTCCATGAGCGTTACCGACCTGCTGAACAAACTGCCCGCCGCCCTCAACGCCGACGCCGCTGCCGGCACCGATGCGGTGATCCAGTTCAACACCTCCCAGCCGCATTACGCCACCATCAAGGGCGGCGCCTGCACCATCAACGCCGGCAGCGCGCCGACGCCGGACGTCACCCTCACCATGGAAGACGACGACCTCGTCGCGCTGATGAAGGGCGAGCTCAACGGCATGACCGCGTTCATGACCGGCAAGCTGCAGCTCGACGGCGACCTGATGCTGGCACAGCGCATCGGCGGCCTGTTCGACCCGGCGAAACTTGGCTAAGACCGCTTCCCAGGCGTTGCACCCCATAGCCCCGGACCGAGAGGCCCGGGGCTGTTCGTTTGCGCTGGAGGAGCACGGCGACCGCCTCGAGCTGCGCGCCCTGCACCGCCGCAACTACGGCGCCATCTGCGCCGACTGGAACGGGGACGAGCTGCGCCGGCGCATCGCCGCCGGCCGGCGCCAGCCGCTGGCCCGCGCGGCGGGCCTGCACAAGGGCCAGGCCCTGCACCTGCTCGACGCCAACGCCGGCCTCGGCCGCGACGGCTACACGCTGGCCGCGTTCGGCGCCGCGGTATCGCTGGTCGAGCGCAACCCGGCCGTGGCCGCGCTGCTGCGCAACGCCCACGAGCGCGCCTTCGCCGATGCCCAGACCCGGGCGGTGGCGCAACGCATCGATATCATCGAAGCCGAGGCGCGCGCGGTGTTCGCCTCCGGCTGCCACTGGGACGTGGTGTATCTCGACCCGATGTACCCGGACGACGGCAAGTCCGCGCTGCCCGCCAAGGAGATGCAGATCCTGCGCGATCTCACCGGCGGCGACGAGGACGCCGACCAGCTGCTGGAGCCGGCCCTGGCCTGCGCCCGCCAGCGCGTGGTGGTGAAACGGGCACCCAAGGCGCCCTGGCTGGCCGGCATGGAGCCCTCCATGTCGCTGCGCTCCACCCAGCTGCGTTTCGACGTGTACCTGAAGACGGCGATCCGCATCGCCCGGCCGGCGCACGACTTCCATATTCCCTGAGCGGCCGCCCCGTTCCAGCCCGCGCTGCAGCGGCGGAATTATGGGTTAAACTTCCGGCCCGCAGCCATACCGTCGCCGCCATACCGCCGCCGCCATGCGCCGCCTCACCCTGGTCCGCCACGCCAAGTCATCCTGGGACTACGAAGAACTGTCCGACTTCGAACGGCCGCTCAATGCGCGCGGCCGGCGCGATGCATCGGCGATGGCGCGCAAGCTCGTCGCGGAGCTGGAGCGGCCGCTGCGTCTGGTGTCCAGCCCCGCGCTGCGCGCCATCACCACCGCCCACGCCTTCGCTGACGCGCTCGACATCCGTCACGCCGACATCCGGGTCGAGCCGCGCATCTACGAAGCCAGCCGCGGCACCCTGCTGGAGGTGGCGCGGCAGCTCGACGACGCCGACCACCATGTCCTGCTGTTCGGCCACAATCCGGGCCTGACCGAGCTGAGCCTGATGCTGGCGCGCTGCCCTTTCGCGGAACTGCCGACCTGCGCGGTGGCGACCCTGCGCTTCGAGATCCCGACCTGGAACGAGCTGAACCCCGGCGCGGGCACCCTGCAGCGCTACGACTTCCCCAAGAAAGCCGAAAGCTGAGCCGACGCCGCAATTCCGCGGTCGAAGCGCAGTAGACTGCCCTCCTCTCCCTGGCGGGGAGGAGCAGCGGACCTGCACGGAGCCTGGCGCATGAAGAACTCGATCTGGCCGATTCTGGTGGTGCTGGTGGTGGCTGGCGTGGCCGGCATCGCCTGGTACCTGCACCTGCAACGCGAGCCCGCGATGCAGCAGCTACCCGGACCGGTGCCGGCGCAGCAGGCGCCGCCGCCCGCTCCCGCGGCCGCGGCGACGCCGCGTTACCCGATGGTGGAACCGCCTGCGGCGCCCCAGGTTCCGGCCAAGCCGCTGCCGGCGCTGGACGACTCCGACAACGAGATCGACAACGCCCTGGCAGAGCTGTTCGGCCGGCAATCCCTGGAACAGTTCTTCGAGTTGCAGGGCCTGGTGCGCCACGTCGTCGCCACCATCGACAACCTCCCGCGCGACAAGGTGTCCGCGGGGTTGCGGGCGTTCCGCCCGGTGCCGGGCAGGTTCGCAGTCAGCGGCAGCGAAGGCGACCGCAGCATCGACCCCGGCAACTACGCCCGCTACGTCCCCTACGTGCGCTTCGCCCAGGCGCTCGACGCCCGTCGGCTGGTGGCGGTCTACGCCCATTTCTACCCGCTGTTCCAGCAGGCCTACGTCGAGCTTGGCTACCCGGACGGCTACTTCAACGACCGCCTGGTGGAGGTGATCGACCACCTGCTCGCCACGCCCGCGGTCACCGGCCCGGTGCGGCTGGTGCAGCCCAACGTGCTGTACCGCTACGCCGACCCGGAACTGGAATCCCTTTCCGCCGGTCAGAAGATGCTGATCCGCATGGGGCCGGACAATGCCACCGCGGTCAAGACCAAGCTGCGTGAGATCCGCACCGAGCTGGCTGCCCGCGCGCCGCGGCGCTGAAGCGCGGCCGCCGCGCGGTGCAGGCACCGTTCAGACTGGGTTCAGCTTGACCGGCTTAATTTCAGCGGCATAGGCACAATAGGGGGAGATATATATGAACGCCAGATTTGCCGCACCCGCGGTTTCCTTGGCCGCGCTTGTGCTGGCCGGCTGCGGCAGCAATCATTGCGACTTCTGCGATGCCGACCCGTCCGGTATCTACGAGGGCTCGGCCACCGACACCACCACCCAGAAGTCGCTGCCGGCGGTCGCGGTCATCGACGAGAACGGCGACGGCCGCATGCTGGTGACCAACGGCGACTACTACCGCCTGAGCCTCGGTACCTCGGGTGATTCGCTGTACGGCAGCTTCCTCGCCTTCCCCGGCAACCACACCACCTTCTCCGGCTCGCTGTCGGGCCAGGTCACCCAACCCGGCCTGAGCGCCACGCTCGCCGCCCAGGGCCAGGACACGCAGAACCTGTCGCTCAACTTCGACAACATCTATCTCTACAGTTCCTCGCTGCCCACGCTGGCGGGTAACTGGAGCCTCAGCACCACCGGCTACAGCCTCACCCTCACCATCCAGGCGAGCGGCGCGGTCAGCGGCAGCGACACGACCGGCTGCACCTACAACGGTTTCTTCAGCCTGGTCGATCCCAACTTCAACGCCTACAGCGAGACCTTCACCCAGGTCTGCGGCGCGACCAGCATCAACTACTCCGGCCTGTCGTACTACATTCCGGCCAGCGGTTCCGGCACCAACGCCACGCCGGCGATGATCGACATCCTGGCCGACGACAACAACGGGCACTTCGTCTCGGCGTTGGTGCACTGAGCGCGCGGCCGCGCGGAGTCGCCGTGACCCGATGCCGGCGCAGTTGCGTGCGGCGCGACCAGACCTGCCTGACCTCCCGCAGCACGCTGGCCCGCTGCCCGTAGCGGCGCCGCCGGCCCACGCGCGCGGAGTGCAAATCCGCCGGCATGTGTAGAATCGCCCCAGCCTGCCGCTAACATCCAACCAGAGCGCAAAACCGAAGGCGGCGTCCGGGGCCGCCCGGCGTCGGCGACCGACAGACCCATGAACGACACCGATACGACGGGGACTCCCGCCATCGCCGCGGGCGCCGACGCGCACGCAGCCGGCGCGGCCGAGCTGTCGGTGGTGGTGCCGACCTTCAATGAGCGCGGCAACGTGGCCGAACTGGTGCGGCGGCTCGCCGCGGCGCTGGCCGGTATCGCCTGGGAGGTGATCTTCGTCGACGACGACTCGCCGGACGGCACCGCCGACGCCGTGCGCGAACTGGCGTGCGCAGACACCCGCGTGCGCTGCGTGCAGCGCATCGGCCGGCGTGGCCTGTCCTCGGCCTGCGTCGAGGGCATCCTCGCCTCGTCGGCACAATACGTGGCGGTAATGGACGCCGACCTGCAGCACGACGAGCGCACCCTGCCCGCCATGCTGGCGACGCTGCGCCAGGGCGGCGTGGACATCGTGGTGGGCAGCCGCTACGTCGAGGGCGGCGAGGCCGACTGGGCGGGAGCGCGCGCCACCATGAGCCGCCTCGCCACGCGGCTCAGTCACATCGTCGCGCCGGCCGCGCTCAAGGACCCGATGAGCGGGTACTTCATGCTGCCGCGCACGGTGTTCATGCAGGCGGTGCGCAATACTTCGGCCATCGGCTTCAAGATCCTGCTCGATCTGTTCGCCTCCTCGCCGCGTCCGCTCGTCTTCCGCGAGATCCCCTACCGCTTCCGCAACCGCGCCGCCGGCGAATCCAAGCTCGACTCCACCGCGCTGTGGGATTACCTGCTGCTGCTGCTGGACAAGCTGGTGGGCCGCTACGTCCCGGTGCGCTTCCTGTCGTTCTCCATCATCGGCGCCGCCGGCGTGCTGATCCACATGGCGGTGCTGACGGCGGCGCTGCACGGACTGGGGCTGCCGTTCGACTGGTCGCAGGGCGCCGCCACCCTGGTGGCGATGACCGCCAACTTCCTCCTCAACAACCTGCTCACTTACCGCGACCGCCGCCTCAAGGGCCTGCGCGCCCTGCGCGGCCTGCTGTGGTTCTATGCCGCCTGCGGCATCGGCGCGGCGGCCAACGTCGGCGTGGCCGGCGCGATCTTCGAGCACCACTACCGCTGGTGGGTTGCGGGCGTCGCCGGCATCGCCATCAGCGCGGTGTGGAACTACGCCGCCACCGCCAACTTCGTCTGGAAACGCAAATAACGGATCCCCGCATGTCCATGCTCCCCGCCGGCGCGACTTCCCGCGCACAGCGCGCCCTGGCGCTGCTGCTGCTGATCGAATTCGCGGCGCTGGTCGCGGTGCCGGTATACCTGATCCCGCTCCACGTGTCGTTCAACTACAACGAGGGCTGGAACGCCTATCTGGCGGACATCGCGATCCACGGCGGCCTGCTGTACCCGCCGCCGGACGCGATGTTCACCAACAACTACCCGCCGCTGTCGTTCTATATCGTCGGCGCCGTCGGCCGGCTGATCGGCGACAACGTGGTAGCCGGACGGCTCACCGCCCTGCTGTCGGCGCTGGTCACCGCCGGCAACGTATTCCTGCTCGGCCGCTGGCTGGGCGCGGCGCGGCCGCTGGCCGCCATCGGGGCCGGCGCCTTCCTGCTCGGCACCTACGCGGTCAAGCCGAGCTATTTCTTCATCGACGATCCGCAGTTCCTGTCGCACGCCCTGGTCAGCTCCGGCGCCGTGGTATTCCTGACCGGCTCCGGCCGCTTCGGGCGGATGCTGCTGGCGGCGGCGCTGATCGCCGCGGCCGGCCTGGTCAAGCACAACGTGATCTCGCTGCCGCTGGCGCTGTGCACCTGGGCGCTGGTATGGGACCGGCGGCGCCTGGGCCGTTTCCTGGCGGCGGCAGTGGTGGTCGGCGCAGTGGCGCTGGCACTGGTGTACGCGGCATGGGGCCAGGCGCTGGTGGACAGTGTGCTGCATCACGCCAGGCTGGCATCGCTGGATCGCTCGATCGGCATGGCCGCCCCGCTGCTGCCCTACCTGCTGCCTTACCTGCTGGCGACGCTGACGGCGGCCATGCTGCTGTGGCGGCGCCCGCAGGGCCTGCTGGTGGCGGCCTACCTGCTGTGGTCGGCGCCGGTGGCGTTCTGGATGATGTCCGGCTCCGGCGTCAACTACAACGTCGCGTTCGACCTGATCACCGCCGTAGCACTCGGCGCGGTGGCCCTGCTGGTGGCGCTGGAGCCGATGCTGGCGCGGCTGCCCGCCGCCCCCGCCCTGGGATCCGCTGCCGCGCTGCTGCTGGTGCTGCCCTTCGCCGCCTACGGCGTCCTCGCCTACCGCACCAACCCCTACCTGG
Organism: Nevskia sp.; assembly: GCA_031291075.1. GTDB lineage: Bacteria > Pseudomonadota > Gammaproteobacteria > Nevskiales > Nevskiaceae > Nevskia. The sequence goes on along the minus strand of JARLJS010000110.1, from coordinate 13,658 downwards.
TCCGCGCCGGCACCATCAACCACTCGCAGGAGCTGGTGGCCCTCAATACCGAGCTGTCCAAGGTGCAGGGCGACGTGGCCTGCGAGACCCTGGCGATCTGCTACTGGGCGGGCAAACCGATGGAGATCGACTTCTTCAATTACGGCCAGAAGATCGCCCTGGAGCGGCTGTCCAGCAACGTGTTCAGCGAGCGCGTCGACCGGCGGCAATACGCCTACATCCTGATCGAGAAGAACAGCCTGGCCGAGCCACGCCTGCCGGTAGGCACCATGGCCGATCTGTTGGCGCACTACCAGCCGGTGCGGCTGATCGGCGGTTACGAAGTGCTGCTCGCCCCAGCCGCGGCGGAAGCCACCCCCGGAACAGCGGCCGGTCCGGCGCTCAGGTAAGCTTCACCACCTCGAAGCTCGGCGTCTGCGCCAGCGCCGCAGTGCCGATGGTGGCGTAGTAGCGGCTTTCGCCGTCGGTGCCGTGGAAGCCGATGCGCTTCAGCTCCAGCCGGTTCTTGCTCTGCCCCAGGTTTTCCGGACCGGCGTCGGCGGATTCGCCGGGGCCGCGGTGCTCGAACGAGAAGACGTACAGCTTGGAGTGGTCGTCGAACTCGGCGCGGACCCGGCTCCACCACCAGCGCTTGTCGAGCCCCATGTAGGCGAGCCACTGCCGCGGCGCGCCCTCGCAGGAGGTGATCCACAACGGATCCGACGTGCTCTGGAACTGGGTACCCAGCCCCTTGACGCCGCCGGCTTGCAGGCGCGTGATGCAGCGCTTGCCATCCGGCCTGAGATAGCGCAGTTCGGTGATGTTCTCACCGGTCTGCTGCCGTCCAAAAATATCGAGCATCGACATCGCACCCCCATGCGAGCACTGTTCTGCCGCGACCACCGCGTCGGCGCGGTGATGATTCTGCCCTTTCGGGGGACACCGCGTTGGCGACAAGTATATAAATTTCACGCACTCCACGACCGCCGGTCGCCGCCGGCGGACAAGCCGCCGCGCGCGCCGCCACCCGTCCGTCACGCCATACCGCTGGCGATCGCCGCGCCGCCGGTTCTCCACCGGAAAACGCCAGCCGTCCGCCGGCGGGTTCCACCACCCCATCGCTCTTGTACGATTCGGCAAGCATGGCAAGGAAATATGCATAGGGAGTGTGCGCATGAAGCAGAGCAAGCCGACCGGCAGCCGCCTGTCATCCCGGCTGGCTTCGCGCGCCGGCGTGGCAGCGTTTCTGGCGCTCGCCGGTCTGTCCTTCGACGCCGCGGCCAGCACCACCACCACCACCTTCCTGGTGCAGGTGACGCTGACATCCAGTTGCAGCATCAGCGCATCCACTCTTAACTTCGGCAGCAGCGTGGGCCTGCTGACCTCTGCCGTCAACGGCTCCACCACCGTCAACGTGACCTGCTCGAACACCACGCCGTACAACGTGGGCCTCGACGCCGGCACCGTCACCGGCTCGACCGTCAGCACGCGCCTGATGGCCGGCACCACGACAGGCAATACCAGCACGACCATGAGCTTCCAGCTCTATTCCGATTCCGGCCACGGCACCGTGTGGGGCAACACCGTCGGCACCAACACGGTGAGCGGCACCGGTAACGGCGGCGCGCAGGCGATCAACGTCTACGGCCAGGTACCGGTGCAGACCACGCCGGTACCGGACACCTACCAGACCACCGTGACGGCGACGGTGACGTACTGACCCCGCCGGGTGCGGGATGTCTGCCCCGCGCCTGCGATCCTTACTTCGCCGCCTTGGCGGATTCCACCGCATCGTGCAGCTCATGCTCCGCCTGGCGCAACAGCTCTTCGGCCTTGGCGCCATCACCATCCATGCCGTAATGATCGGCCGCGCGCGGGAACACCGCTCGGATCCGGCAGTCCAATCGAGCCCACCGCCCGGAGAGCACCATGCTCAAGCGCCTGATCTGCCTTGCCCTGCTCGCCTGCTGCAGCGCCGCCCACGCCGATAACGTCTCGCGCTGGGTGGAGGGAACGCACTATTTCCGCCTCGAGCCGGCGCAGCCCACATCAACCGCCGGCAAGGTCGAGGTGCTGGAGGTGTTCTCCTACGCCTGCCCGGCTTGCAACCTATTCGAGCCGACCCTGAACCAACTCAAAGCCGCCCTGCCGCCGCAGGCGCGCATGGCCTACCTGCCGGCCGGCTTCAACCCGCCGGAGGACTGGCCGGTGTTCCAGCGCGCCTTCCTGGCCGCGCAGACCCTCAACGTCGCCGAGCAGAGCCACGACGCCATGTACGACGCCATCTGGGGCAGCGGCAGCCTGGCCACCTTCGACAAGACCACCGGGCACCCGCTGCCGCAGGACAAGCAGCCCACCATCGCGGATGTGGCGAACTTCTACACCCGCTACGGCGTGAAGAAACAGGACTTCCTCGCCACCGCCAACTCATTCGCCGTCGACTCGCTGATCCGGCGCTCCGACGCGCAGATGCTCGCCGACCAGGTCGCCAGCACGCCCACCCTCATCGTCAACGGCAAGTACCGCCTCACGCCGAACTCGGCCGGCGGCTATGCGCAGACCATCGAGCTGGTGCGCTACTTGGTGGAACGGGAACTGGCCGGCGCGAAGTAGACGGAGCCGCCAGGCCGCAGCACCCGCCTGTCCCGGGCTGCCGCCGGTCACCGCAAGCAGCCACCCCATCCGTCGGCGGCCTGTGGCCACTTAATATCATGTGATATGATATTGCCTGTTATCATATCTGTGCCCGCCGCATGGACCGCCTGGGCAATTTCGGTTTCCTGATGAAGGACGTGTCGCGCCTGTCGTCGCTCAATTTCCAGCGGCACGCGGTCGACCTCAACCTGACGCTGGAGCAATGCAAGGTGCTCGGCTACCTGCAGCGCAACCAGGGCATCACCCAGGTGCGGCTGGCCTACCTCACCGACACCGACCCCATGACCCTGATGCGCCTGCTCGACCGCATGGAGGGCGACGGCTGGGTCGAGCGCCGGCCGGATCCGGCCGATCGCCGGGCGCGCCGGCTCCATCTCACGCCCACGGCAGCGCCGCTGCTGCGGCGCATGTGGCGCATCGCCGACCGCGCCCGCGCGGAAGCGCTGGCCGGCCTGTCGGACGCCGATGGGCAGCAGCTGATGCAGTTGCTGGAGCGCATCCACGCCAACCTCGACGCGCTGGTACCGGGCACGGCGGAGATGCCGCGCGCCCGCGCTACGCCGCGCCGCAAGCGCGCAGGAGCGGTGTCATGAACGCCGCCGGCAGCGCCGTGGCCGGCACCCCGGCCCGCAACGAGCTCGGCCTGGGCGAACGCCTGCGCCTGCCGCTGATGATCCTGGGCGTGGCGGTGGTGGCAATCGGCGCGCTGTGGTTCTGGCTTGCCGGCGGACGCTACATGTCCACCGACGACGCCTACATACGCGCCGCCCAGTCCTCGATCAGCAGCAACGTCGCCGGCCGCGTCACCGAAATCCTGGTGCGCGACAACCAGCACGTGCGCCGCGGCGACCTGCTGTTCCGCCTCGATCCCCGGCCGTTCGAGATCGCGGTGGCGGAAGCGCAGGCCAAGCTCGGCCTGGCGCGGCTGCAGATCATCGCCGGCAAGTCCACCTACCGTCAGCAGCTGGCGGCGCAGCGCTCGGCCCAGGACGCGCTGGCCTACCAGCAGAAGGAGTACCAGCGGCAGCAGCGGCTGCTGGCGTCCGGCATCGCCTCACAGGCGCAGTTCGACCAGGCCCAGCACGCCCGCGATGCCGCGCGCCAGCAGCTCGCCTCGTCGCAGCAGCAGCTCGCCAGCGTGCTGGCCATGCTGGGCGGCAATCCGGACCTCGACCCCGACCGGCACCCGGCGGTGCAGCAGGCGCAGGCCGAGCTGGACCGCGCCGAATTGAACCTCTCCTACACCTCGATCCATGCAGCGGATGACGGCATCGTCGCCCAGGTGGAGCAGCTCCAGGTGGGCGACTACATCAACGCCGCCAACCCGGTGTTCGCGCTGATCTCCAGCCGCGACGTGTGGCTGGAGGCGAACTTCAAGGAGGACCAGCTCGCCCACATGCGGCCGGGGCAGTCCGCCACGGTGAGGATCGACCGCTATCCGGGCCGCACCCTCAAAGCCCACGTGGCGAGCCTGTCGCCCGGCACCGGCGCACAGTTCTCGGCGCTGCCGCCGGAGAACGCCACCGGCAACTGGGTGAAGGTGGTGCAGCGCCTGCCGGTCCGGCTGGAGCTGGACGGTGCCGACGCCGACCTGCCGCTGCAAGCCGGCCTCAGCGCCACGGTGGAGGTCGATACCGGCCATCGGCGCCGGCTGTTCGGAGGCTCGGCCGCGCCATGAGCGAGGCCGCGGCGCGGCCGCAACTGAACCGGGGCATGATCACCGTGACGGTGATGTTCGCCTCGATCCTACAGACGCTGGACAACACCATCGCCAACGTGGCACTGCCGCGCATGCAGGGTACGCTGTCCGCCACCCAGGACCAGATGAGCTGGGTGCTGACCTCGTACATCGTCGCCGCGGCCATCATGACGCCACTCACCGGCTGGCTCGCCGGGCAGATCGGCCGCAAGCGCCTGTTCCTGTTCTCCATCGTCGGCTTCACCGTCGCCTCGATGCTGTGCGGCATGGCGCAGACGCTGCCGCAGATCGTGCTGTTCCGCCTGCTGCAGGGCCTGGCGGGCGCGGCGCTGGTGCCGATGTCACAGGCAGTCCTGTTCGACATCAATCCGCCGGCGCAGCATGGCCGGGCAATGGCGGCCTGGGGCCAGGGCGTGCTGCTGGGACCGATGCTCGGGCCCATCCTGGGCGGCTGGCTCACCGACCACTACAGCTGGCGCTGGGTGTTCTATATCAACGTGCCGCTGGGCGTGCTGGCTTTCCTGGGCGTGGCCGCCTATATGCCGGATGGCGACAGGCGCCGCTCGCGCTTCGACTTCCCCGGCTTCGCCCTGCTCAGCATCGCGGTGGGCGGGCTGCAGCTCATGCTGGACCGCGGCTCGCTGAAGGACTGGTTCGCCTCCACCGAGATCATCGTCGAGGCCACCGTGGCCGGCCTCGCCTTCTACCTGTTCCTGGTGCATTCCGCCACCAGCCGGCAACCCTTCATCCGGCCCTCGCTGTTCAAGGACCGCAACTTCCTCACCGGCAACATCTTCATCTTCGTGGTCGGCATCGTGCTGTTCGCCACCCTGGCGCTGCTGCCCTCGATGCTGCAGGACCTGATGAACTACCCGGTGTACGACGCCGGCCTGCTCACCGCACCACGCAGCCTGGGCTCGCTGGTGGCGATGCTGGTGGTGGGACGCCTGGTGGGACGCCTGGACGCGCGCATCATCATCGGCGCCGGCTTCGTCCTCATCGCCGTGTCGTCGTGGCAGATGACGCAATTCGACGCACAGATGAACGGGGAGCCGGTGTTCTGGGCCGGCGTGCTGCAGGGCATGGGCACCGGCATCGCCTACGTGCCGATGGCGGCGCTGACCTTCGCCACCCTGCCGCCGCAGCTGCGCAACGAGGGCTCGGCGCTGTTCAGCCTCACCCGCAACATCGGCAGCAGCGTCGGCATCTCGGCGGTGCAGGCCCTGCTCACCAGCAACACCCAAGTGGTGCACTCCACCCTGGTCCAGCACATCAATCCCTACAATCTCGCCGCGCGCCATCCGCAGCTGGCGACGCAGCTCGCCGGCCACGCCGGCCGCGCCGCACTCGACGCCGCCATCAATGCCCAGGCCGCGATGGTCGCCTACCTCGACGACTTCTGGCTCATGTTCATCCTCACGCTGGTCGCCATGCCGCTGCTGCTGCTGGTGCGCGTGACACCCCGCGGTGCGCTGCAGGACACCCCGCATGTCGCCGTCGAATAGGGCCGCTCTGGGCGCCAGCCTGCTCCTCGCCGCCTGCAGCGTCGGCCCGGACTTCAGCCGGCCGCAGCCGCCCGCGGCCGGGGCCTACGCCAGCGAAGCGCATCCCGCGCTGGACCAGGCTGGCGGGCAGCTCGCGCTCGGCCAGGACCCGGCGGCCCAATGGTGGACCCTGTTCCAATCGCCCGCGCTGGATTCCTCCATGGAGCAAGTGCTGTCCGGCAACCGCAGCCTAGCCGCCGCGCGGGCCACGCTGGCGCAGGCGCACGAAGCGGTGACCGCCAGCGGCGGCGCGCTGTATCCCCGGATCGACGCCGACGCCGGTATCGGCCGGCAGAAGTACGGTGCGGAGTTCAGCGGCCCACTGGTGTACCCCGCCTTCAGTTACTACGCCTTCGGCCCCAGCGTCAGCTATGTGTTCGACTACACCGGCGGCCTGCAGCGCGCGGTGGAGCAGCAGGCCGCGCTGGCGGACTACCAGCAGTACCAGCTCCGCGCCGCGCAGCTCAGCCTCAGCGACGGCGTGGCGCAACAGGCGCTGGCGATCGCCTCGGCACGCGCGCAGATCGCCGCCCTGCAGGACCTGCTGGCGGACGACCAGAAGAACGTCGAGCTGGTCCAGACCGCCCTGCAGGCCGGCTCCGCCACCCGCGTCGATCTGCTCGCCGCGCAGAGCCAGCTCGCCGGCGACGAAACCCTGCTGCCGCCGCTGCACCAGCAGCTCGCCGCCGCACGCCACGCCCTTGCCGTGCTGGCCGGCCATGCGCCCGCCGACTGGACGGCGCCGGAGTTCGAGCTCGCCACCCTGCAGCCGCCGCTGACCCTGCCGCTGAGCCTGCCGTCCGAGCTGGCCCACCGCCGCCCCGACATCCTCGCCGCCGAGGCGCAGCTCCACGCTGCCACCGCCGCCGTCGGCGTGGCCACGTCCAAACTCTATCCGCAGATCACGCTGACCGCTTCCGCCGGCCAGCAGTCCACCTCGCCCGGCCACCTCTTCGACGCCGCCAGCACCGCCTGGGGCCTGGCCGGCGGGCTCACCGCCCCGCTGTTCGACGGCGGCACCCTGCGCGCCGAGCGCCGCGGCGCCGAGGACGCGCGGCAGGCGGCCCTCGCCAGCTACGAGCAGACCGTGCTGCAGGCCTTCGGCCAGGTCGCCGACGCCCTCACCGCCCTCGACCACGACGCCGAACAGCTCGCCGCCCAGCGCAAGGCGCTCGACAGCGCCGAGGCCAGCCTGGCGCTCACCCGCGAGAGCTATGCCGTCGGCAATTCCGGCATCCTGCAGGTGATCGACGCCGAGCGCCTGCGCCAGCAGGCGCAGCTCGGCTATCTCAAGGCGCAGGCGCAGCGCAGCCAGGACGCGGTGCAGTTGATGCTGGCGCTGGGCGGGGGCGTGCCGGCCGCGGACAGCGCCGCGCGCTAAGGCGCACAGTGCGCGCAACGCGCACCGTCACACGTCCCGCACCGCCAGCCGCACACACGCGCAAAAACGAACCGCGCGTGAACTTGCGCCCGTTCATCAAAGGTCAACACGCGCGCCATAGAGTGCCCAGGCGCTAAAGCAGACCGGAGCGCGCAGGAGCGGTCCCGGCATGGACGCCGACGGCGCGGGCATGCGCACTCGGAAGGGCGCGGCCCAGCCACGGTCGCATCACCATCCCGCACGTGAAGGACATGCTATGAAATTCTCATCACGCCTCACCGTTGCAGCGGCGTCGCTGGTCATGCTGTCGGCGCAAGCCGGCCAGACCGCACCGGCGCCGGTCACCCCGATTCAGCACGTGATCATCGTCGTCGGCGAGAACCACACTTTCGACAACCTGTTCGGCACCTATCAGCCGAAGTCCGGCCAGACCATCTCCAACCTGCTCAGCAAGGGCATCGTCAAAGCCGACGGCTCACCCGGTCCCCACTTCGCCCTCGCCCGCCAGAACATAGGGCTCGACGTGTGGCAGTACCACGCGGAGACGCTGTCGACCGGCAGCTACGCGGTGCTGCCGCAGCCGTACACCACCTATGGCATCGGGCTGCCGCAGGGTGTTCCGGATGGCCGCTTCCCCAACAACATGCCGAACGGCCCCTTCCAGATCAGCTGGTACGTGCCCTACGCGGCCTACACCGGCGACCCGGTACACCGCTTCTTCCAGATGTGGCAGGACGTCGACGGCGGCCGCCACGACAAGTTCGCCTGGGTGGAGGAAACCATCGGCACCGGCTCGAACGGCGCGCTCCCTCCGGCCGGCGGCTTCAATCCCATGGAAGGCGCGATCTCGATGGGCTTCTACAACATGAATCCCTACGTCGACGCGCACGGCGCCAGCCAGACCGGCGACGCGGCCATCTTCAAGTCGCTGGCCGACAACTACGCGATCGGCGACAACTACCACCAGGCGATCATGGGCGGCACCGGCGCCAACTTCCAGGCGATCGTCTCCGCGGATGCGGCCTTCTTCACCAACCTCGATGGCACCGCCGGCGTTCCTTACGCCAACCAGATCGAGAATCCCACGCCGTATCCGGGCACCAACAACTACTACACGCAGGACGGCTACAGCGGCGGTTCGTACGTGAATTGCGCCGACCCGGGCCAGCCCGGTGTGGCCAGCGTGCTGCGCGAGCTGCAGCGCCAGCGCGTGACCAACCCGAACTGCGTGGCCGGACACTACTACCTGGTCAACAACTACAACCTGTACTGGAAGCAGGACGGCACCACCGGCCAGCTCGGCTCCGACCAGTTCACCCTGCCGCCGCAGACCAATCCCACCATCGCCGACCTGATGACCTCGTCCGGCCTGTCGTGGAAATACTACGCGGCGGACCGCGGCGACGACCCGACCACCTTCGCCAACGCGGTCGACGGCATTCCGCTGGCATTCCACTCGTACTGCGGCATCTGCGATCCGCTGACGGCCTACACCAGCATCGAGACCACGGCCCAGGCGCAGAACCTGCAGAACTACGGCGCCTTCCTCAACGACGTGAAGAACGGCACGCTGCCGGCGGTGTCCTTCGTGCGTCCGTTCGAGGCGTTGGCGGGACACCCGGCCGACTCGACCACCGACCTGTACGAGCTGTTCATCCAGGACCTGATCGCCCAGGTCAAGGCCAATCCGGAGCTGTGGGCCTCCACCGCCATCTTCATCACCACCGACGAGGGCGGCGGCTACTACGACTCAGGCTACATCCAGGCGGTCGACTTCTTCGGCGACGGCACCCGCATCCCCTTCATCGCCGTCTCCCCCTGGTCGAAGACCGGCTACGTGGACCACACGTACTACGATCACGTCTCGATGTTGAAGTTCATCGAAGCCAACTGGAAGCTGGGCAAGATCTCGGCGCGCAGCCGCGACAACCTGCCTGATCCGCTGAGCACCAAGGCCAACCCATACCAACCGATCAACGGTCCGTCGATCGGCGACCTGATGAACCTGTTCGACTTCACGCAGACGCCGCACTCCTGAGGCTGCTCCGCCCAAGGGCGGAATTTGAAGAAGCCGGCCGGCCGGAATGCCGGCCGGCTTCTTTTTTTTTGGATACGATTCGCGGGTATCATAGCGCCCGCGTAATCCCAACCCGGCCGTGACACCCTCTCCCTCCCCGCAAGTCCCCGCCCTCCAAGCCAGTTTCGATTTGGTGCGCGAACGCCTGCTTCTGCGCGACGCCGCGCGCCTGGGACGGCAGCTCGCAGGCGCGCAGCGGCACACCGGCTTCGATACCGCGCGCTTCGAACGCGACGTGCAGCAGGCCCTGCTGGCGGCGGAGAACCGCTCCCGCTTGCTGCCGCAGGCGATCGCCTATCCGGCCGAGCTGCCGGTGGTGCAGGCCAAAGCCGAGCTGCTGCAGGCGATCCGCGACCACCAGGTGGTGGTGGTCTGCGGCGAGACCGGTTCGGGCAAGACCACGCAGCTGCCCAAACTGTGCCTGGAGCTGGGACGCGGTGCGCGCGGGCTGATCGGGCACACCCAACCGCGGCGGCTGGCCGCGCGCAGCGTGGCCAACCGCATCGCGTCCGAGTTGGACTCGCGGGTGGGCGAGCTGGTGGGCTACGAAACGCGCTTCGACCGCCGTGTGTCGGAGCGCTCGCTGGTCAAGCTGATGACCGACGGCATCCTGCTGGCCGAGCTGCAACGCGACCGCAGCCTGCTCGCCTACGACACCATCATCATCGACGAGGCGCACGAGCGCAGCCTCAACATCGACTTCCTGCTCGGCTGGCTCAAGCGCCTGCTGCCGCGGCGGCCGGACCTCAAGCTGATCGTGACCTCCGCCACGCTCGACCCGGACAAGTTCGCACGCCACTTCGCCGCGCCGGTGTTCCTGGTGGAAGGCCGCACCTACCCGGTGGAGCTGCGCTACCGCCCGCCGGACGAGGAGGGCGACCTGGAGCAGCAGGTCGGCAGCGCAGTCGAGGACCTGTGGCGCGAGCGGCCTGGCGACACCCTGGTATTCCTGCCCGGCGAGCGCGAGATCAACGACCTCGCCCGCTCCTTGCCCGGCCGCTTTCCGCGCGCCGAGGTGCTGCCGCTCTACTCGCGCCTGCCGGCGGAGAAGCAGGACCGCGTGTTCTCCTCGCGTGGCGCCCCGCGCATCGTGCTCGCCACCAACGTGGCCGAGACCTCCATCACCGTGCCCGGCATCCGCTACGTGGTCGACACCGGCACCGCCCGCATCAACCGCTACGCCCCGCGCCAGGGCGTGCAGCAGCTCCACATCGAGCCGATCGCGCAGGCCGCCGCCAACCAGCGCTCCGGCCGCTGCGGCCGCGTCGGCCCCGGCGTCGCGCTGCGGCTGTACGCGGAAGAGGACTTCGCGCAGCGGCCACCCTTCAGCGATCCCGAGATCCTGCGCGCCAACCTGGCCGGCGTGATCCTGCAGATGGCCGCGCTCGGCCTCGGCGAGATCGGCGACTTCCCCTGGCTCGACCCTCCCGAAGGCCGCCACGTCGCCGAGGGCTACCGCCTGCTGCAGACCCTCGGCGCGCTTGACGAGGACAAGCGCCTCACCCCGCTCGGCCGCGAGCTGGGCCGCCTGCCGCTCGACCCGCGCATCGCCCGCATGGCCCTCGCCGGCCGCGATACGCCCTGCCGCGACGAGGTGTACGTGCTGGCCGCCGCGCTGTCGGTGCAGGACCCGCACGAAGTGCCGCCGGACGCGCAGGAAGCCGCGCGTGCGCGGCACGCCGAGTGGCGCCATGCCAAGTCCGACTTCCTCACCCTGCTCAATCTGTGGCGGCGCTGGCGCGAGTGGTCGGAGGCGTCCTCCAACCGCCAGCTCCGCCGGCTGTGCAAGGAACACTTCGTCTCCTACCTGCGGATGGAGGAATGGGAGAGCGTGTACCGCCAGATCGCCGACCTGCTGGGCAAGGCCGAGGCGAATGCTGCACCCACGCCGCTGGATACGCTGTATGCCCCGCTGCACAAGGCCTTGCTGGCCGGCCTGATCGACCACATCGGCCAGAAGCAGCCGGAGGCACCCGAGTTCGTCGGACCACGCGGCCGGCGCTTCCGCATCTTCCCGGGCTCGGCGCTGGCGAAGAAGCCGCCGCCGTGGATCGTGTGCGCGCAGCTTGCCCAGACCAGCCAGCTGTTCGCCCGCGTCAACGCCGCCATCGAGCCGGCCTGGCTGGCCGAGGTGGCGCCGCATTTGGTGAAGAGCACGCTGCAGCACCCGGAATGGAACCCGCAACGCGGCGAGGTGAGCGCGCTGGAGACCATCACGCTGTTCGGCATGCAGGTGCTGCGGCGGGCGCGGCACTACGGCTCCGACGAACCGGCGGCGGCACGCGCCATCTTCATCCGCGAGGCGCTGGTGCGCGGCGACATGCCCAACCCGCCGCCGTTCCTGGAACGCAACCAGGCCCTGCTCGACAGCGTGCGCGACAAGGAGGCCCGCCTGCGCCGGCCCGACCTGCTGGCCGACGAAGAGCGGCTATGCGCGTTCTACGACGCGCGCCTGCCCGCCGACATCTGCACCACCGCCGGCCTGAAGAACTGGCTGCGGCGCATCGGCGCCACCGGCAAGCCTGGCGCGCCGGCGCCACTGCTGATGCGCGAAGCCGACGCACTCAAGCCCGGCGCCGATCCCGACGTCGCGCGCCTGTTCCCGGACCACCTCGACCTCGCCGGCACCCGCATCCGCCTGAGCTACTCTCACAACCCCGGCGACGCCGCCGATGGCGTCACCTTCCATATCCCGATGGCGCGCCTGTTCGCGCTGCCGGCGGCGCGCTTCGACTGGCTGGTGCCGGGCCTGCTGCCGGCCAAGATCGAGGCGCTGATCCGCACCCTGCCGATGCACCTCCGCCGCCACTGCACGCCCGCCGCCGACTACGCCAACGCCATCGCCGCCAGCGCCAAAGCGGACGAAGGCGAACTGCTGGCCGCGATCTGCGCACGCTTCCACGCCATGCTCGGTATCGCGCTCGCGCCTGGCGATTTCGCGCCCGACAAGCTGGAAGCGCACCTGCTGCCGCGGCTGGTGCTGGAGGATGCCCACGGTTCTCCGCTCGACCAGGCCGGCACCCTGGCCGAGCTGCAGGACCGTCACGCCGGCAGCGCACGCGAGGAACTCGGCCGTCGCGCCGCCGACGACAGCGAGTCGCGCCGCTGGACCCGCGAGCGCGTAGCCGACTGGGACTTCGGCACACTGCCGGAGCGGGTCGGCGTGGGCGGTGCACCCGCCTACCCCGCCCTGCAGGCCACGGCCGACGGCATCTCGCTGTGCCTGTTCGAATCGGCCGCGGCCGCGCACGCGGCCCATGCCGCCGGCGTGCAGGCCCTGCTGTTGTCCCGGGTCGCCGATCGCCTGCGCGACCTGTCGAAAACCGCGCGCAGCCGGCTCGGTATCGCCCTGGCGCAGACCGGCCTCAACGCCGACGGCCTCGCCTTGCGCGTAGCCGAACGCGCCGCGCGCAGCACCTGGAATCCGGCGGCGATCCGCGACGAGGCTGCCTTCCGCAACGCGCTAGAACACCGCGCCGAATTCGGCCGCGAGGCCGCCGCCCGCCTCGACGACGTCTGCAACTGGCTCAACACCGCGATGGAGCTGCGCAAGCGCCTCGATGCCTCCGCCAAATCCTGGCCGGAAGCCGCGGCCGACATCCGTGCCCAATTGCAAAGCCTGTTCGCCGAGGGTTTCGCCGGCACGATCCCCGACGAAATCTGGCCGCGCATCGCGGTGTATTTGAAGGCCGCCGCCGTACGCCTCGACCGCCTCCCCCACAAGCCCCAGCGCGACCTCGAATCGCAGCGCCAGATCGCGGCACTCCTCCCGCGCCTGCCAAACCCCTTCCACCCCGCCCGCTGGCTGATCGAGGAATGGCGCATCGCCCTGTTCGCCCAGGAGCTGCGCGCCAACGGCGCCCCCACCGCCGCCAAGGTCCAGGCCGCGCTGGCTGCCTGATTGCGGCGGCTTCCGCCGCGCTCGTTGCGGGGCGGTGCAGAAGTTTCGTCTACCGTCGTTTCCGCATACCCTCGCGTAACCGGATCTGCATCAGCCCTAGAGCATCTTTAGTTTAGATGCATACATGTTGTTCCCCTCTCCCGCGTGCGGGAGAGGGGTAGGGGAGAGGGGCTTTTGGCCGGACGCAAAGCCCCTCTCCCGGCCCTGCGGGCCACCCTCTCCCGCAAGCGGGAGAGGGGAAGATGTGTGCACCTAAAGAGAAAATGCTCTAGGGAGCCTCTGATTTACGACCGAATTGGCCGTTGATTATGAGACGAAGATGCGGCCTAGCGTGGTGGATGGCCGATTTTTGAAGGGTTTAGCCGCCTGCGAGCCCTGAATTCCGGGCTGCGCAGACACCTGTCCTGCTATGTAAGCTGCCG
>JARLJS010000109.1 GCA_031291075.1 Nevskia sp. | reverse complement strand
TTTAACAGGCTGCGGAAATACGCAGGATTTGGCGCCATGTTTGCCTTGGCAGCGTCATGAGTGAGCGGCTGCCGGACGTTTCGGACTGCAGCAGTACCCGTTTGCATGCTGCCTGGGCACGGCTCACAGAATTCAGGCGCAATTATCCCACCGCCATCAGCTTGGGCAGGCGCACGAGGTTGTAGGCGGCGGCGGTCAGGGTGAAGCTCCAGCCGACGCGGGGCAGACCGCGGTGGCGGGTCTTGCGCAGGCCGCCGCAGGTCTTGGCCCAGCCGAAGACCTCCTCGATGCGCTTGCGGATGCGCAGGCTGACGGCATAGCCGGGATGGCAAGTGGTGCGGCTGTCGATCGCCGAGCGGCGGTTGGTGGTGTTCTGGGCGACGTGCGGCGTCACCTTCATCGCCCGCAACGCCGCGACGAAATCCGCTGTATCATAAGCTTTATCGGCCGCCAGCGTGATGCGGTGACGGCGCTGCAAGCGGCCCAGCATGGTCAGCGCCGCCTCGCGTTCGGCGGTACCGGTGGCGTGGGTCAGCGTGGCGTCGACCACCAGGCCGTGGCGGTTCTCCATCAACACGTGGCCCATGTGGCAGAGCCTGGCCGCCTGTCCGTGCGCTTTCTTGAACAGGCGCGCGTCCGGGTCGGTGGTCGAGGCGTGGGTGGCGTTGCTGCGCTTCTCGCCGTGGAAATCGCGCTCGGCATTGCGCCCCTTGCGCTTGGCCGGCGGCGTTTCGTTGTCATCAGGCCCGCTCGCGTCGTCCTTCGGGGTGAAGCTCTTCATGCTGGCCCAGGCCTCGATCAGGGTGCCATCGACCGAGAAATGTTCGTCCGAAAGCAGCGACTTGACCCGCGGCTGGCTGAGCACCGCCGTCAGAAACCGCGCGGCGATGTCTCCGTCCAGCAAGCGCTCGCGGTTCTTGGTGAACACCGTCACGTCCCAGATCGGCGCGTCCATCGACAGGCCCACAAACCAGCGAAACAGCAGGTTATAGTCCATCTGCTCCATCAACTGGCGCTCGGAACGGATCGTGTAGAACACCTGCAGCAACAGCGCGCGCAGCAGCTTCTCCGGCGGGATCGAGGGCCGCCCGATCGGCGCGTACATTCCGGCAAAGTCCGGCGACAGCACCTCCAGCGCCTCGTCGACGATCGCCCGGATCGGTCGCAGCGGATGCCCTGCCGGTACCCGCGCCTCGCAACTCACGTAAGAAAACAGACCTTCGCTGCGATCGTCCGTCCCGCGCACTGCTTCATCCTCGCCGTGATCCTCTGTGACGGCTGAATCACACCAGCGCGGTTAGCGAAAGGGCTTTTTCCGCGGCCTGTTAAG